>JAMFSL010000004.1 GCA_026225275.1 Puia dinghuensis
GAGATGGCGACGTCGTTACCGTAGACATCAAGGGGATGCAGGGCGCCATTCAGCAGCCGGTAGGCGCTATAACCCATGGGGCGGATCATTTCGAAGAGGGCTATTCTGTCGGGCTGGCCGACCAGTTCGCAGAGCAGGATGGGGTGATGGGCTTCCAGCACTTTCAGCATGGATGCAAAGACGGGTACTTCCAGCCCTTCTACATCGCATTTAATAAAATCCAGCCGGGGCACGTCCTGTAGCAGCCGGTCGCCGGATTCGTTTTTCACTTTCACTGATTCGACATATTGAAAATGCTGACTGTGTTCCATGACGCGGGCATAAGCGAATTTCTTCGCATTGCCGACCTGAGGGATTCCCATTTCGACGTATTCCGTATTTCCGCCGCCCAGGGCTACCTGGTGGAGGGTGACGTTGGTGGCGTGATGGCGGTTCAGGAGGCGCTGAAGGGTTTGATTAAAGGCGGGCATTGGTTCGATGGCGATGACGTGGCCGGAAGGACCGGTGAGGCGACTGAGCTCGAGGGTGTAGTAGCCGAGGTGGGCGCCGATGTCTGTGCACCACGCGCCTTTTTCAATGATATGCCTGAGGAAATAGACGTCCTGGTAATTCGAACCCAGCCAGCCGGTAGGGTAAAGCCGCTGGAAGGTGCCAGCCAGCAGGGACAGGTACTTCTTTTCGCCTAAGACATTCAGCAATAGTTTTTTGATCGCCATATTGGGTTGCAAGCTACGGGGGGAGGGGGAAAGGGCAAAAAAATTTTAGATCGGAATCACGTTGAGGTTCTTATTAAGGCGGACTTTTTCGGGGATCGAGCGGATGATCTCTTCTTTCAGTGCCTGGACCAATCGTTGCTTGACGAAGTCGCGGTGGACCACGAGAGAGACCTCGCGCATGGGGGCGGGTTTCCTGAAATGGCGGACGAGCTGACGTTGTCTGGTGCTGAGGTCCATGGCGGCCAGTTCGGGCAGGATAGTGATTCCGTCGTTGAGTTCGACCATACGGCGGAGGGTTTCGAGGCTGCCGGCTTCGTAGTCGAAGTGGCTGCCTTCCTTACTGGCCTTCCGCAGTTCGCATAGGCGGACGATCTGGGAGCGGAAGCAATGTCCTTCTTCGAGCAGCCATAATTTGTTGGGGTCGATATCCTGAGCCAGCATATAGGTCTTTTTATAGGCCGCATTCTTCCTCGATACGTAGACCAGCAGTTCTTCGTAGAAAAGCACCTGTTCACGAATACCGTTCTCCTGCAATGGTGTGACGAGGATACCGACATCGATCCGGCCTTCGCGCAGGCGAGCCGTCACTAATTCTGTCGTCAATTCATTAACGACGAGTTTGATCTGCGGGTATTTTGCTGAAAAGTCCTGTACAAAGAGGGGCAACAGGTAAGGGGCGAGGGTGGGGATGATACCGATGCGTAATTCGCCGGAGAGGACGCCTTTCCTGGCCTGGACGATCTCGCCGATGAGGTGTCGTTCGCCGAGGATCTTGCGGGCCTGTTCGATGATCTCGCGTCCTGCTTCCGTTGGGATGACAGGCTGTTTGCTACGATCGAAAATTTTTATCCCCAGTTCCAATTCCAGTTTGTGCACCTGCATGCTGAGCGTCGGCTGGGTAACGAAGCAGTGGCCGGCGGCCGTGGCAAAATGGCGGTAGGTATCGATGGCGACAATATATTCCAGCTGGACGAAAGTCATGCCGCAAAGCTATAGATTAAATCTATGTAAAGATAGAATTAATCGATCTTGATGATCGGAAGTTGCCCTTCGTGGGTGGCTTTTTCGATGTTGGCCTTTTTCGGGGCGTTTATTGATAATAGCTGAATACGATACTTCCGGCGGCCGCACCTGTCGGACTGGTGAGTTTGGAAAGTCTGTTCTCGTTGTCGAGGGTCTGGGTATAGCTGAGAGAGAAGGTGGCAGGTCCGCCCGTCTCGGTTCCTGTCGCCAGTTTGAGGACGTTTCTAGACAGGAAGTCTATGAAACCCCCATTATTATATTGGGTAAAATTGCTGAGCAAGGGGCCGATAGCATCGGATATAGTAGCGTGCCAGGCTGGATTCGCCACCGAAGAATACGTGTACTGGGCATCGGCCTGCTGCTGGTCGGGCTGACCCGGAATATTAGACGTATAGATAGTTTCCGTACTGACATTGCCGTTGGTTATATAGAAGGTATCGATTTGATTGTCCTGGGGAGTGCCTTCGGGCAGGTTGGTCGCGACAATATTATTGTTTGGATAGGAATAATTGGCGACGCTACCGCTGCCGCTCAGGCTGGTATCCTTGGAGATCCGTCCCGAACCGTCATAAGACAACAGATGATAGTCGCCAAAATTCCCGTAGGTAACATCGTACAGATAGTACCAGGAAGGATAGGTGTTCGGGCTCTTGTATAGAAATTGGATGGTGTAGTTGTTGAACAGGGGGTTGCCGGAGGTGGTGTCATAAATTGACATCGAAAAGGTATCCAGCAGGTGAGTGCTGTCGTAATAGAAAGAATCGACTATTTTTAGCTGCGGTGCGTACGATACAACGGAAGAGAGGTAGGAAGTAGAAGCCGCGGAACCGCCGCCGGAATTACTTTTTTTACACGAGATAATCAAGAGCACGGCCAAGGTACTTAGGAAAAGGCTAAGGGAGATTTTTTTCATAACGTTAATCTTAACCGGTCAGGTTTCGTCAAAAGTAGTAATTTAGACAAGGAATTCAATGACAGATTGTTAACGATTCTATAATTATTGTATTGTGACCTGTAACGGTATTTTGTCAACCTTGCGGGCATATCAAAAATGAAGAACCATGAATAAAAAATTCTTTTTTCTGCTTCTCTTTGGCTTTATTGCCAGCATAGGGCTTCGGGCACAGAAGGCACAGAAGGCCCCGGCGGCACAGAAGGTGCAGGCGGCACAAGTACGCAGGATCGACACTGTAGCGGTCGCCATCCTCGATAAGATGAGCGCAATAATCGGGGATTTGGGTTCATGCAGTGTAACGATCAAGTCCAATTACGACGTTACCAGCAAGGAATTAGGGTTGATCAAGCATACTGACGAAGAGCATCTCTTTTTGCATGGTTCGAATAAGTTGCTGGTAAAAGCCGATGGGGACCGGGGAAGCCGGGACCTGTATTATGATGGTAAAACATTAAGTTATTATTCAATGGACAGAAATCAATATGGCCAGATTGAAGCGCCGGCATCGGTGGTGGAGATGATAGATACCGTGAGCAGGCGATATGGCATCGAATTCCCCGCGGCTGATTTCCTGTATCCAACCTTTGTGGACGATATCCTGGCCGAGTCAAAAGAGTTGGTGTACCTGGGTCTGACGACGATCGATGGCAAGGAATGTTATCATATAGCGGGTATGGGCACAGACAAGAGTTTCCAGTTCTGGATCTCCAATGACGCCTTTACGCTGCCGATGAAGATGGTCATCGTATATACCACAAAACCCATGAATCCACAATATGAGGCGGTGTTGAGCGACTGGCAGGTCAATCCTACCCTTCCGGATGCGATGTTTGACTTTTCCATTCCGCTTAAAGCCCAGAAGGTCAAACTGGTGCCCTTAACCGCAAAAAAATAATCATTACCATTAATCCCAGCATCATGCAAAAATCTTTTATATATAAATACGGTTCTGTTATTATGGCCGCTGTATTCGGGCTGGCAATAGTCGTGTGCCCGCAATACGGAATGGCACAACGATTCAGTCATGGTGGAGGGGGAGGGGGTGCCAGGCCTGCGCCGATGGCCCGTCCTGCTCCCGAGGCTCGTCCCGCTCCTGCGTCCCGCCCTGCCCCGGCGCCGAGGCAGGAAGCTGTCAGACCTGCTCCGGCAGTCAGACCCACTCCCGAGGCCAGGCCAGTTGAAGAGGCCAGGCCGACCATCAATGGCGGCAGCCGGAATAATGGCAATCACGATTTGAGCCGACCGGCGGATGCGCGGGCGGGTGTGGATGTTCATGCGAATATCAATGTCCGCAACAATGTCAACGTATATCATACGGGTGAGTATCGTGGGGTCCATCCTTACGCTTATCATCCTTATCGTCCTTATTATTGGGGACCGCACTGGCACCCAATGGGCTTTTTCCTGACGTCGCTGGCGGCAGATGCGATCTGGTTCAACTTCAATAATCAGCGTTATTACTATGACGACGGCTGTTATTATCTGCCCAGCAATGGTGGGTATTCGGTAGTGCCGCCGCCGGTAGGCGCTGTGGTCCCTTCCTTACCGGACGGATTTGAGACCACCATGGTAGGCAACGACACTTATTATTATTTTGGCGGAGCTTTCTATGTCCAAACCGATCAGGGTTACCAAGTTGTGCAAGGGCCGCCGGGCGCTGTGATCACGGAATTACCGACAGGGGCTGTCGACCAGCAAGTCAACGGCGAGGATATCCTTGTCTATAACAACACCTATTACCAACCGATCACCCAGGACGGGCAGGATGCCTATGAGGTGGTGCCGGGTCCGGGTCAATAGAGGCCCTCGGAGGCTCATTTGGATGCTAAGGCCGGATCTCCGTTAAGGTGGTCCGGCCTTCGTCTATCTTCAGGTCATACTTCACGCTTGTCTTAAGGGCAACGTTTGCTGCGGCGTGGCCTACAGGGAAGCCGAAACAGACGGGATAATTATATTCTTTTATACAATCGAGGATGATCTCTTCGACAGTAGCGCCGAAAGGGCGGGTAGTATCCTTCAGGTCCGTAAAGCTACCGACGATCAGACCGGCCAGGCGGTCGAGCCTGCCGCTGCGTTTGAGCTGGCGCAGCATCCGGTCGATATTATACAGGTATTCGCCGATATCTTCCAGGAAAAGGATTTTGCCTTCCGTCGTTACGGCAGAAGAGCTGCCGGCGAGGTGGGCGATCAATGCCAGGTTGCCGCCGGTGAGAGGCGCAGTGGCCTGCCCTACCCTATTGAACAGATGGGAAGAACAGGAGTAGGCGGTTTTCTCTCCTGTCAGCGCCTGACGCAGGGACTGCACATACGAGTCTTCTGCTCCGCCATCATTGAAGGCTCCGGCCATCGGAGCGTGCAAGGTCGCGATGTTGAAGTTAGCTTCGATATGAGCGTGAAGGACAGTGATGTCGCTGTAGCCGATGATCCATTTGGGCGACTGTCGGAAGCGGGAGAAATCGATACGGTCGATGATGCGGCTGAGGCCATAACCGCCGCGGCCGCAGAGGATGGCTTTGACGTCCGGGTCGTCGAGCGCTGCTTGAAAATCGGCCAGGCGGGCTTCGTCGTCCCCGGAGAAATAGTTGTCGGAAGCGCCGCCGAGAGTAAGGCCGACTCTGACATGGTATCCCCACTGCTGCAAGGTGTCGATGCAGGTCTGTGCTTTTTCGCGGGGCATGTAGCCGGCGGGGCAGACGATGGCGATCGTATCGCCGGGATGCAAGGATGGGGGAATATGAGTCATATATTGAAGATACACACCTATTTGAATAAGGCATCCATGGTTATTTCCTGCTGGACAAGGCCTGTATAATTATTATTGTTCTTCACGCCGTAAGTTGTAACCATCGTCAGAAATAACGTTTTGCGGGTTTTTGTCGTCTCCCTGAAAACGTTCAATTTATTTTGTAGTTCTTCTGCATAGATTCCGGTGATTTCGAAAGTATTGACAGAGAATTTCATTTCGCAAATATTGATGCATTGATCCTGCCGGTCAATCAGCAAATCAATTTGGGCGCCGCGGATCCCCTTTCCGGCTTTCGACCGCCAGACCGATGCTTCGGTATACACCCCTTCTATGCGCAATGCCTTTTTAAGCAACGGAAAATGTTTTTGGCAAATACTTTCAAAAGCATACCCACTCCAGCTTTTCCAGGATGATGCCGCAGACAACCGGGTCCATGTACCCGTGCCTTCCGTGCGTCTGTTCTCCATAAACCGGATATAAAAAAGGGAATATTCGTCCGTCAATTTATAAACAGCATCTTTCCTGGTTTTACCAAATGGAATATAGGGAGTGATAAAACCTGATTCAGTCAATTCCTCCAATAGCTGGCTGACTCCTCCGCCTGACGTTAATTTGCATGCCCCCATGATCTCACCACGGGTCAGGCCCGATGCCTTTTTTGCCAGTTCCCTGACTACTTCCATATGATCGGTGGCTTCATCAAACAGAGAATGGTAAAGACTTTTAAATTCGTCATACAGCAATCCGTCCCTGGTAAAGCAGAGACGATCGATGGTCTGGATGGCGCTTTCGCCCGGTGCGATATCTTTCAAATATTGAGGGATGCCACCCATCGCCATGTAAAGTTGTAACACCTGGTATCTGTTTAGGTTGACTTTCCTTGCCTTTAAAAAAGCTTCCGTTTCTGCCAGGGTAAACGGTAAAAGCCTAATTCTGCGAGTCACTCTGTTATGCAGGCCTCCTCTGTTATTAATTACTTTCTGTATCATCCAGGTTGCCGCGGATCCGCAGATGATCACTACCAGGTTATTTTGCCGGGAAGCCCAGGAATTCCAGAAATTTTCAAATGCCGGCAGAAACCCCGAACGTGGTGTATTGATCCATGGAAATTCATCGAAGAATACCACCTTCCTTTCTTTTCGGATGGTGGGCGTCAGATAATCTGTCAGCATAGCAAATGCTCTTATCCAACTGGCAGGCCTTATCAACGGAGGGGTACCCATTGCTTTTGCCAGGGCTTCGCCGAAATTTTCCAATTGTTGCTCCAGGGATGCCTGATGAATACCGGAAAACTCGAATGCCAATTCCTGCCGGAAGGCATTGCGGATCAAAAATGTTTTGCCGACCCGCCGGCGTCCGTATACGGCAACGAGTTCAGGTTCACCCGACCGGATCAACTTTTCCAAGCTGGCTTTTTCCTCCTCGCGCCCTATGATGGTTTCCATCTCAAACGTATTATTTGCTGCCAAATGTGGTAAAAAAAAGGAGATTTGGCGAGATATGGTAGATTATATTTCGCCAAAAGTAGGGAAAAAGGAGGGATTTGGCGAGATATGAGGGGAGTATATTTCGCCAAATGTGGTAAAAAAAAGGAGATTTGGCGAGATATGGGTTGGCTGGGGTTATATTCCCGTGTTATATTTCCGCCAGGGTAACCTGATCGGGGTGAACGGTGAGGGTGTGAGGTATACCGTATTTGAAGGCATAGTTTTCCGGCTGGTGGCCGACGGGAAAATTAAAGCAGACGGGGTAACTGTAGGGTTTCACCCTGTCCGTTACGATATCATAGACCGTGCGCCCGAAGTCATCGCCGGGATCATCTGGTTTGACTTTGAATCCGCCGATGATGAGACCGGCCAGCCGGTCGAGCTTTCCGGTACGCTGAAGGTGCCAGAACATGCGATCGATGCTGTACAGATATTCGCCGGTGTCTTCCACGAACAGGATCTTTCCGGCCGTATCGATATCGGAAATGGTGCCGGCGAGGCTTTCGATCGTCTTGAGGTTGCCGCCGATCAGCTGACCTTCGGCCGATCCGGCCCGGTTAAGGTCGTATGGCGGGGTAGTATATTGCATTTTCTTATCTCCGCTAAGCGCCTGACGAAGGGAAAGGATAGAGGCCACCTGAACGGGTTCTGCCTTTGACCAGTCATCCGGAAAGCTGTTGCACATTTTGGAATGAATGGATGCGATGTGCAGATTGGTATGAATATGGCAAAGGAGGACGGTGATATCGCTGAAGCCGATGATCCATTTAGGATGTTGCAGCAGGGAAGAAAAATTCAATCCGTCGACAATATGAACGGCGCCATAGCCGCCGCGAGCGCAGAGGATAGCGTTGACAGCGGGATCGTCGAGCATTTGCTGGAAGTCGGCGAGTCTTTCGGCATCGGTGCCGCCGAAGGTGAAGTCTTTTTTTCCGACAGTGTCGCCGACCTTGATATGGAAACCCCAGCTTTCTATCTGCTGGATTGCGGGCTGGATCTCTTTCGGGGTGATGTTTCCGGCGGGACAGGTGATGCCGATCGTATCGCCGGGCCGAAGGTAGGGAGGGATCAGGAGGATGGAGGAGGGTGCCGAATCCCGGCGGATTTCGCCTGATTGGGAAGCGGCAGTCTGGCGTGTTTGGCTGGTTGCCCATGCAGACTCCATCGCGCCAATACTTAGTAAGGAAAGAAAGTTTTTTCGATTCATCTTTACAATATAATTATAATTAATATTGCGAGTTTAAAATTACTACTTTTAATACATGCGTTCTTTATTGGCAATCTTATTGTTATTGTCATCAGTGATGGGAGGAAGATTGCGGGCACAGGATCTGACCGGACAATGGACAGGGACTGCCACCGGCGATGGGTCGGACACCCATCAAAAGATAGTCCTGACGATTACAGAAGGCGATTCAGCGGTAGCCGGCGTATTGCATTGGTATTTCCCCGAGACGCAATACATCAGACATCTTATTATCAGCGGACGATTTTATGGTAAGGATTCGGTGCTGACCATCCGGGAAGACAGTTCCATGGCTGCCGCGATGGGCGATTCCGGTCGTGCAGGGTCCGGCTTTCACGTTCTATATTACCGGCGGACCCCTGGTCGCAGGGATGAGTTGGAAGGTCATTGGGAGAATGCCGCGGGTCCGCAGAGCGCAACGGGTTCAGGGGGAGGGGAAGTGGGTTCGATGGCCATCCGGCTGGAGAAAAAGGCGCCTCCTTTTATTCCGGTGGTCATACCGCCCCGGAAGAAAAAAGATTCAGCTCAATTAAAGGCTTTACAGGACAGGCAGACTCCGGTGATAGCGACTATTCCTGTCCGGGGTACCGACACGGTCACTGTCACGCTGTATGACAATGGCGAGATCGATGGGGATTCTGTGAGCTTGTATATGAACAACGAACTATTACTACAGCATTATAAGCTGACGGCTCAACCGAAAGTTCTGCTGGTGGCCATCGACAAGAGTCAACCTATCAACAGGCTGGTACTTTTCGCGGAGAACCTGGGCACGTTGCCGCCGAATACGGCATTGATGGAGGTGACTGTTCATGGAAAGACGTATGAGCTTTTTCTATCCACCGATTACAAGAAAAATGCATCCGTAGAGTTCGCATTGCAGGAGTGAGCCAAAGGACGTAATTTTGCATCCGGCCGAAGGCCAGACATTAGCGCTACATTATGACAAATTCACCCAAAAGATATCTGATCACTGCAGCATTGCCGTATGCCAATGGGCTGAAGCATATTGGTCACCTGGCCGGAGCTTATCTGCCGGCGGATATTTATGTACGGTACCTACGGGCGCAAAAGCGTGATGTAGCGTTCATTTGCGGAAGCGATGAGCATGGAACGGCCATTCCTATCCAGGCGATGAAAGAAGGTACGACTCCCCGCGCCATTATCGACAAATATCATGAACTGATCCGCCAGAACTTTGCCGACCTGGGGATCTCCTTCGATATCTATCACCGCACCAGTGAGCCGCTGCATCATGAGACAGCGCAGGAGTTTTTTACCGATCTGAATAGCAGGGGGGAGCTGGAGGTAAAAGAAAGCGAGCAATATTATGATGAGGAAGCGAAGACCTTCCTGGCGGACCGGTATATTGTCGGTACATGCCCAGTATGCGGTAATACGCGCGCCTATGGCGATCAGTGCGAGAACTGCGGTACGTCATTAAGTCCGGAAATGCTGCTGAATCCGCACAGTACGCTGAGCGGAAAGCCGCCGGTGAAGCGGAGTACGCGGCACTGGTATCTGCCCCTGGACAAATATGAGGATTTCCTGCGCGAGTGGATCCTGACCGAGCATAAAGACGACTGGCGGACGAGTGTAGTAGGACAATGCAAGAGCTGGATCGATGGCGGGCTACAGCCCAGGGCCGTCACGAGGGATCTCGACTGGGGTGTCAAGGTGCCGTTGCCCGATGCGGAGGGCAAGGTATTATATGTATGGTTCGACGCGCCTATCGGCTATATCAGCGCCACCCGGCAATGGGGTCTGAATACAGGCAAGGACTGGCGGCCGTATTGGTATGACAAGGATACCAAGCTGGTGCATTTTATCGGCAAGGACAATATCGTCTTTCATTGCATCATTTTCCCGATCATGCTGAAATTGCATGGGAATATCCTGCCGGACAATGTGCCGGCCAACGAGTTCATGAACCTGGAAGGGGACAAGATGAGCACCAGCAGGAACTGGAAACTGGAGATGGAGGACTATATCAATGACTTCATCAAAAAAGATAATGGCGGTACCCAGCTGGCGGACAGTCTGCGGTATTATTTGACAACGATCGCTCCCGAGACGAAGGACAGTGAGTTCACCTGGAAGGGATTCCAGGATGCAAACAACAGCGAGCTCGTCAGCAAATTCGGGAACTTCGTCAACCGGACCTTTGTGTTGATGCATAAATTATGCAATGGCAAAGTGCCTCCGCTGCATACCGAACGGTTGGATGATGTGGACAGGGAAATGATCATTGCGATCGAGGCGACGGCGATAAAAGTGACGAAACTGTTGGAAGAATACCGGTTCCGCGATGCACAGTTCGAAGTAATGATGTTGTCGGACCTTGCCAACAAATACATGCAGAAGAAAGAGCCCTGGATTGTCGCCCGGACGCTGGAAGCGACACCCGGTAATCAGCAGCTGATCGACAACTGCCTGCATTTGTGTCTGCAGATCACGGCCAACCTGGCTATCCTGATCAATCCTTTCCTGCCTTTTACCGCCAGGAAGATGCTGTACCTGATGAAAGTCGTGGAAAAGATGCTGGATTGGGAGAATGCGGGAAAGCTGAAGTTATTGAGTGTAGGGTATAGTCTGCGGGCGCCGGAACTGCTGTTCCGGAAGATAGAGGATGAGGAAGTAAAGGAGCAGATCGCCAAGTTGCAGGCTGCATCGGCGGCGAGGATAACAGATGGGCCGATAGTGCCGGAAGGGGCGGTGACGAAGGAAGCGGTGGCCAAGCCGGAGATCGTATATGATGACTTTGCTAAACTGGATCTGCGGGTGGGCACTATCGTCGCCGCGGAAAAAGTGGAGAAAGCCGATAAATTATTAAAGCTGAGCGTCGATCTCGGCAGCGAACAACGAACGATCGTATCGGGGATTGCGCTGCATTTTAAGCCGGAGGAGATTGTCGGCCACCAGGTGGTGGTCGTGGCGAATCTGGCGCCCCGGAAAATGCGGGGTATTGAAAGCAATGGCATGATCCTGATGGCGGAGGATCCAGCCGGCAAGCTACATTTTGTGCAGCCGGGGTCGACCATCCAGCCTGGCTCCGGGGTCAGTTGAGACCGCACCTGGGATCGGCAATGACCGCACCTCGGATCGGTAAAGACCGCACGCTGTAATTATTAGAGGCTGCAGAAATCCTGCGGTGCCGTTTTTTCGTATATAGGGTCTCATTTACATGGAGAGACGAATACGATACGGAGTTGTTTTCCTTTTTTGTCTGATAGCAACCCTCTGCATTTACGGCATTTTCTTCCGATCCACTGCTTCCGGCCGTTGTTTGGCCAAAGTGGATTTTGCCATGACCGCGGCTGAATTGGCGACGGCATTCGATCATAATGAAGCGCTTTCCGATAGTCTATATCTCTATAAGGTCCTGGCGGTAACCGGGCGGGTCCAAAAGGTCCAGAAGGACGAAACCGGCCACTATTCCATCACGCTGGGAGTCTTGCCAAAGGGGAAAGCCGCTGTGGATTGCCGGCTGGACGATCAGTTCAATCGGGAGTATGCCGTCCTCCAACCCGGGGACAGTCTCCGTCTCCTTGGCATCTGCGCCGGCAGGTTGCAGAATGTCATTTTGGTCCAATCTATTATAGAAAAATGAACTTTTGTAGTTATTGTCCGACAAAAACATAAGTGCTATTCCTTAAAACTTTAAAAGTTGATACTTAGCGTTGTTTATTAACGTTACAGTAATGCTAAATCCCGAAGTTTGTAGAAAATGATCCAAGGTTGGTCTTTTTGAGGATACAAATTCAAAAAAAGAGTTGTTGAAGAAATACGTCGGGGCTTAGATTCGTCGTTTCTATTTCAAGTATATCCTCGTAAAATCTAATATCTATCATCAGCCATGAAACAGACCTACCAATATCGCATCCTGCCGTATAATCGCTACAGTTCATTCTACCAGGAAAGGGAGAGTTTCTACCGGAGTTTCATCAATCAATATTATCTGGATTTCGCGCATAACCTCTTGTCCGAGGAGCATGCCGAGTCTTACCTGACCAAAACGCTGATTGCGCCCCAGGACATCCAGTTCGGCGCCTCCCCACGCAGGGTGATATGGAGTATAGGGATGCCTTCCTTCCAGGTCAAGAATATCAATGATATCCAGGATCATAAAATACTTTTCTACCGCACCAAGCTGCTACACCAAAAGGTGCTGATACAATTCCATTTTATCAATTCCTACTTTTACTACTCTCAATTAAGTTTTCTTTCCTTCACTGAAAAGACCAACGACATACTTTTCAATTCTATCAGTAGCAAATATGAGTGTCCGGCCGCATTGATGGGTCAGGCTAAGGCTCATATGACAGATATCTGTGGCAATAAGGTGATCATCGAAAGGGGTGTCTATCTTACTGTCAGCTATATGGCCGGCGACAACTATCCCCGCCTGCTCATGGAACAGCAGATCAAGGAGCGTCAGAACTTTGTGAGCAAGGCTGACCATTACGAGATTTCCAGATTGAGCAAGGTCCTTTAACAAGGGGCTTTTGATCCAACCACTTTTATGGAGCCATAACGGGCACCCAGGGGGCCTATGCGTGACCGGTTCAAGCGATTTCAGGAGAAAGCACGGAATAATGATTTTTTCCCTACCTTAGCTCCATATAGTTGTTTAACTAACTAATTTCATTACCATGAACCGCATCATCAAAAAAGTGGCCGTATTGGGAAGTGGGGTAATGGGGTCGAGGATTGCCTGTCATTTTGCCGGTATCGGCGTTCCGACTCTTTTACTGGATATAGCTCCGAAGGAACTAACACCGGCAGAATCGGCAAAAAAGCTTACGCTGGACCATCCGGCAGTCCGTAACCGGGTCGTGAATGAAGCGTTGGCCGCAGCGATCAAATCCAATCCGTCTCCTCTTTATACCAAGGACGTTGCCACGAGGATCACGACAGGGAACTTCACCGATAACATGAAGGATATAGCCGGTTGCGACTGGGTTATAGAAGTGGTGGTAGAAAGGCTTGATATCAAGCAACAGATATTTACCGAGGTGGAGAAATATCGCAAGCCAGGTACGCTGATCACGTCCAATACGTCTGGTATTCCCATTCATTTGATGACCGAAGGCCGCAGCGAGGATTTCAAGCGGCATTTCTGCGGCACGCATTTTTTCAATCCGCCCCGCTATCTGCGGCTACTGGAGATCATCCCTACCCCGGCCACTGATCCGGCGGTCACCGATTTCCTCCTGCATTACGGGGATCTTTACCTGGGAAAGACAACGGTGCTCTGCAAGGATACGCCAGCCTTTATCGCTAACCGGGTTGGGGTATATGGCATCATGGCCATCTTCCGGCTGTTGGAAAAGATGGGATTGACTATTGATGAAGTGGATGCGTTGACGGGTCCGCTGATCGGCCGGCCCAAGTCGGCTACTTTCCGTACTGCGGATGTGGTGGGGATCGACACCCTGGTAAAAGTCGCGAAGGGCGTTGCGGAGAATTGCCCGAATGACGAGCAGCGGGCAGTGTTCAGCATTCCGGCATGGCTGGATAAAATGGTAGAAAACAAATGGCTGGGAGATAAGACGGGGCAGGGTTTTTTCAAGAAGACCAAGGGCGCTGGAGGAGAGAGAGAGATACTGACCCTGGATCTGAAGACGATGGAATATGGGCCGCGGCAGCGGCCGAAATACGCTTCCGCGGAGGCTGCGAAAGCGGTTGACGATCTGAAGACAAGGTTGAAAATGCTGATGCAGGGAACGGATAAGGCGGGAGAGTTCATCCGGCATTTTCATTATGGGTTGTTCTCCTATATTTCTTACCGCATTCCCGAGATCTCCGATGAGTTGTATCGGGTGGATGATGCGATGATGGCGGGATTTGGCTGGGAGATCGGTGCATTCGAGAGCTGGGATGTGCTGGGAGTGGCGGCGATCATTCCGAAAATGAAGGAAGCGGGTTATGGGGTAGCTCCCTGGGTAGAGGAGATGCTGGCTGCCGGGATAAAGACTTTCTATAAAATCGAAAACGGCAAGCGGCTATATTATGATGTACCAAGCAAGGGTTATAAACCGCTTCCTGGCGGAGAGGCTTTCCTGGTGATGAAGAATTTTGCGGGTCAGACGGTGTGGAGCAACAGTGCCTGTCACCTGTATCACCTGGGCGACGACGTGCTGGGCCTCGAATGGAACACCAAGTTGGGAACCATCGGCGGGGAAGTGCTGGAAGGCATTCAACGGGGCATAGGCATAGCAGAAGAGAAATACAAGGGTCTTGTTATTGCGGGTGACGGTGGGAATTTCAGTGCGGGCGCCAATGTGGGGCTGATCTTCATGCTGGCTATCGAACAGGATTATGATGAGTTGGATATGGCGGTGCGGCAATTTCAGGCCACTATGATGCGTGCCCGCTATTCGGCCGTGCCGGTAGTCGTGGCTCCCCATGGGTTGACACTGGGCGGGGCCTGTGAGCTGAGCCTGCATGCCGACCGTGTTGTGCCGGCAGCGGAATCGTATATCGGGCTGGTAGAGCTGGGTGTCGGGCTGATACCAGGTGGGGGTGGAACGAAGGAGTTCACGCTCCGGGCTGCTGATGAGATGCATGAGGACGAGCCGGAGACGATCACGTTGAAGGACAGATTTTTCACCATTGCCACCGCGAAAGTATCCACTTCGGCTTATGAAGCTTTTAACCTGGGTATCCTTAAAAAGGGTCGCGATATCTTCAGTATCAACCAGGGCCGCCGGAGCGCGGAGGCTAAAACTGCCGTCATCGAATTGTACGATGATGGCTATACGATGCCGGTACCCCGGAAAGATGTGAAGGTACTGGGGCGTTCGGCACTGGGCGCATTGTATGCGGGTATCCATTCCATGTGGCGGGGGCAGTATGCGACCGATCATGATGTGGTGGTAGCCAAAAAGCTGGCCTATGTCATGTGCGGAGGTGATCTGAGCGAGCCTACGATGGTGAGCGAGCAATATATTCTGGATCTGGAAAGGGAGGCATTTTTAAGCCTTTGCGGAGAAAAAAAGACGCTGGAAAGGATACAGAGTGTGCTGAAAGGCGGGAAACCTATCAGGAATTGACAAGCGGTAGGGCCGGCGGATAATCCGTCGCAGGAGACGGATGAAGGAACCATGCGGATGAATGAAAAATCATAATTTAGTAAAATGAATTATCTGAAGTTCATCGGTGGTATAGCGCTTGCCTTGGGTATTTTGCCCGGATCCGTGTCAGCGCAAGATTCAGCATATACCTTACATGGAAGCATACGTGGTCTGGATACAGGATGGGTCTTTCTCTATCACCCAGGCGACGGACCGACCGATTCGACCCTCATGAGCCGGGGCTGGTTCCATTTTGCCGGGTCCGTTAAAGAACCGGAGCTTTGCCACCTGGTGTTCAAGAAGCTGAACCGGGACAATATTTACAGCCTGCCTTTCTTCATACAGGCAGGCGCTCTCGAACTGACGGGGACGAAGGATTCACTTTCTTCTGCCGTGGCCAGCGGGGCGCCGATACAAGAAGAGTATTTTGCTTATCAGCAAAAGGAAAAATCAATCATTGCACAGGTCAACTGGGATACATGGGAGTCGGCCTATAACGCGGCAGAAAAAGCAAAAAAGAAATCCCGGACCGACAGCCTTTTAGCGGTGCGCGATGGAAATTTCAAACAGCGAAACCAACTCGTAAAGGAGTATGCCGCGGCCCATCCTTCTTCTTATGTAGCGATAGAGGAAGTACGGGATTTTTACAGCTATGATCCGGATGGGATCGAGCTGCAGGGCATCTACAACGGTTTTACACCGGAATTGCAATCCTCCCATTTGGGAAAGCTGCTGAAAAAGACACTGGATGCCGCCCTCCTGACGGGTGTCGGAAGACCTGCCCCTGATTTTACGCAGACGGATATAAAGGGAAAACCGGTCGCCCTATCCTCTTTCAAAGGTCAATATGTGCTGGTGGATTTCTGGGCCAGTTGGTGCGGTCCCTGCCGGGAGGAAAATCCTAATGTGCTCAAGAGTTACCGGGCCTATCATTCGAAAGGGTTTACGGTATTAGGTGTTTCATTAGACGATGAAAAGAGTCCGTGGATCGGGGCGGTCAGAAAAGACGACCTGCCCTGGATGCAGGTGTCGGACCTGAAGGGATGGAAGAACAGTGCCGCTGTTTTGTATGGCATAGAGGGCATCCCTATGAACTACCTGCTGGACAAGGACGGTATTATCGTAGCCAAGGGGCTGAGGGGCGATGAGCTGGAACAAAAATTAGCTGAATTACTGCATTAGCATATTGACTTACTATGGGCGAAGCCGAATTGCATATTACCTCTCACCAATTGATCATCCGGTCGGCATTATATTTCTACGGCGGGGCCGCGGACAGCAACCTTGCGATACAGATTGCCGCAGATGTCGAAGCCACCTGGAATGAGCCGAAGGGATCCGTCAGGATCCGCGGGGACTGGTACACCGTCAGATTCGAGATTGAAGGGCGGTATCAACCCGATCTTCAGCCTGCCGCCGTCTGGCATAATACCGATCCGCGGCTGAATTTTTTCCGCATCGAGGAATATTCCCAGCATGATATTTCTTCCGTCGATGGTTTGGGTTGCAATACCGGTTACTTCAAACTTGGCAATCTCCTGAACCATTCGACCACAGCCGCTCACGAATATGGGCATACGCTGGGCCTGGATCATCCTAAAGACCTGGATATCCGGGGGAAAGGGCAGCCGGGCATCATGTATCCGCGGGGAACCCTGTGTGATCCACAGTATCAGTACGACCCCGCCGCGGCGGCAGGTGGACCGGGAGGCACATTGAATCCTTTCATGAGGAAGGTGCTGACCAGTGATCTTGCCGGGTTGAGATTATCAAGGCTGACATTTGACCAGCGCTCGTTGTCGATCCTGGGCGAGTTTTCTTCTTTTTACCATCAGAAACATCAGCAAACCGGCTAATCATATGAGCAGCATCTTATCCATTCAATCCATTACAAAATTTTACGGCAAGATCAGGGCGCTTAATCAGGTGACATTTGAAGTCCCGGCAGGATCCGTCTTCGGCGTACTGGGCCCTAATGGCAGCGGCAAGACGACGCTGCTGGGCATCGTCATGGATGTCCTGAAGGCCAGCGGCGGCAGCTATTCCTGGTTCGGCAATCCGCCTTCCGAGCAGCAGCGGCAGCAGATCGGCACCCTGCTGGAGACGCCTAATTTCTATCACTACTTATCCGGAGAGCAAAACTTGCGGATCGCTGCCGGCATCAAAGGCAAGGGTGAAAGCGACATCCCCCGAGTCCTCGAGATCGTCAAGCTCACTGAAAGAAAGGACTCCAGGTTCAGCACGTATTCGCTGGGAATGAAGCAAAGGCTGGCGATTGCCTCCTGTCTGCTGGGGAATCCACAGGTACTGGTATTCGACGAGCCGACGAACGGATTAGATCCTGTCGGGATTGCAGAGACGCGGGAAGTGATCCGGCAGCTGGCCCGGGAAGGCAAAACGATCGTTCTGGCCAGTCATCTGCTGGATGAGGTGGAAAAAGTTTGTACGCATGTCGCCATTCTGCAACGGGGCCAATTGCTGACGGCGGGTGATGTCAATGAGGTGCTGGTGAATGAAGACTTTATCGAAGTAGGTGCGGAACCTGCTCAAATGGCGAATCTGCAGGGGTTGTTAGCCGGATTATCCGGGGTTAAGCAGGTGAGGCCCTTTGAGCATCATGTGCAGGTCTTTTTCGGGAATGGAGTGATGGACACCGGGGAGCTTAACCGGTTTTGTTTTGAGAAAGGGGTAGTGTTGAACTATCTGCAATTAAAGAAACGGAGTCTCGAATCGAAATTCATGGAACTAACCGAAGAGAAGGCTAAAGCCAGGATCGCCACCGCGAATTAACCTATTAAAAAACTTATATGCTAAAACTCCTGCGGGTAGAATGGATGAAGGTAAAAAATTACCGTACGTTCTGGGTCCTCCTGGCCATTACCATTGCGATCATACCGGCGTGCAGCTATGGGGCGTACAACCTCATGAACAACAGCTTTCCCAAAGTCAATGGAAAGAGCATACTCGGCAGTCCTTTTGCCTTTCCCGATGTATGGCAGACCGTCAGCTGGAATTCGACGCTGACTTTTATTATTCCCGCCATTCTGATCATTACATTAACGACCAATGAATTTACTTACAAGACCCATCGGCAGAATATTATCGATGGCTGGAGCAGGGGGCAGTTTATCGGGGTCAAGCTGATCGAAGTCGGGCTGATAAGCCTGCTGAGCACGGTGGTGGTGATGCTGACCGCGCTGGGGGTCGGCTATTTCGGGAACAAAGTCCCTGATGGACTGTCGGTCTGGGAGGGCTTTCGGTTCATCCCATTTTATTTTGTTCAGATGCTGTCCTTTACGATGATCGCCTTTCTGTTAGGGTTATTGATCAAACGTGCGGGTCTGGCGATCAGCATTTTCCTGATGTATATGCTGGTCGAGGACATCGTTGTCCTGGTATTCCGGGGTCATTATAAGATGAACGGGATGGAGTACCTGCCGGAGGAAGTCACGGACCGGCTGATCCCGCAATCTTACGTAAAGGCACTCGTTACGACGCAGGAAGCGGCGAGATGGGAAAGCCACCTACCCATATACCTGGCGGTGGCGGTCATTTATCTTATCATTTATTGCCTGATCGCGGGCAGGAGTTTTTTGAAAAATGATTTGTAGCGCATCAGGTGAGCAGTTGCGCCAATGCATTTTCGATAGATGGATAAATGAACTGAAACCCGGCAATCCGGGTTTTTTTGGCGCTGACAGTGACGCTTTTCAACACTTCGACGCTCATTTCCCCGAATATGATCTTCAGCAAAAAAGACGGAACGTATACCGGAACGAAGTAGCGCCCCTTGAGTCGCCTGGCCAGTTCGAGTGTGAGAATGCGGTTGGTAACCGGCCGGGGGGCCACTCCGTTAAATACGCCGGTCCATTCGTTGTTGTCGATGGCCTGCATGTAGAGACGGCAGAGGTCTTCGACATGGATCCAGCTGACCGTCTGACGGCCGCTGCCCAGGATAGCGGCGGCGCCGAACCGTACCGGCCGCTTGAATTCAGCCATGGCACCTCCTGTCTTGCTGAGCACGATGCCGGTGCGGATGATGACCAGCCGTTTGCCAAGGGCGGTGACGGGGGCGATGGCGGCTTCCCAGAGGCGGCAGGTCTCGCCGAGAAAATCATCGGCGGGTGGATCGGACTCTTCAAAAGGGCGGGGAGTCGGGATCGAAGGATCGGGGCCATACCAGCCTATGGCGGACGAACTGATCACCGCCTGCACTTTATTGGGGATGTCGCGGAGCGATCGGATGAGGAGGTCGCAGCTTTTCGTCCTGCTTTCTTCAATGACCTTTTTTCTTTTATCGCTCCATCTTTTGTCGGCTACGCCGGCGCCGGCCAAATGAACGATATAGTCGGCCTGGCGGATGGCTTCGGGGTCGATCGTGCCGGCGTCGGGGTCCCAGTGGAGGCGATGAAGGGCGCCTACGCCAGAGGCTTCGGCGCCCAAGGGCGGGCGGCCGGAGGAGGCTTCGGCGGGCGAGGGAGGCGCACTGCGGGACAAGACGATCACGCGGTGGCCGCTGTCGATGAGCATGCGGGTAAGTACAGCGCCGATGGTACCTGTTCCACCGGTTACAAGAATGGTCGACATCTTTAATGAACGATTTGATTGAGCAATAATACCATCAATAATCCCGCCACCGACACCATTGTTTCCATGACCGTCCAGGTGGCAAAGGTCTGGCGGATCGTGAGGTTAAAATATTCTTTGAACAACCAGAAACCGCCGTCGTTGACATGTGAAAATGTCATGCTGCCGGCGCCGATTGCCAGAACCAGTAGTTCAGGGAGGACCGTCGAGTGCTGCAATAAGGGCAACAAAATCCCCACCGTCGTCAATGCGGCGACTGTCGAGGATCCCGTACAGATGCGGATCAGGGCGGCTACGCTCCATCCCAGGAGCAGCGGGCTGACGGAGGTATGGGCGAGACTATCCGCGATATAAACGTTGACTCCGCCTTCGGACATGACCTGCATGAAAGCGCCGGCGCCGGCGATGATCAGCATGACGGGGGCTACGCCTTTGAAGGCATCTTCCAGGGACCGCATGACTTCACGCATGGGTTTACCCCGGCGAAGACCCAGCAGCCAGATACCTGCCAGGACCGACAGCAGCATGTCCATGCTGGGGTCGCCGATCAAATCAATCCCCTTTTTGAAGGCGCCGGCACCGGGAATGAGCCCTAAAATGGCTGTTGCCGACAGCAGGATGAGGGGCATCAACGCTACAGCGAGGCTCAATCCCAATCCCGGCAACTGGTGCGGCTCCATGAGCCGGACCTTCAGCAGGGCGGTATTTGGTTGCGATTTATATTTCCGCATGGTCCGGCCGAAGACGATACCTGACAGGATGATCGTCGGGATGGCGACGATAATACCGTACAGCAGTGTCCGGCCGATATTGGCGTGCAATTGCTGAGCGATGGCTGTGGGAGAAGGGTGAGGCGGGAGAAAGCCATGGGCTACAGACAGTGCAGACAGGACGGGGATGCCCAGGTAAAGTAGGGGCAGTTCCGTAGCGGCCCCCACGGCATAGACCAGGGGAATCAGCACCATGAAACCGGCCGAGTAAAACATCGGGAGGCCGACGAGAAAGCCCGACAGCGCCATGGCCCATTGGATCCGGCGAATGCCGGAGAGCCGCACCAGGGATTGGGTGATTTGCTGGGCCGCTCCGCTATCGGCTATCATCCTGCCCAGCATGGCCCCAAAGCCCAGGATGATCACCAGCGAGCCCATGATATTGCCGATGCCTTTCGAAATAGCCTCACTGATCCGATGGATGTCCAGCCTGCAGGCCAGTCCCAGCCCTACGCTGACCACTACGAAAGATATGAAGGTGTCCAGCTTGCACCATACGATCAGCAGGATCAGGCACAGGATAGCCACGAAAGACAGTAATAACGGCATGCAAAATAGCTTACTGAGTTGATCGTACTAAGATAGGACATGTCGTGGCAAATAAAAAAATCCCTCCGGGGAACCGGAGGGAATAAAACAACTAAAAACAAACTAATGTCGATTGATCAGTCCGGTCTTTTTCCATCCAGGAATGTGTTGATGGTACTGATCTCGGTGTTATTATTTTCATCGGTCTTGACTTCGTAATTACTATAGAAATTTTCTACGTTGGAGATTGTGTTGTACAATTCCAAATTACGGCGGATGTAGGCCGGCACAGTTTCAAACTCATTATTCGGATCGGCGGCATTGATATTGAACGACAAGTTTCGCAACTTGTTGATTCGTTCGGCCGCCCTGCGTTTGGGATCATCCGCATCGTCCTGCTGTGCAGGCTCCTCTACGGGTGAGTTCGGCACCGAAAGCGAGTGAGTTTGGTGGGCCCCAGGCTCATCCGCCGTTGGGTCCGTTTCCCTGAACACCAGCTGCATATCGGGTGAAGAATCATCTTCCGACGAAGGATCACCTGCAGTGGTGTTCCTGATCGGATCCTTCACGGGAGCGTTGTGTTCCGGCATAGCCTTGGGAGAACCTTCGGCCGCCGTTGGGGTGGATTGTTTGTCATTCCAAGGGTCTTCTGCATAGATATTGGAGGGCCTTGCGAGGTATCCTCCTGACGCTGCAGACGCAGGAGAACTTTTTGAGGCGCCGGGCGCCTGGTATTTTTGTGATTGGATGGGTTCGGGTTCGGGATTGAGGACCCATTCGATGCGGGGAGACCTGTCATCGGTCGTGGGGGTCATTCTGGCGGCGGGTTCGGGAGCCGGCGTTTCGGTGGACGGGCTCATCCTGGCCTGCATTTCGGTGGGCATGTCCGAGAAAAGGGTCAGCGGAGAGGCGGTAGCAGCCAGGGTAGGCTTAAACGAGGCTTCGGGGGCCGCCTTCGGCAAGCCTTCGGCGGCCGAGGCCGGAGTGGGCTTAGAGTTTTGAAGGTCGGCCGGTAATGGAACAGCAGATGGAGTCTGCCCCACTACCGGTGAGGGACCTTGCATTTCCGTCGCGATTTCTACAGAGGATCGTACAGGCCGTATTTCCATAGGGTCTTCGGGCAGACCCAACGTCATGAGAATTTTTTCCTCTTTTTTGGCACTTGGTTCAGCTTCAACCGATTTGACATTGAAGGGGTCCCGGTGTTCGAAGCCGGTAGCGATAAGGGTGATGCCGAGGCTGGATCCGAGGGTATTATCATAGCCCAGGCCAAGGATCACGTCGGTATGTTCGCCGGCCTGGCTGAGGAGATAATTCTGGATGACTTCTACTTCATCCATGGTGAATTCATGTTCGCCTTCGCTGGAGTTGATGTTGATCAGGATCCATTTCGCTCCACTGATATCATTATCATTGAGCAGGGGTGAATTCAGGGTTTCTTCTATCGCCTTTTGGGCACGGTTGTCGCCTTTGGCCGTTGCACTACCCAGGATAGCTACGCCGCCGTTGCGCATTACGGTGCATACATCGGCGAAGTCGACATTGATCTGGCCGGTGCTGTTGATGACGTCGGTGATACATTTGGCTGCTGTCGCAAGGATGTTGTCGGCTTTGGCGAAGGCCTCTTTCATCTTCAGGTTACCAAACTGGTGGCGCAATTTGTCATTGCTGATGACGAGGAGTGTGTCGACATATTGTTTCATGACGCGGATGCCTTCTTCCGCCTGCAGCTGCCGTTTTTTCCCTTCATAAGAGAAGGGGGTCGTAATGATGCCTACTGTGAGGATACCGAGGTCCTTGCAGATTTTGGAGATGATAGGGGCTCCGCCGGTACCGGTACCGCCGCCCATGCCGGCCGTGATGAAGGCCATCTTGGTATTGACTTCGAGGATCCCTTTGATTTCCTCCAGACTTTCTTCCGTCGCCTGCCTGCCGATGTCGGGATTGGCGCCGGCCCCCAGTCCCTGGGTCAGGTGGGGTCCCAGCTGTATCTTGTTGGGAACGCGGCTTTGCGCTATTGCCTGAGCATCGGTATTACAAATGATGAAATTCACTCCCTCTATGTTCTGGCTGAACATATGGTTAACAGCATTGCTGCCACCGCCACCCACACCAATGACTTTGATGATGGATGACTTCTCTTTCGGTAAATCAAAATGAATCATAAACAAAAAATTTAAAAATTAACACACTAATTCACTTCATTCACGGGGGTAGGATTGTGGATCCGGGTCCGGCCTTCCGGGCGCCCGGTTCACTTATTAAAGGGTATGATCTTCTTCCTCTTTGAAAAGATCTATGATGCCATCTTTGAATTTGCCCCAGAAATCTTTAACACCTTTCCGGTTGCGCACATTGACCGACTGCTCGTGATCTTCTTCTTCTCCGGCCGCAACCTGTGCCGCATGCGTCTCTGCTTTTCTCAGGTTGTCCGGGATCTCCACCTTCCGGTAGTCCTTTTCAAACTCCTTCCGATTATGTTCGTAGTCGCTGTATCCTTTCAGGATAAGGCCGATACAAGTGGAGTAGGTAGGCTTGGCGAGTTCTTCGATGTGTCCGGCGGCCAGGTGTTCCGTAGGATAGCCGATGCGGGCATTCAGGCCAGTGATGTATTCTGTCAGCTGGATGAGATGCCGGAGCTGGGCTCCGCCGCCCGTCATGACGATCCCTCCATTCAGACTGCGGTTATCGAGGCCTACCTGTTTGAGATGATAGGTCACGAAATCCATGATCTCGCTCATCCGGGCCTGGATGATACCGGCCAGGTTCTTGACGCTGATCTCCTTGGCGGGCATTCCGCGCAGACCGGGGATAGTGATGTAGGCATTCGCTTTGGCTTCATTCGACAGGGCTGAGCCGAATTGCACCTTCATCTGTTCGGCCTGGGTCTTCAACACACCGAGGCCGGTCTTGATATCATTGGTGATATTCTCACCGCCGAAGGGGATAACGGCTGTATGTTTGAGAATGCCTTCGTAGAATACAGCCAGGTCGGTGGTACCGCCGCCGATATCGACGATGGCTACACCCGCCTCCAGGTCTTCCTGGCCCATTACGGCAGCGGCGGAGGCCAGCGGCTGCAGGACGAGGTCCTTCGTGAGGAGGTTACTCTTTTCCACGGCCCGGTTGATATTCCGGATGGCATTCTTGTCACCGGTAATGATATGGAAATTGGCGCCGACTTTTACGCCGCCATAACCGATGGGGTTGGGAATATTCTGAAAATTATCAACGGTGAATTCCTGGGGAATGACGTCGATGATCTGATCGCCGGCGGGAATATAGGTCTTATACTGATCCGCGACGAGCTGATCGATCTCCCGGCGGGTGATTTCCTCTTCCGTATTCTGACGAACGATGTCGCCACGGGTCTGGAGACTCTTGATATGATGACCTGCGATGCCTACATAGACCTCGGAGATCTCGAGGTTGGGATTAGAGGCATAGCAATTATCAAGTGCCATGCGGATGGCCTTGATCGTCTCATCTATATTGAGTACCTGGCCATGCTTGACTCCATTCGAGTTGGCGCGGCCGAAGCCTAATATTTCCAGCTTGCCGTATTCGTTCTTACGGCCAGCTATGGCAGCAATCTTTGTCGTTCCGATGTCGAGACCGACGATTATGGGTTGTTCGAGATTCATAGCTTAGTTTATTTTATTTTAGTTGTTTTTTTATTTTTAATGGCACTGTCCGGGACAGGCAACAGATCATGATTTTCCAGATCCTGCTCCGTCGGTTTGTTATTTTCCAGCGGCCGGACAGCCTGCTGACGGATCGTATCGGGTTGCAATTGTTGCGCCGAGCGGATCAGCTGCCGGATATTATTCATTCCCTGTAAAGAATCATAGCGGCTTTGGCCGCTGCCCTTCCTGGTCGCGACGACCTGGCCGGCGTACGATACGTCTATTCTTTCGTATTTATCGAATCCCGTCCGGCTGAGCACTTCGCTATAGAAGAGAAAGAGCCGGTGGAATTTTTGGGCGATGTCGCTGCCATCGCCAAAGGAGATTCGATGATCGCCAATCTCAGGCTCCAATTCGAAGGTTCTGTCTGGCAGGATATTGATCTGGGCGATCTGGGCCGACCAGAATGAATCGTCCCGGATGAATTTACTGATGTGGAGGATACTGGTCGTCAGGAGGCTGTCTGTCGGTTGGCGGTGGTCTGTCGCTGACTGGTGACCATCGGCTGACTGATGACCGGATGACCTTGCCGGATAAGCGGTGAAGACCGGCAGTCGGGCGGCCAGTTGGGGAATTACCGGCAATTGTACTCCCTCGCTATCGAGATAGAAGCTGCTGCCTTCATTGGTAAAGATCCGTGTAGCAGGGGTACGCTCGGTCACGTCGACGTGCAGGACACCATTATTATCAAAGAACAGTCGTGCCTTTTTGATCCAGATATTCTTTTGCAGGCTGGTCTCCATATGGCGCAGGTCGAAAGATTGGATCGGTCTGTCCTGGATCTTTAGGGAGCCGGCCGGAGTCAGCAGGGATGCGATGTCTTTCTTCCCGATGAAGAAACCTGTCGAAGGGCCGGAGATACCAATGAGAATTCCCTTACAGGTATTGTTGTTCCGGTAACGGATGGCCGCTACCAGTAATACCAGTACACCGGCGCCTGTAAGGCTCCAGGTGATGATGGAGAGGATCCTCCTGATATGTGTTCCAATTCCCATGATGCTCATCATAAGCGGATCCTATGATCCGCCTTTTTTGACCCGCCCGACGACCTATCGGACCGTCAGACGGGTACAAAGGTGCCCGGGTTAGTAATAGTCCCGTTCACAATTACTTCAGCAACTGCCGGATCGGTTGTATCAGCGTATCGATATCTCCCGCTCCGGCTGTGATCAATAACTTCAAATCGTCTTTCGCCACTTTATCTTTTATGATCGTCAAGATCTCCTGTTTGTCGACTACTATGGCCTTGCCCGGTGTCATCCTTTCTGCGATCAGCTGGCTCGTCACTCCTTCGATGGGCAATTCCCGGGCCGGGTAGATCGGCAGCAGGAATACTTCATCTGCGAGGTCCAGGCTTGTCGCGAATCCATCCACAAAGTCGCGTGTCCTGCTGAACAGGTGCGGCTGGAAGATGATCGTACATTTCATACCGCCGAACAGCTCCTTTGCCCCGCTGATCAGCGCCCTCAGTTCTTCCGGGTGGTGAGCATAATCATCGATAAAGACCCTGCGGGGTTCTTTGACGATATACTCGAAGCGTCTTTTGACGCCCCGGAAGGCTGCGACAGCCGGTATTATCGCATCACCGGCGATACCGAGGCGATGAGCTACGGCGATGGCTGCGGTGGCATTCTCTACGTTGTGGCGGCCGCCCATGGTGAGGACAACATTTTTCAGCTGCCAATCGCCCGTCTGCACGTTGAACAGGTAGTCGCCCTGGTCGATGGTGATATCCGAGGCAAAAAAGTCAGCGCCGTCGACTAAGCCATAAGTCCATTGCGGGTCACCTTTCAGGTCCAGCCCTTTTTTGTTCAGCAAAAGTCCGCCGGGTTTAAGCCGGCCGGAGAACTGGACAAAAGCCTCGTGCACTGCTTCAGCCGTCCCATAGATATCGAGATGATCGGCATCCATGGCCGTGACGACGGCGATGTCGGGGCTAAGTTTCAGAAAGCTCCGGTCGTACTCGTCTGCTTCCACCACACATACATTTCGCGGGTCGCTCCAGAAATTGCTGTTATAGTTAACAGAAATTCCTCCCAGGAAGGCATTACAGCCGTAGCCGGTATGCCGAAGGATGTGAGCGATCATGGTCGAGATGGTGGTCTTGCCATGCGTGCCTGCCACGCAAATATTAAAAGAGCTACTGGTGATCATGCCCAGGACGTCGCTGCGCTTCAACAGCGGGTAGCCGTGTTCTTTATAATACAGCCATTCCCGATGATCTTTTGGTACGGCCGGGGTGTAGACGACGAGGTCTGCATCCTTCGGCGCCGCTGCCGGATCGTCTTCATAGTGAACGGGTATTCCTTCGTTTTCCAACTGCCTGGTCAGGGTTGTAGCTGTTCGATCGTAACCACTGACCGCTTTGCCGTGGAAGTGGAAGTACCTTGCCAGTGCGCTCATCCCGATACCGCCAATACCGATGAAATAGATCCTTTTTATATCTTTTAGTTCAACCATTATTATTATTATTTCGGGTGTCCGGGGCGATACCGCCTTTCGGGCCGATCGCCTCCAGGATCTCATTCGCGATCCGGTCAGCCGCATCCCTGACGGCCAATTTGCCGATATTCTCTTTCAACTGTTGCTGCAGGGCCTTATCGTGTACCAGGCCGATCGTGGTCGCGACAAGCTTGTCTTTGGCTTCGCTGTCTTTGACCATGAGGGCAGCTTTCTTCTCCACCAGGTGTTGTGCGTTGACCGTCTGATGATCTTCCGCCGCGAAGGGAAAAGGCACGAAGACCACGGGTTTAGCCACCACGCACAATTCGGCGATCGACATGGCGCCGGATCTGGATATCACCACATCTGCCGCGGCGAAGGCATATTCCATCTGAGGGATGAAATCATTCGTCCAGATGCCGGGGCCTGCGAGCTTTCCGGCCGCTCCCATGGCGTGAGCGGCAACCAGGGCGGTGGCTTCTGCAGCGAAGGGCTTGCCTGTCTGCCAGATCAATTGGATATCATGCTTGCCGAATTCATCGAGGTGAGCGGCGATCGCCAGGTTAATGCCTTTGGCACCAAGGCTGCCGCCTGTCGACAAGACGACTGATCCGGACGGGTCCAGGCCGAAATGACGAATGGCTTCTTCCCTGGATACATTGCTCTGCACAATCGACTGTCGAACGGGATTACCGGTAATCACGATGCGGCCGGCGGGAAAGAATTTCTCCATGCCGTCACTGGCGACGAAGATGCGGGTGGCCTTCTTTCCCAATAAGATATTGCTCTTCCCTGCGAAAGAATTGCTCTCATGGATAAATGTAGGGATGCCCCGGGCCTGAGCGGCACGCAAGACCGGAAAACTGGAATATCCCCCTACTCCTATCACCGCCTCGGGGCGGAAGTCGCGCAAGATACGGCCGACCTGGAAAAAGCTTTTGATGAGCTTAAAAGGCAAGCCTATATTTTTTATCAAAGAGCTTCTGTTGAAGCCGGCGATGTCGATGCCTTCGATCCGGTAGCCGGCCTGAGGGATCTTCTCCATTTCCATTTTGCCTTTTGCCCCGACAAACAGCAGTTCAATGGAGGAATCGATCTTTTGCAATGCCCCTGCTATGGCGATGGCGGGGAAGATATGTCCGCCGGTGCCGCCGCCTGCTATGATGATACGTCTGCTCATGCCGGTGAGCCCTCCGACTGCTCTGCATTGCGTGCTACGCTGAGGATGATGCCAATGGCCAGACAGGTGAACAGGAAGGAGCTGCCTCCCATGCTGACCAGGGGCAGCGTGACGCCGGTGACGGGAAATAAGTTGACATTGACCGCCATATTAGCAAGTGCCTGTATCACCAGGGTGAAGCTGAGTCCCAATGCGAGGAAGGCTCCGAATGCAAAGGGGCATCGCCGGAAAATGCGAATGCTGCGCAGCAGGAATACCAGGTAGATCACGACGATAAAAATGCCACCTATGAGGCCATATTCTTCGATGATGATAGCATAGATGAAATCGGAATACGGGTGTGGAAGAAAATTCCGTTGCTGGCTGTTGCCGGGTCCCAGCCCGAAGAAGCCGCCCCTGGCGATGGCGATCTTGGCCTGGTTCGTCTGATAGTTGTTGTCGTCGTTGTCTTCTTTGCCGCCATACATAAAGGTCTCTACGCGGCTGATCCAGGTATCGACGCGGACGAAGAGGCGGGACCGGCCTTCCGTTTTTGGTTTTTCTACTGTTTCCCCATTGCTTTTGTGACGGAGGACTGCGGCGCCGATGAGGATCATCACGGGTATGGCGGCGACGAGGATCGTCAGTATCAGGTGTTTGGCGCTGACCCTGCCGATGAACAGCAGTAGTAAACTGGTAGCGCCGACCAGCAGGGCGGTGGACAGATTGGCCGGTGCAATTAAGAGACAGACAATGGCGACCGGGGTAATGACGGGCAGAAAGCCGGTGCGGAAATCCTTGATCGTGTCCTGTTTTTTACTGAGCAGTCTGCTGAGATACATGAACAGCGCCAGTTTGGCCAGATCCGAGGTCTGGAATGTCATATTGATGATCGGCAGCCGTATCCAACGGCTGCCTTCATTGAGCTTGACCCCGAAAAAGAGCGTATAGAGCAATAGAGGAATAGATATCAGGAAGATGATCATGGCCACCCGGGACTAGATCGTATAGTTGACCTGGTGGGCGAAATAAATGATCATAACGCCGATCAGGATGAAAGCGAATTGTTTGAACAGGTATATTTCGGTGTTGCCTTTGGCCATTTTATAAGCAAGCAGGCCTGTGGAACTGTAGACAACCAATAACGATACCACAGCCAGCAGGAATACTGCTGTCCAGATGACCTTGTCACCTTTGGTCCGGGACCGGAGGCTGGCGAAGGGCGTTCTTTCTATCGTTGTGGTATTGCTCACTTATCTCTTACTGCTTTACAGGTCTCTTACTGCCTCTTTAAATTGTTTGCCTCTGTCTTCGTAATTTCTGAACAGGTCGAAGCTGGCGCAGGCCGGGCTCAGCAGTACCGTATCCCCTTTCGTGGCAAAATGGAAGGCGGCTTTGACTGCTTCTTCAGCGCTGCCGGTGTTGACCATTAGCGGTACATCGTTCTGAAAGGCTTCGTGAATCTTCCTGTTGTCCAATCCCAGGCAGACGATAGCCTTAACCTTTTCCTTTACCAGGTCACGGATCAGGGAGTAGTCGTTACCCTTGTCAACCCCACCCAGGATTAGGATCGTGGGATGTTCCATGCTTTCCAGCGCATACCAGGTGCTATTGACATTGGTAGCCTTCGAATCGTTGACAAATTCGACACCGCGGACCGTGCTGACGTATTCCATCCGATGTTCCAAGGCTTCGAAGCTCCGGATGGCCTCCCTGATCTTTTCCTTACGGATGCCAACGGTGGCGGATGCGATACCTGCTGCCATAGTGTTATATTGATTGTGAATGCCTTTGAGGGCAAAATCATAGATGCTCATCTGCAATTTCTCGCTGCCAGTATTAACAGTCATCTGTCCGTTCCTGATCGATCCGCCTTTGTTGGTTTCCTGTTGCATAGTAAATGGTAATGGGTTAGAATGAAAGGGAAATTGGTCTATATATTTTTTTATCACGGGGTCGTCCTGGCAATAAATAAAATAGTCTTCTTTTGTCTGGTTCATTACAATCCGGAATTTGCTGCGGATGTAATTTTCAAATTTGTATTCATAGCGATCCAGGTGGTCTTCGGTGATATTGGTAAGGATAGCCACATCGGGTCGGAAGGAGACGATGTCATCCAGCTGGAAGCTGCTGATCTCGGCCACATACCATTTCTTCGGATCTTCTGCGACCTGCCGGGCGAAGGAATAGCCGATATTCCCGACGAGAGCGCAGTCCAGGCCACCATGGCGGCAGATATGGTACGTCATGGCGGTAGTCGTGGTCTTGCCGTTGCTGCCGGTGATGCCGATGATCTTGCTATCGCCTTTATAACGATAAGCGAGTTCGATCTCACTGATGACTGGTATGCCTTTCTTCCTTATTTCCTTTACCAGCTCATTCTTTTCGGGAATGCCGGGGCTTTTCATGATTTCGTCGGCAGCCAGGATACGGGAGGTGGTATGTCTGCCTTCTTCGAATTCGATGCCGTGGGTACTGAGGGTGTGACGGTATTCGTCTTTCAACGGCCCACCATCGGACACGAAGACATCATAGCCGCGCTCAGCCGCTAATATAGCCGCGCCTACACCGCTTTCACCACCACCGAGTATGACCATTCGCTGTTTCATGTCATCCTTTAATTTCACTTATTTCACAGGGTCGCGATCGTACATCCGATATGACGGATTAGGGGGGTTCTTCAGAAGTATGGATTTACTGCACCACAATTTCTTTTTCGTCAGGGCGAGCCCGGGGTTCACCTGGGTTCAGAGCTGCTGTCAGCCGATTTGGTTTTTCATATACCTATTTACCGGATCTTTAATGTAGCGATCGCAAACGCCACACAAAGAATCGTGATGATCCAGAACCGAGTAACGATCTTACTCTCATGATAGCCCAGCTTCTGATAATGATGATGGAGCGGGCTCATGAGAAATACTCTTCGACCTTCGCCTGTCTTCTTCTTTGTATATTTGAAATAGGATACTTGTATCATGACGCTGAGGCTTTCCACCAGGAACACTCCGCAGAAGATGGGTATCAGCCATTCCTTCCGGACGATGATCGCCAGGGCGGCGATGATACCCCCGAGAGTAAGGCTACCCGTATCACCCATGAATACCTGTGCCGGATAAGCGTTATACCATAGGAATCCTACGCAGGCGCCGATGAGGGCGCCGATGAAGATCGACAGCTCACCCAGGTTCGGGATATACATGATATTCAGGTATTCGGCGAAGCGGATATTACCGCTTGCATAGGCAAAGATGCCCAGACAGGTTCCGATGAGGGCGCTGGTGCCTGTCGCCAGGCCGTCCAGACCGTCAGTGAGATTCGCTCCGTTGGATACTGCCGTGACGATAAAGATCACGATGATGATATATAATATCCAGGTCAAGCCTCTCAAGGCCGTTGGTAGCAGCTTCGAGTAGTTGAATTCATGATTTTTGACGAAGGGAATAGTAGTAATAGGTTCTCTTGCCTCCACGAAAACTTTCTTTTCCTTCCCGAGGGTGACGAACTTGACGCCGGTGGTATCGGCGGGCAGGCCCACGCCTACGTATTCACGCCATACGCGGGTACTGGTATTGAAGTATAATGTATAGCCGACCACGAGACCCAGCACTACCTGGCCAAGGACCTTGAACCAGCCGGCCAGGCCGTCTTTGTCGCCTTTTTTATAGGCGACTCCCTGTTGTTTTGCGATACGCCGAGCCCTAAGTTTCAGGTAATCATCTATGAACCCGACGATACCCAGCCAGATGGTGCTGAAGAGCATGAGTCGGATATAGGCTTTGTGCAGATCGGCCAGGAGTAACGTCGGGATAAGTATAGCGAGAATAATAATAAAGCCGCCCATGGTAGGTGTGCCCTTCTTCTGCTGCTCGCCTGCGAGTCCCAAATCCCTGACTGTTTCCCCGATCTGTTTTTGGAGAAGATACTTAATCAGTCTTTTTCCGAAGATCATGCTGATGATGAGAGAGAAAAGCACGGCCAGCAGCACCCGGAAGGTGATGAACTGGAACAGGGCGTTGCCCGGCACCTTAATGCTATTCTGTCTGAACCATTCAAATAAGTAATACAGCATGAGGTCAATTTGTACGGACCTGTAGTCCGTTATTTTTCAAGCAATTCGAATAATCCGATTAAAATTTGTTTGTCGTCGAATGGATATTTTATTCCTTTTATCTCCTGATATTTTTCATGTCCTTTTCCTGCGATGAGCAGGATATCTTCTGCCGCGGCGAGGTTGACGGCGGTGCGAATCGCCTCTTTGCGGTCGGTGATCGAGATATACTTTCTTTTGGCCGCGGTGTTGAGACCTTCTTCAATATCCCGGATGATCTGTTCTGGGTCTTCGCTGCGGGGATTATCCGAGGTGATGATCACTTTGTCGCTGTATTCGCAGGCGGCGGCGCCCATGAGCGGCCGTTTCGTTTTATCGCGGTCCCCGCCGCAGCCCATGACGGTAATGATCCGTTCGTGACCTTTGCGCAGTTTCTGGATAGTGGCGAGTACATTGATCAGGGCATCAGGGGTATGAGCATAGTCTACGATCCCGATGATCTTTTCCTTCGGCGATACGATATAATCGAACCGGCCTTCTGCCCCGGTCAGTGTACTGAGACAGCGCAGCACCTCTCCTCTTTCTTCACCCAGGCAGATGGCGGCGCCGTAGACGGCCAGTAGGTTATAGGCATTGAATTCGCCGATCAACCGGAAATGAACTTCCTGGTCGTTGATCGTCATTACCAATCCGGTAAGGTTATTTTCGAGGATCTTTCCTTTGAATTCCGCCAGTGTCTTCAGGCTATAGAAATATTTCTTTGCGTGGGTGTTTTGCAACATCACTGCTCCGCGTTTGTCGTCGGCATTAGAGATGGCAAAAGCGTCCGAGGGCAGCGAATCGAAGAAGGCTTTCTTGACCCGGATATATTCGTCGAATGTCTTGTGATAGTCCAGGTGGTCCTGTGTGATGTTACTGAACAGGCCGCCGGCGTATTTCAGGCCAGCGATCCGTTGCTGATGAATGGCGTGCGAGCTGGTCTCCATGAAGACATGCGTACAGCCGGTATCCGCCATTTCTTTCAGCAATGCGTTCAGGTGGAGAGGATCAGGAGTTGTATGAGTGGCCGGCACGATACGGTCGCCGATATGATTTTCTACCGTGCTGAGCAGGCCACAGGTATAACCCAGCGCGGAAAAGAGTTTGTACAGCAGGGTAGCTATCGTCGTCTTACCGTTTGTGCCCGTAACGCCGACCAGTTTAAGCCTTTCCGTAGGCTGGCCGTAGAAATTATGCGCGATGATACCGGAGGCGGCGGACGAGCTTTCTACCTGCACATAGGTCACTCCTGCGTCCAGCGAGGAGGGCAGGTCTTCACAAACGATGAGGGAGGCGCCGGCCGCGATCACCTGTGGGATGAACTGGTGGCCGTCGGCATGGGTGCCTTTGACGGCAATGAACAGCGTGCCGGGTCCGGCGAGGCGGGAATCCGTCTGAAGGTTATCCACCTGCCTGTCCAATTCACCGTGGACCGACCTGATACCCACCTTATATAATATATCCTGCAGATGTGCCATAGCCCTTCCGGGTTTCGTTTCGTCAATCGAGTTGAATCAATATTGTTTCGTTCCTTTTATACGCCGAACCCGGTTGGAGGCTTTGCGCTTTTACTCTTCCGCTGCCCCGGACCGCCACTTTCAGGTCCATGCCTTCCAGCAGATAGAGCGCATCCTTTAGTCCCATTCCCTTCACATCGGGTATTGCCTGCCGGGAGACCGCTTCCCTGTTGAGGACGGGACGGCTCCCTTCATTCGAGGCATAGAGGCGGCCCCATTCGTTCTTTGCCGCTGAATCGGTGTAGGCCAGATCGAAGGTCTGCTGCACCTGCCGGATGTCGCGGGTGTAGCCGGCGTAATAATACCGGGAGCTGTCCCTGGTGAGGACGGGGGGTTGGGACAGGTCCGGATCTACGCTCATCAGTTTATCTGCCAGCTCTTTGAATACGGGTCCGGCGACTTTGGCCCCGAGGAACACTTTGGCAAAGGGGTGATTTTTGATCACGACGATGCAGGTATATTTCGGATGATCGGCGGGAAAATAGCCAACAAATGAGGATTGATAAATATGGTCTGCATAGCCGCGGGTGCCATTGGCGACGAGGGCAGTACCTGTTTTGCCGGCTACCTGGTAAAAGCTATTCTGGAAGAGCTTATGGGCGGTCCCTTCCGGGTCGTTGCAAACGCCAACGAGGCATTCTTTCAGTTGCCGGAGCGTTGACTCGCTGCAAATGTTGTCGATGAGGGCAACGGGCTGATTTTCTTTCACTGTGATGCCCGATTCCTGGATGGCGTCCACCAGGAAGGGCTTCATCATTCTGCCGTTATTGGCCACGGCATTGTATAAGGTAAGGGTTTGCAGCGGAGAGATAAGGATCGAGTATCCGAAGGCCATCCATGGGATCGCCGTTGCGCTCCACGAGCGGGATCCGGGGTGCAGCACGACGGGGATGGCTTCACCCATAAGGTCGATGCCCGTAGGCTGGTCCAGCCGTAATTTCTTCAGGTGAGCAATGAACCCGTTGGGATTGTTCTCGTAGTGGCTGTAGGCGAGTTTGGCCATACCGACATTAGAGCTGAGCTCGAAAGCTTCTTTGACTGTAAAGTCTTTGTTATCGTGAGGTTCGGAGTCATAGACCGTCCGGCCCGCTACTTTCCAGGAGCCGCCTTCCAGGTTGATCCTATCCGTCAGGGCTATCTTTTTATCTTCCAGCAGGGACAGCATTGTAGCCAGTTTGAAGGTCGATCCGGGTTCTGTGGCACGGATCGAATAGTTGAGGTCTTCCCAGTAGGAGCTATCCGGTTGGTGGCCCAGGTTGGCGATAGCTTTGATCTTGCCTGTAGCCACTTCCATGACAATACAGGTGCCATGTTCGGCTTTGTTGGCGATCATTTCTTTGAGCAGGGCGTTCTCGGCGATGTCCTGAATATTGACATCCAGCGTAGTAATGATATCCTTGCCATTCTGCGATTCAATCTCATATCCTTCGACTGGCACATAGGTGCCGCCGGCTATATAACGAACTAGCCGGCGGCCGGATTCACCTTTCAGGAGGGTATCGTAGGTACGTTCCAGACCAACATTCTGCGCATTCGCTCTTGCTAAGCCAATGGTACGATTGGCCAGCAAGCCGAAGGGGTTCAATCTTTTATTGTTCACTTCCGCGATGAATCCGCTCTTATTACGGCCTTCGCGAACGAGCGGAAAATTCCGGAGCTGCTGATATTTTTCGAAGGAGACGTTCGACTCCAGTTCATAGTAGCGATCGACGCGGCGGTACCCCTGGAGTAGTACCTTTTTGTAGGCTGCGGCGGATTGATCGCCGAAGAGATGGGCCAGGCATATGGAAAGAGAGTCGAGGTTGTCGGTGAAGCGGCGGCCGTTCTTTTCGCGAAGTCCGTCGGCACCGAAGTCGACATAAACATTGAAATAGGGGATCGAAGTGCTAAGCATGCTGCTGTCTTCGCTGTAGATCGTTCCCCTTTCCGCGTCGAGCTCGATGAATTTCTGATGGAGGCTATCGCTGAGGCTTCTCCAGTAGGCGCCCTGTACGTGTTGGATATAGAAGACTTTACCCAGCACGATGCCGCTCAGCAAGACAATGCCGATAAAGCTAACGTAGACTCTCCATAATATGTCGCGCTTGACTTCCATTCTTTCCTTTAGACATTATCTGTTTCCAAGGAGACGCCTTCGGCGTTTTCTCCATCTAATTATTGTCCTTCGGAC
>JAMFSL010000352.1 GCA_026225275.1 Puia dinghuensis
CTGCCAGACTATTGGCCGTGGAAGGCTGGTGATGGAAATGAATGAACCTGTTCCTGCTGTTGTCCAGCAGGTTGACCCCGCCACCGTCGGTCCCGATCCACAGGTTCCCTTTTTTGTCTGCTGCTATGGAAGTCACCCCATTACTACTAAGGCTGTTAGGGTCCGAGGCCTGGTGCCGGAAGCGGGTGAAATTGTTTTTTGCCCTGTTGAACCTGTTCAGACCATTGATCGTCCCGATCCATAAATTATGCTCCTGGTCTTCACTAATGCACCGGATATAGCTATCGCTGAGGCTGGTCGTATCGGCCGGGTTATTCCGGTAGGTTATTATTTCGGCGCCGTCATAGCGGTTCAGTCCGTCCCGGGTGGCGAACCAGATAAATCCCTGATTGTCCTGAAATACCGCTTCTATAGTACTGTTGGACAGTCCCTGGTCGTTAGATATATGCGTAAATGGAAGTTTGGGCGCCTGGGCGGGAAGAGTGATTGCGCTAACAAGCGACACTATGCAACAGATGAGATAATTTTTCATATAGTGTAATCGAGACATATCAAATGTATAAAAGTACCGGGGGATTTTCATGGCTAAGGCGAATATTAGTCAGATCGGACCAAAATTTGGGACGCTGAGATAAGCCTTCATTGTCAATGCTTTCTATATTTGAAACCTCAAATAAGTGGGAATGCTTGTTTGACAAACGAAATACAAAACTGCCAAAATGAAAAAAAGACGATTGCTTTGCGCCCTCTTGGGTATCATGACAATGCTGTCCGGCCTACAACTCTCGGCCCAGCAAAAAACAATCACCGGTAAAGTATTAGATGCGGAAAACAACCCTGTGGTGGGTGTGACGGTCACTATCAAGGGCCAGGATCGGGCTACGCTGACCAAGGACAAAGGTGATTTCAGTATCCTGGCGTCTCCGGGGGATATTCTTGTATTCACCTCTGTGGGTTATGAAATGGCCACAGCGACCGTCAGAGGAGGGATCGCGATCAAGATAACGATGACGGCTGCCGCCAACAGTTTGAATGAGGCCATTGTGGTCGGTTACGGTACGCAGCAAAAAAAGGAAATCACCGGATCGATCGTGAGCCTGAAGGGGGCCGATCTGCCGAAGGACGTTACGCCCACTATTAATAGTATGCTGCAGGGGCAGGCGGCCGGTTTGAATGCCGATACGCGGAGTGCTCAGCCGGGCGGCGGGTTGAATATCAACATCCGCGGGCAGAATTATCCTTTGTATGTAATCGACGGGGTGCCGTTGTTCAACAACCAGGCTGCGGAGCCTTCCGTCACCAGCGGGGGGAGTTCGAACGAAATAGGCTTTAGCGGTGGGGTGGACCGGGATCCTTTGGAGAATATCAATCCTGCCGATATCGAATCGATAGAGGTGTTGAAGGATGCGAGCGCCACGGCCATCTACGGGTCAGCTGCGGCCAATGGTGTCATCCTCATTACCACCAAGCATCCGAAGGGCAATAATAGTGTCACCACGGAATATTCCGGCGGTTATACCGTTCAAACGCCCAAGCCCTATTATCATCTGCTGAATGCCACCAACTTCGAGACTCAGCAAGACAGGCTGGCATATGATCAGTACCTATATAACAATGCCATTGGGCCTTATGGCGCCAATACGACGGGGCCCGGCTATTTCCCATTGTTCAGCCAGGCCCAGATCGCTACAGCAGGGCAAGGTACCGGCTGGTTGGGGTTATTAATGCGGAATGGGATGATCGATCAGCACAATATCTCCATCAATGGCGGCAGTGACCGGACGCAGATATTTTCGTCCTTTAATTATTTCGATAACACGGCCATCCTGAAGAACTCCGATTTCGTACGTTTTATGGGGCGTGTCAATATCGTGCAGAAGGTTAATGACTGGGTAAAAGTGGGTGTCAACCTGACGATGAGCCAGATCAACAGTAACAATGCGTCCAGCGGTGCGGGCGGGAATGGGGAAAAATATAATTCTTTGCAGTCGGCATACGCTTTTTCCCCTGCCGTAGGGATCTATGACACTACCGGCGCTTTCACCCAGACCTTGAATTCCCAGATCATGAATCCGGCGGCATTCCTGATCATCCAGGATAAGTTGCAGACCGGCAGGATCCTGGCGGCGCCCAATGTGGAGGTCAAGGTGCTGAATGATCTGAAGGTCAACCTGGTAGGAGGAATCGACAAGACATCGTCCAACCGCCAGTTCTTTTTGCCTTCGACAGCGAATAATTTTCTTTATCCTGCCGGGCTGAGCCAGCTATCCACCCAGTCCGTCCAGAACTACAGTGCGGAGGGTTATGCGACTTATTCGCATGCGTTCGGGGATCATCATATATCCCTCGTCGGCGGTGGCGGGTATTACAAGAGCTTCAACGAAAATACTTCCATGCAGGGTGTTGGATATTTCACCAATGCACTGGGGTATAACGATATAGGTCTGGCGACGAATCTGCAGCAGGATTACGTGCAATCTTTCCATTCGCTGGATGTGATCAAGATCTCACAATTCTTCAGGGCCAATTACGACTACCAGGGGAAGTATATAGTGACCATCAATGCGAGAAGGGACGGATCGAGCGACTTTGCGGCCAATAAAAAATATGGTGTCTTCGGTGGAGGGTCGGTTGCGTGGCGGATCAGCCAGGAAGCTTTTCTGGCCGATTCGAAAGTTATCTCCGACCTGAAGTTACGGGCCGGTTATGGAACGGTGGGCGATGATGCGGGTCTGAATGCGTTGGAGCTGTATGCGACCAATGGCGGCAGTTTTCTGATCGGGAGCGGAGGGGCGGCCACTTATTATCCGAGCGTATCCGCTTCTCAGCTGGCCAATCCGAATCTGACATGGGAGACCATCAAGAATACCAATTTTGGCATTGACTATGGGTTTTTAAAACAAAGGATCACGGGTTCCATCGACGTGTTCAGGAATGACAGGGTCAACCTGTTGAATGCCGTGCCTTTGCCTGCCAATAATGCGGTCAGCTATCTGAATGTCAATATTGGTTCGCAGCGCAGCCAGGGGGTGGAATTTGCGATCAACACCAAGAATATACAGGGCAAATCATTCCAGTGGTCGACTTCCTTCAATATAGCCGACTATGTCAACCGCTGGCTGACGAGGGATCCGTACAATGCGCTGGAACCCTACCAGGGCGTGCATGACCGGATTGATGAAGTGTATGGATGGCAGACGGCGGGCATTATCAAGTCGACGTCCCAGATCCCGTCCTATATGCCATTGGCGTTGCCGGGAAATATCATTTACAAGGATGTAAGCGGGAAGGGGCAATTAGGAGCGGCAGACGTGGTCAAGCTGGGACATAGCAGCCCTTCCTGGAACCTCGGGATGACCAACCGGTTTTCTTATAAGCAGTTGGATCTGTCCGTCTTTATGTATGCAAAGCTAGGAGAGTACCTGCAAAGCGATTATGCTGCGGAAGGGATGCTCAGTCCGGCCAGGCTGTCGGTATCCAATGGGGATAATACCGTCACTGCGATCAAGAGTGTATGGACGGCCAGCAGCCCGAACGGTACGCTGCCGGGGATCGCTTCCGATGCATATGCCGGGCAGAACCCCAGCGGAGTCAATAATTTTTTCTATCAAAAGGTGAATTACCTGCGGTTGAATAATATTACTTTAGGGTATACGCTGAATCTCAAGACGGCGATCAAGTCGATAAGATTCTATGGTACTATTCAAAATGTGGCGTTGATCACCAATTATAAAGGGTATGATCCCGAGCTTTCTTCGCAGGCTCCCGTCACCGCGCCCGTGGCGACGTCAAGTACTACAAGCGCTACGAACGTGCTGGGTACGCTGAACCCTTATCCCCAGGCGATATCGATGACATTCGGAATAAATGCAACTTTCTAAAACTTGTATATATGAAAAAGTATAAAAACAAAATCAGTCTGCTGCTATCGATGGTAGTCTGTATATTATTTGTGGTGGCTTGCAAGAAAACGCTGCAGCCGCAGGAATTATCCGAGCTGACTCCGCAGAATTTTTATCAATCGGCAGCGGATGCAAATGCCGCGTTGATCACGTTGTATGTACCTTTTACCTCCAACTGGGGTAATGACGATCCCGGAACGTCGGGACCTACCTGGTATGCGGGGCTTTACAATGCTGACCCCAAGACCTACTATGCGCGGTCGATGATCAATACCGATGAGATCACGAATACAGCACAGGATGCGACGACAGGACCGCTGGAAAATTTCACATGGGGAGCCAGCACCTGGGTAGGGCCCAATGACCCCAACTATTATAAGGTCAGCTATGTGGCCAAGGCTACCGATATCATGAGTGCGATCAATAGCTCTTCCGCAGTACCGGCCGCAACCAAGACAACGTATATCGCTGAAGCGCAAGCGCTGAGGGGCTGGCTGATGTGGGTGTTGTATGATTTTTACGGACCGGTCAATGTGAAGGTGAATGAATCCACGCTGAGCGATACGGCTGAAACGCCCAGGCTGAGCGACACGGCATATGTCAACCAGATGGTCAATGACCTGACAACGGCCATGCCGAATCTGCAGCCGAGTTTCAACAACGATGCCGCCAACTGGGGGAGGATATCGCAGGGCGTCGCCAATATGATATTGCTGAAGATCTATATGAGGAAAAAGGAATGGGCGCAGGCGCAGGCACAGGCACAGACCATCATGAACATGGGTGCTTATTCGTTGGTAACGACTCCGCTGATTGCGGGACAGACAGCGTATCAGAGTATCTTCAATACATCGGCCAATAAGGAGATCATCTATGCGGTACCCGCCAATCTGACCAGTCCGAATTTCTGGCCGCAGGAGGTGTTGCCGTCCGATTATGCCTCTGCGCCAGGGATCGCCGCCGAAGCTTCGGGCTGGTTGGTTCAGTATATGCCCTGGGCGTTTTACGATAAATATGATCCCACGGATCAGCGGTTGTCGACTATTTTGACCAGCTATACCAATACCAGTGGCGTAGTCAGGAATCAGGCCAACGGGATGCCGGGAGCCTGCCCCCTGAAGTATACCAATTTGACGACCAATAATGAAGCCACTTCACAGGATGTGGTGGTGTTCCGGTATGCCGATGTAGTGTTGTCGATGGCGGAAGCGATCAACGAGCAGGCAGGTCCTGCGAATGCCTACCAGTATATTAACCAGATCAGGGAGAGGGCGGGTGTCAGCGATTTGTCGGGACTGACCCAGACGACGATGAGACAGGCCATCCTGGATGAGAGAGGACGGGAACTCTATGGTGAAGGGGTGCGGAGACAAGATCTTTTGCGGAATGGATCATATATTTCAACTGCCATCTCGATGGGCAGGCAGGCGCAGCCTTATTATACGTTGTTCCCCATTCCACAAGCTATTATCGTGCAGGGTGAGGGGATCATCAATCAAAATGCTGGATATTAAAAAGATGGATGTATGAAGATCCCTATGATCATAATGCTGCTGCTGGCAGTGCTGACGGGTCGTGAGCAGGTGAGGGGGCAGGGCGGTCCATCGCGGACGGGAAAAGAGAAGACGCAGGAAGAGGTGTATGTGGATAGGCATGGGGTGTTGCGATGGACGAAAAATAATGAGGAAGCGGCTTTTTTCGGGGTCAATTATACCGTGCCTTTTGCCTATTCCTATAGGGCGCATCAGGCGCTGAATGCCGATGCCGAGGAAGCGATCCGGGAAGATGTTTATCATCTGGCGAGGCTTGGGCTGGATGCCTTCCGGGTACATGTCTGGGATACGGAGATCAGTGATTCGTTAGGAAATCTGCTGGACAACGAACATCTGCGACTGTTTGATTTTCTGGTGGCGGAATTACGGAAGCGCGGTATCAGAGTGATCATTACCCCGATTGCCTTTTGGGGCAACGGCTATCCTCAAAAGGATGAATTAACGCCCGGTTTTTCGAGAGTATATGGCAAGGGGCGGGCGACGACCAGCGATACGGCTATCCGGGCAGAGGAGAATTACCTGCATCAGTTTTTCCATCATGTAAATCCCTATACAAAGCTGACGTATGGAGCCGATCCGGATGTCATTGCGGTGGAGCTGGACAATGAGCCCAGTCATAGTGGACCGGCAGAAGGCGTGACGAAGTATATTAACCGGCTGGCTGCCGCAGTGAAATCCACTGGCTGGAGCAAGCCCTTGTTCTATAACATCAGTCAGAACCCTTCTACGCGGGGGCTGTTGCAGCCTCCGATGTCAACGGGTTTAGTTTTCAGTGGTATCCTACCGGGCTCGTATATGGCCAGGAGCGGCGCGGCAACTATTTGCCGAATGTGGACAGGTATGTGATCCCTTTTGATAGTATAGTCGCTTTCAGGGACAAGGCGCGGATGGTTTATGAGTTCGATGCCGCCGATGTACTGGCCTCTTATATGTATCCGGCGATGGTGCGGAGCTTCAGGGGGGCGGGCTTTCAGTGGGCGACACAATTTGCCTATGACCCCCTGGCGCTGGCTTATGCCAATACCGAATATCAGACACATTATCTCAATTTGGCTTATACACCTTCCAAGGCCATCAGTCTGCTGATTGCGGGGAAGGCTTTTCACCGGATACCAAGAGGGAAGACATTCGGTGTCTATCCTGCAGACACCGCGTTCGATGTATTCAGGGTCAGCTATCGCGAATCCCTGAGTGAAATGAACAGTGGAACTGAGTTTTATTATTCCAACCCGACCGATTCGAAACCTGTGAATGCGGCGGGACTGGAACATGTGGCTGGTGTGGGTAGTTCACCGGTAGTGCACTACAGTGGAACGGGAGCGTATTTCCTGGACAAGGTGGGGGTGGGGTTGTGGCGGTTAGAGGTGATGCCGGACGCTGTGTCGGTGAGAAATCCGTTTGGGAAACCTGCGCCGGGCCGGGAGGTGACGAGGATCGAATGGCATGAGCATGGGATGGAGGTTTTGTTGCCCGATCTGGGAGAAGGATTTGCGATCAGGGGGTTGAATGCGGGGAATCAATATACCGGAGTCGCGGCCGGCGGGCATGTCGACTTGTCGCCGGGTACGTATTTGCTGAGCAACCGGGCATCGGGAGGAAAGGCACCGGCAGAGAGCAAGGTGGGAGAGTTAGGGATGAATGAATTTGTTGCGCCGCAGCCACATTTCAAGGAAGCCTATATCAGTCATACTCCTTATACAGAAGTTTCTTCCGGCCGGGCTTTTACTATCAGGGCCATTATTGTTGGTGTTGATACCAGTGATAAGGCGATTGTGCAGATCAGCCGGGTGGGTGGTTTTGGGCCGGGGAAGATGATTCCGTTGATGAGGGCTTATGGAAGCGGCTATGTGTATACTGCGGAAGTGCCGGCGGATATCGTTACGCCGGGGTTGTTACAATATCGAATCATTCTTCAGCGGAGCGGTGATCGGGATATTGTTTATCCGGGTGGTCATGCCGGTAATCCTTTTGCGTGGGATTATTATGATGGAGATGCGGGAGGTGGCGAGTGGCAGACTTTTGTTGCAGCTTCGCATGAGGGGCTTGAGCTATTTGATGCTAATAAGGATAAAGATGCCACTACCTATTCTGCTTCCCGGCGGGGGTTTGCTGAGTGGATCAGCGGGCCGGATGCGGGGAGGTTATTGCTGAAGCTGAATGGCGGGGTGGAGTGTTTTGTTGGGGACAAGATCAGAGGGAGGGCGACAGAGGATTTTGGAGAAGTGGTGATCAGGGCGAAAAAAGATAGTAGTTCGGGAAAATTGAAAATTACATTTATTGATGGCAACGGGGATACATGGTCGATGTTTGCTGAGCTTTCCGATACCCTTAGCAATGTCGTACTGCCTTTCAGCCAGTTGGCGGCCGGTGACGGGTTTTTATTGTTGCCCAAGCCTTATCCCGGCTTTATGCCTTTGCGGTTTTCTTATTCCGGCGGCCATGGAGCGTTCAGTTGGAGGAACACAGAGAAAATACAAATAACGACGGAGGGCGGAGAAGGATTCGAATTGGAATCGGTCCAGTTCCGGCCTTAACCATTCAAATTATACTAATGAAAAGCATTATTTTATGGGTTAGCCGGTTGATGCCCGTACTTGTATGGTCGATTGCTTTTGGGCAATCTCCGCAGGGGGGCATGAAGGAAGGACCAGCCATGGTCCGTGAAAAGATGAGTATGGATGAGGACTGGAAGTTCCATTTTGGGAATGCCGCCGATCCAGAAAAAGATTTCAATTTTAGCCTGGTCCCCATTTTTTTGAAGTCGGGCGGAGCGGCCAACACGGCGATCGATGCCAGGTTCAATGATAGCAGCTGGAGGACGTTGACGCTACCTCATGACTGGGCGGTGGAATTACCGTTCGAATACTCTACCGATTTCCAGGTCGAGTCGCATGGTTTTAAACCGGTGGGCGGCTTATATCCTGCCACCAGTGTGGGTTGGTACCGCAAGCATTTCAATGTCGATCGTTCAGATTCGGGGCAGCGTTTCGTCATTCAGTTCGATGGAATCTTCCGGGACAGCAAGGTCTGGATCAATGGCTTTTACCTGGGAAATCATAACAGCGGGTATAGCGGTGTTTCGTATGACATTACCGACTACCTGAATTACGATAAAGAAAATGTCGTGGTCGTGCGGGCGGATGCCACCCAATATGAGGGATGGTTTTATGAGGGGGCGGGTATTTACCGGCATGTATGGTTAAACCGGTACAATAATGTACACGTAGTACAGGATGGGATGTTCGTCCACACGCAGGTGCATTCCGATGCCGCCGTCGTTACCGTGGAGACCACCGTCATCAACCAGGGGACGCGGCCATCGACCAGCAGGCTGGCGACCTATATTACAGACAGAGATGGAAGCATTGTTGGGCGGGGCGCGGGATCTGCCGTGACGCTGGATGTGAATGAGACGAAAACAATCAAACAGGAAATAACCGTTGCCCGGCCCCAGTTGTGGTCGCCGGAGCAGCCCTATTTATACCGGGCCAGGGTGGTGATGACGGCCGGCGATCAGACCGTCGATGAGCAAAAGATCCGTTTCGGCATTCGAACGATTAAGATCGACAGTACCGGGTTGTATGTCAACGGGCATTATACCAAGGTAAAAGGCGTGAATAATCACCAGGACGATGCAGGTGTCGGGAGCGCTTTGCCGGATTATCTGCAATATTACCGGATCAACTTGTTGAAGCAACTGGGTGCGAATGCTTACCGTACCAGTCACCATGTGCCCACGCCGGAATTGCTGGATGCTTGTGACTCATTAGGGATGCTGGTGCTGGATGAAAACCGATTATTGAATAGCAGCCCGGAGTATCTCAGCGATTTTGAAAAATTGATCATCAGGGACCGTAGTCGTGCCTCCGTCTTCCTATGGAGCATCGGTAATGAGGAGGGCTGGGTGCAAACCAGGTCTGTCGGCAAGCGTATCGCGCAAACACTGATAGAAAGGCAAAGAGAATTGGATCCTACGAGGATATGTACTTATGCGGCGGATGTTGCCAATGTATATAACGGCGTCAATGAAGTCATTCCTGTGCGGGGATTCAATTACCGGATATTCGGCGTGGATGATTATCATAAGGAACATCCGGGGCAGCCGATCCTTGGTACGGAGATGGGCAGTACGGTGACGACAAGAGGGATCTATGCGAAAGACAGCATTGCGGGTTACTTACCCGATGAAGATGAGACCGCACCACCGTGGGCCAATACCGCCGAGCAATGGTGGCCCATGGCAGCCACAAGGCCGTGGTGGATCGGCGCCTTTGTCTGGACCGGGTTCGATTACCGTGGGGAGCCGACGCCGTACCGGTGGCCGGATATCAATTCCCATTTCGGTATCATGGACATGTGCGGGTTTCCGAAGAATATATATTACTACTATCAATCCTGGTGGACCGATAAGGATGTGCTGCATATTTCACCCCATTGGAACTGGGGGACCAGGAGTGGTAAGCCCATCGATGTGTGGGTGAACAGCAACGCTGATAATGTGGAACTGTTCCTGAATGGAAAGAGCCTGGGCAAGAAAGATATGCCGCGGAACAGCCATTTGGAATGGAAGGTGACCTACGAGCCGGGTACGTTGAAGGCTATTGCGTATAAGAACGGGCGGAAACTGGAGTCAACCGTCGAGACCACGGGACCGCCAGCGGAGGTCATTCTTACTCCGTACAAAACCACGCTGATGGCTGATGGGAAGGATATATCCGTCATCAATGTGAGTGTGCTGGATAAGGAAGGGCGGGAAGTGCCGGATGCGGATAATCTGATACAGTTCAGTATTTCGGGAGATGGAAAGGTCATCGGGGTTGGCAATGGCGATCCGAGCAGTCATGAGCCCGATAAATGTGCGGAAGGCGCGTGGCAGCGGAGGCTTTTCAATGGCAAGTGCCAGGTGTTGGTGCAGGCGGGTGAAAGCTCGGGCGCAATACGCTTTGAGGCAAGGGCGGCAGACCTGGTGACAGCCACTACCGATATTCTGACCGTTGGGGCCGGCAATGTGGCGGCGGTGCATGTCGATCCCGAATATGTGCCCAGGGGGGCGGCGGCGTTATCGAGAGATCCCGGCAATATGCTGGGAGCGGATATTTCTTTCCTGCCCCAACTGGAAGACCGGGGGATGAACTTCTCCGATAAAGGAATGGGTAAGGACCCTATCCTTATCCTGAAAGATCATGGATTCAATTACGTGCGGCTGCGGGTCTTCAATGATCCGGCGCGGGACAGCGCCTATTCGCCGGGGAAAGGCTTTTGCGACCTGGCGCATACCCTGCAGATGGCCAAGCGGGTGAAAGCGGCGGGGATGAAATTATTACTCGATATTCATTATAGCGATACATGGGCCGATCCGGGCAGGCAGACCAAGCCGGCGGCCTGGCGCAACTTATCGTTTGCCGATCTGAAAAAGGCCCTCTTCGATTATACGGTGGAGGTAGTGACGGCGCTGAAGAAGCAGGGGACCATGCCGGATATGGTGCAGGTCGGCAATGAGATCAATCACGGTCTTGTCTGGCCGGAGGGAAGCATCAATCACCCCGACAGCATGGCCCAGCTGATTTCGGCGGGGGTAGCCGGTGTCAAAGCTGTGGACCCTTCGACTGTGATCATGCTGCATATCGCATTGGGTGGTCAGCATGACGAGGCGATATTCTTCCTTGACCAGGTGCTGGAGAGGAAGGTGCCTTTTGACGTCATTGGGTTGTCCTATTATCCCCAGTGGCATGGGACCGTGGCGGATCTGCAGGCTAATATGAATGATCTGGTGAAGAGATATGGGAAGAGTGTGATCGTCGCTGAATATTCGGCGCGGAAAGAGGATGTGAACAAAGTTGCTTTTGAATTACCGGGTCAACAGGCGAAGGGCACTTTTATCTGGGAGCCCCTGAACAGGTGGGAAAGCGTATTCGATAAGGAGGGCAAAGCCAATGCGATGATGGCCGTATACGATGATATTGGGCGAACGTTCGCTATTCCTGCGGTTGCGAAGGTGAAGTTCAGTGATGGGCAGGGCAGCGGAGGTAAGGGGATAGAAGGTATGGGTGGCCGTGAGGATGGCTCGCAGGCGATCCTTTTATGGCCCAAGGGGGCGCCGGGTTCAGAAGGCAAGACCGGACGGGAAAAGGTGAGGATAACCGAGGGGGGTGACCATGTTATTTCACATATCGACAGTCCCAGCATTACGCCATACCTGCCGACGGCTGATAAGGCTACCGGTGTGGCCATCATTGTCGCTCCGGGCGGTGGTCATTCCGAGTTGTGGATAGACCATGAAGGATATCATCCGGCCGAATGGTTGCGTGAGCGGGGTATTGCGGCTTTTGTCCTCCAATACCGACTGGCGCGTGATTCCCAATCGACCTATACCGTAGACCGGGATGAGCTGGCCGATATTCAGCGGGCGATCAGGACCGTCAGGAGCCATGCAAAGGAATGGGGCATCGATACGGCCCGGATCGGCGTGATGGGATTTTCGGCCGGTGGCGAGTTAGCCGGCCTGGCGTCCATGCGGTTCGACTATGGGAAGCCGGGAGCGGTGGACCCGGTGGACAGAGAAGGTTGCCGTCCTGCTTTTCAGGTATTGATGTATCCCGGTAATTCCGGGCGGCTGGAAGTGGTCAAGGATTCTCCTCCATTATTCATCGTCGGTGGATTCAAGGATCGGCAGGATATAGCGGAAGGGGTAGCGAAAGTATATCTCAAGTATAAGGAGGCGGGAGTGCCTGCCGAGCTGCATATTTATTCCGATGTCGGGCATGGGTTTGGGATACGGCCTACCAATAAAGGTGCGGTAGCGGGCTGGCCCGAGCGACTGACCGATTGGTTGACGGATATGGGCATTTTGAAGAGTGGGGCCGCCAGGACGGCGGGTCCCTGAATAAAGACGGGAGGAGACATTTTTTACCGAAGCCGGAAATTGGCCGTCTGTAGAAGATAGCCGGGCGGCGAAAAAGCCGTATTTTCCCAAAAAAAGCATGCGGGAGCGCATCCTCCTCATTTTCAAATTTTTAGTGCTGGTATTTGGGCTTAGTATCCTGGTATATATCAAGGAGGCTTTGCCTATTATCAGTGGTTATGGGTGCAAAATAGTGTGCTCGGGGGTTTTCGTTGCCGGCCGGACACCGGAAGCGGTGATTAGGGATGACCTGGGGAGTTTTCCATTGAATTTTGGTACGTATACAGTAGATAGGACCGATAGTTCCGTGACAGGGTCTGTGCTGGGGATGGCGACCCGGGTAGCGGTGTACCGGTCAGGGTTGGGCGCTACGCTGGTGAGTGGAATGACAGAGGAGGTGCTGAAGGAACAGCGGATAGAGCGGGCGGGAATGCCAGCCGTCGAGCCCGATTCCGTCGATTGGCCTATGGGAGACAGGGTACGGGAAGAGAGAGTGAACCGGGGTGGGATGGGGCTGAGCGTTGCGGTGGGAAAGGCCTTTGGGGATGGAAGGGAGCGGCGAACCGGTACAAGGGCTGTGATCGTGCTCTATCATGGGCAGATCGTTGCGGAGCGATATGCGCCGGGTTTCGACCGGCACACGCGGTTGACCGGCTGGTCGATGACCAAGGGGATTACCAATGCGCTGGTGGGAATACTGGTGAATGAGGGCAGGCTGAATATCTATCAGGCGGCGCCGGTGGAGGCGTGGGAGGAGGATCAGCGGAGCAAGATCACCGTGGCGGATCTGTTGCATATGGAGAGCGGGTTACGTTGGTGGGAGTTTTATGCGGGGCCTTCCGATGCGACGCAGATGTTATTCAAAGAAAAGGACATGGGGGCTTATGCCGTGAGGTCCGCGGTCCGGAACCCCCCACGGAAAGTATTCAATTATTCGAGCGGCACGGCCAATATCCTCTCTTCTATTATCCGCAAGGCTGTGCCGGACAGTGACTATTACCGGTTTCCTTATGAGCAGCTATTCTATAAGACCGGGATGTACAGTGCGGTGCTGGAGCCCGATGCCGGGGGTACTTTTGTCGGCTCTTCCTATTGTTATGCCACCGCGCGGGATTGGGCGCGATTTGGCTTGCTATACCTGCAGGACGGAGTATGGAATGGGCAGCGGATATTGCCGAAAGGATGGGTCGATTTCACCCAAACGGGTGACGCTGCGACAGAGGATTCTTATGGTGCATTATGGTGGTTGAATAAAGGGCTACGGCATCCGAAGTTGCCGGCGGATTGTTATTCCTGCGAGGGGTATGAGGGGCAATATATCTGGGTTATTCCTTCGAGGGATGTGGTGGTGGTGAGGCTGGCGTGTGAACATGGGGGAAGGTTGGATCCCGATGCATTTGTGCCGGGGGTGTTGGGGTCGTTGCGGTGAGGGCTATGCGGGGATATGAGGAGGCGCGGAGCTATGCGGGTGAACATAAAAAAATTGCGGCAAAAAAATTTTAAATAATTTATTTTTTTGCCGCAATACATAATGTCTTTGAACTGGGCTCCGCCCAGTTCGGGCCGGCATGGGAAGTGATCCGACATGCCGGCAGTCTATTCAATCGGGTTTACTAGAATTTATACGAGAGACCGAGACTGAGGACGTTCGCGCCGAATCCCAGTTCACCGAAGGCGCCGAGGTTACCTGCGAAGTAATATTTGGCGCCGGCGAAGACCGATACTCCAACTGTGTTGCCATAGTTGCCAATGGAGCCGCCGGAATTGCCCTGGTTGTCGCTATAGGAATAGCTGAGGGCGTAGTATGCCAGCATGACGCCGCCATAGAGATCCAGGTTATCGATATCAAGGCCGGTGAAGTGCCAGGCGCCGCGGACGCCAAAGACCGTATAGTTCCACTTCTCACTATAAGCGTAGCCGTTATCGACATACCCGTATTTGTAATCTTTTATTCCGAAGTAGCCGCCAAGGCTGATGACGCCAGGGCCTGCCTCCCAGATACCACGATCGTATGTGACGTTAAATCCCGGGCTTTGGGTGCCATAAGTGTAGTCGGCGATGGTGCTACCCAGACCAATACCGGCGCTGATCACGTTGGTACCGACTCCGAAGGCACCATCTGACCCGGTCTGGCTCTTATACTGAGCCTTTACACTGATGGCAGAGAAAACAGAGATAGTTACGATTGCAATGCTGAAAAGGATTGTTTTTTTCATGTACACTTTTTTGATTATATGAAACTAAGATACGGATTTTTCATATATACAAAGGTCGTGCCCGGGTTAAGGTGTTCAATAATAGGTGTAGTACAGGATGGCTGAGCCTGACTGATCGCCCGGCAAACCTTTTTCGGTAGTAGTGCTGATCCTGTTCTGGCCATCGAGGGTATAGGTAAAATTGGTTGTATAGGACATCGTGCCGACGGCGCTCGGAATGGAGGCTACCAAATTGGTGTTGGGCTTTCCGAAAATAATAAGACTGGAGCCGGAGACGCCCAAGTCTGCGCCCAGGAATCCATCCGGAGCGGTGCCGGCCGTCGAAGTCGTCTGGTTGGTATAGGGGAACGTAGTGTTCATTCCCGCCGTGACATCATCGACGAGGGTGAGGTTGCCACTGGTGAAGGTGAAGAGGCGGGTATCTTCGAGCGAGTCGCCATCGGGTGTTTGCTGGTACATGTCAAAGCGGGACATGTAACCGCTACCGTTGTAAGTATAGCGGAAGACCGTTGTCGAAGTGGTGGGCGGAAAGGTATATCCGCCGAGGCTATAACCCGGGCTGGAGACGACGAAGTGAGCGCTATCGGCTGCGCCAGACCCGTTGAGATAATAGGTGGTGACATACATTCCTTCCGTAGATGTCATCGTGTTAGCCGAATACGTATAATACGTGGTATCGCCGGAGATTTCTGCTGTGCAGCGGTTTTGGTCGTCATAGGTATAGGAGATCGTGCCGGTATCCGTGCCGTTAGGGGTTTGGGCAACAGTGGTGATCGATTTGACATAGTCCGTGCTGCCGCTGGTGCCACCGAGAGGATTGGTGGTAGACCCCTTGCTGCCGGAGTTCGATTTCTGACAGGCGGTGAACAGGGAAAGAGCGGTAAGAAGGCAGATGGCGGAAAGAAGCGAGAAAATTGACCTTTTCATTGTAATTGTTTTTTTGATGTTGGTGTTTTTAAAAAGTGGGGCTGACCCGTGTCAGCCCCTGGAGGGTAAGTAGGGGGTTAAAATTTGTATGTCAATCCCAGGTTGGCATATGATACGCCATAACCGAGTTCCACGAAGGCGCCCAGGTTGCCGGCGAAGAAGTAGCGGCCGCCGACAAAGGCGGAGAAGCCCAGGTCACTGCCGTAGCTGGCGCCCGAAGACGATGCATAGCTGCCTCCGGCATCGGAATAACTGGCAGAGAAGCTAAGATGGTTGTAGGACAACATTACACCGCCATACAGGTCCAGGTTGGGGATGCTGAGACCGGTGTAATGCCATGCGCCTCTTACGCCGATGATCGTATAATTCCATTTGTAGTCATAGCTATCCCCGTAGCCATCGTTGCCGGCATCTTTATAGCTTTTGAAGCCTACGTATCCGCCGAGGCTGACGACGCCGGGGCCTGCCGCCCAGAGGCCTCTTTCATACTGGAGGCTGATGGCCGGGGATTGAGAGCCATAGGTGTAGCCGGCGATAGAGCTTCCCAGACCAAGGCCGGCGCTAACGACGTTCGTGCCGACCGTGTAAGTCTGAGCTTTGGCGGAGAAGATAGAAAGAGAGAGGAAAAGGACCAGAAAAAAGTTTACCTGTTTCATGTTAGATGTTTTTATACATCTATAGCAGAAACAGGTAATTAATCATTAGCCGGCGAAAAATTATTTTTCGCCGGTGCCGGGATCAGTTGCAGGTACCGGGCAGGTTGATGGAGCCGATATTCTGGCGTCTGACGGCTTCGATATCGATCAGGTGTACTTTGCTTTTATCCGCTTTTTTAAATTCATCGGCGCCATATAAGATGGCTTCCTGGTAATTTTTTTCGAAGGCGGCTTCCGATGGTTCGCCGGTTATATTGCCCAATATTGTCGTCTCCAGGAAAACATACTGGTCAGTATCACTGTCGGTAGGATGAAAGGCCAGGAAGCAATGGCCGGGCACCAGCACCATGACCGGGCGGATACTGATGCGTTTGAGGATAGAGGCGAAGAGGAGGGTGCCTTCTACGCAATTGGCCTGTTTATCGGCTATGGATTCGCAGAACGGGCGTACGATCTGACTGGCGAAGTTACCGCTGTTGTTCGTCGTTGCGCCTGTAATATCGCTATAGTGAATGCCTTTCTCGGAAAGTATCTTCCAGATAGTTTTGACCTGTTTGTCAAGACCTTCCGGTCCTTCCTGGTAGCCTGTCCACTGGTTGACCCATTTCTTCTGGATGCCTTCTGCCAGGAGCTTGTCGATCTGGGGGTTCTCTTCATTGACATAGGCTGCCAGGGTAGGGCTCATCTCCACTTTACCATCGAGGAGATAGCTGGTGATACATTCCTGGATCGAGCGGACGCTGACTTTGACCAGCTGTTCTTTTGTCCGGCCGGCGTTGTCGATCAGTCTGAAGCGAATGTTCAGCGGCGTGGACTGCTGGATGTTCTTCAGCGCTTCGAATTTCCAGGGGATCGACGGGAAATACTCGACCGTCTGGCCTCTGACGACGTCTATCGATCCCGTCACTTTGCTGAAATATTTGTCCTCTACCGGTTCGATCTCATAGGTGACCGTTCCGCTCATCGTCGGATTGGTGAGTGTCATGCCGATACAGCTGAATATATCGCCATATTTTTTCATGACGTCGGGGGGAGAGGCGTTGGCCCTGCTGATGATAAAGGAAGGGAAGATATTGTTTCCGAAGTTAAAGTCGGGTTGCAGGGTGGTAGAGTTGAGCAGTCCATCCGATGCCGCGTTGTTGGGCGCTGTTTGACCCGGAGCCAGCAGAGGCTGGCCGGGGGTATTAGGTGCGGGTACAGGCGGCGTTAACTGGACCGTGGCATTGGGACCGCTGCCGTTGACGACATAGACCTGTCTTCCGGCGCCTTCCAGATAGGCTTTTGCGAGGTCGCTTTCCGCTGTGACTCGTGCCTTTTCGATATCCGTGCTGTCGTGGAGGCGCTCGATCAGGTATTCCCAGTTCTTCTTCTCGTTTTCGTCCACCCGCGTCACGATATCGTTGAGGACGGCTGCGAGATCATCCCTACAGACAC
>JAMFSL010000060.1 GCA_026225275.1 Puia dinghuensis
CCGCCTCGCCCCTCGGGCGCCAAAGCCTTTGGCGGCGGCGCCTACTTCACGCCGTTCTTATCCACCGCCAATACCGCCCGGCAGCCCAGATCACGCGCTACACGCATGACCGCCACTACATCGTCAATGGGCACCGACTTGTCCGCATTGATGACGATGGAAGGCTGATCCGTCTCCTTGGCAAGAAAAGGCTGCAGCTGCGCCTTCAGCTGGTCGATGGTGACTTTGGTAGTGCCAACGTAAAATTGCTTGTTGGCATCGATAGAGACGACGACCGTTTGCTTGGACTTGGTATCGCTCTTGGATTTGGGTTGAGAAAGCTTGACCACATTGGGATTGGCCAGCGTAGATACGATCAGGAAGAACAGCAACAGGATGAACAAAATATCGTTCAACGGCCCCGTATGAACTTCTGACTCTTCCCTATGTCGGTTTCTTAAATTCATAATTATTCTCCTTATCTTGTCGGCTCCTGCAAAATATCGATAAAATCTGCGCTCGCCGCCTCCATCTTATGCGTGGCCTTGTCGATCTGCGAATTGAGGTAGCGGTATCCGATATAAGCAACAATCCCGATGATCAACCCCGATGCCGAAGAGATCATCTTCACATAGATCCCCCCCGCAATAGCCGAAATGCTGTATTCCCCGGTAGAAGCAATACTATAGAACAACTGGAACATCCCGAAGATCGTACCCAAAAATCCAAACAGCGGTCCCAGATAGGCTACCCCAGAAAGAATCGCCAGATTCCTTTCCATCTTGTACAATTCGAGTTTGCCGACATTCTCCATGCTCCGCTCGATAGCCTCGATCGGCTTCCCTACCCGCTGGATCCCCTTATCAATCATCTGAGCCACCGCCGTCGGCGTATTCTTCGCCAGGCTACGGGCAGCAGAGATATTCCCGCTGATAATATTGTCCCTGATAATACTCATAAAGTTATCATCCAGCTTCGACGCCTTTTTGATGGTCAGATACCGCTCAAAAAACACGAAAATGGCGACGACAAATAATAGCGCCAGAGGAATCATCAGCGGCCCACCCTTCATCAGGATGTCCAACAAATCTTGCTTTTGCTGGGCTGCCACCATAGCCACTCGTGCCAGACTGTCCTTGATTTGCGCTGAGTCAATGATTATCTGCAGGAAAAATAAATTCATCCGATTTCCGGTTTTATTGTTGCCAAATTTACGGCTATAACGCTCCCCTCCCGGTTCTATTTTTTAACAAAATGCTAAAGTTGGCCATGCAGCGTTCCTTTATAGCCCAGTCAACCCTCGCAAAAGGCTCCTCTTTTAGGATCGGCCGTTCCCTCGAACGTCCTCTTCTGTCCCGCCCGACCACAATGCTGGCCCTTTTTAGCATCGAACGCTCCCGCGTTCTCTCCCCAGTTAGTGCTGGTGCCCGATGGTTTCAACATCAGCGACTGTATCTGCCGCATGGTATTTTCCATCCCCTGGCTGCTGCCATCCAGGAAAATGATATTCCCCTTGCCAACCTCCGCAAAATTCTTGATCGCTTCCGTCCACATGCTGAAAAGTATTACATTGGTATCGAGGTTGGCCTTTTTCATTTCCTCCGCAGCTTCGCTCATCCCATGGGCCACTTCCTGACGAAAAAGCGCTACCCCCTGACCCCGGAGCCTCGCCGCCTCCCTTTCCGCTCCGGCAGAGATCTTGATGGCATTACCTTCCGCCTCCGCCGCCTTGGTCTTGGTGATCAGAAGGGCTTGCCCTTCATTCTCGGCGGCAGCCTTAAGATTATTGCTGGCCACCACCTTGCTCATCGATTCCAGAATGGCCTTGTCAAACGTAATATCGTTGATCTGGAGATCCATCAGGTGATAGCCCCAATCTTCCAGCGAATGGTCGATCTGGTCCTTGACGAATTCGACAATATCTTTCCGCAAACCCAGTATCTCCGCCTGCTTCTTCGTCGCCACAAAAGACCGGATACTGCCTTCGATCGTCCGCGTTAACGCCTGCATCAGGTCGCGGTCGCTGATAAACTTAAACGCTACCCGTTTGATCGTTTCCTCATCCGAATTCTGCACGGCATAAAGCAGCATGCTCTTGAAGTACACATTGGCCTGATCGACAGTAACGGCCTGAAATTCCAGTTCCACCGAACGGTTCTGGATCGAGATCTTCTTATTCACCTGCTCCAGCAGCGGCAGTTTGAAATTCAACCCCGGCCGAAGGATACGCCGGTACTTGCCAAAAAGCGTGACCACATAGACATAACCCTGGTTGACCGAGACCCAGCAACTGAACAGAAGGATCAGGGCAATAACGATCAAAACAATATTAAAAATACTAATGGATTCCATGATAGTAAATATTTGTCGGGGTGAATGTACGGTTTTTTACCTTTGTGCCGATAACCATTACATGATCAAAAATTACGACATTATTATCGTTGGCGGCGGCCCTATCGGCATCGCCTGCGCCCTCGAAGCCCGCAAAGCAGACATGAGCTACCTGGTCCTCGAAAAAGGATGCCTGGTCAATTCCTTGTATAACTACCCCGCCAACATGACCTTTTTCTCCACCTCGGAAAAGATCGAGATCGGCGGAGTACCGTTCGTCAGCAATAATGTCAAGCCGAACCGCAGCGAATCGCTGGAATACTACCGTCGCGTAGCCGTTTCCAATCATCTCAACATCCGGTTGCAGGAAGCAGTCAAGGAAGTTCGGCCGGTGAACCACGGGTTCGAGATCGTCGGCACTCGCCATACCTGGTTCGCCACCCATGTGATCCTCGCTACAGGCTTTTATGATATCCCCGTCCTGCTCGACATCCCGGGTGAAGAGCTGCCGAAAGTCACGCATTACTATAAAGAGCCTCATTTTTATGCCATGCAGAAAGTGGTGGTGGTCGGCGCCAGCAATTCCGCAGTAGACGCTGCATTGGAAACCTGGCGTAAAGGCGCCGAAGTGACGATGGTCATCCGCGGCGAAGGCATTGGTTCCCGGGTCAAATACTGGGTCAAGCCGGATATCGACAATCGGATAAAGGAAGGCAGTATCAAAGCTTATACACATTCTTCCCTCGCAGCCATCCGGCCCGGAGAAGTGGACATCCTCACACCCGACGGCGTACAGACGATTCCCAACGATTATGTCATCGCTTTGACCGGCTATCAACCCAATCTCGCTTTCCTTCTCCAGACAGGCATTACCCTGTCGGACGATGCCCGGCTGCAGCCTTTCTACAATCCCGAAACCATGGAGACGAACGTAAAGAATTTGTACCTCGCCGGTGTCGTCTGCGGCGGTATGAACACCCACATCTGGTTCATCGAAAATTCACGGATCCACGCAGAAATGATCCTGCGGAATATCAAAAAGTCAGCCCTCGCGCCAGTTGCCCCCTAGGGCGTCCTATTCCTGTCCCGCCCGATCACAGCGCTCCCGCTTCTAGTATCGGTCGCATCCTCATGCGCCCTCTTGCCAAATCATCGCCAGATGCACGATCGTCTCGACAGATTTCTGCATATCCTGGATACTCACATATTCGTGCTTCCCATGAAAAGCCATCTCACCCGTGAAAATATTGGGACATGGAAGTCCCATAAACGATAGGCGGGACCCATCCGTCCCGCCCCGAGCGCTATTTCGGCCCACCGTCAATCCAGCCCGGCCAATAGCTTCCGCCGCATACTCCGATACCTCCGGATGCTGATCCAGTATCTCCTTCATATTCCGATATTGCTCAGTCACCACTACCTCTGCAGTCGCACCAGGCCATGTCGCCAGCGTATCCTCCAAACGGTTACGCAGCGCTCCCTCATAGGCCGTCAGCCGGTTGGTGATAAAGTCCCGGACAATAAGTTCAACAACAGCCTTTTCAGCTATACCAGACATCCGTACCGGATGTACAAAACCATATCTGCCATCCGTCGTCTCCGGCGACCATTCGTCTTTGGGCAAGGACTCGATAAAATGCGCCGCTAGTTTCAGCGCATTCACCAATTTATCCTTGGCATAGCCCGGATGGGCGCTGACCCCGTGAAAGGTCACCGTCATCGCATTGGCAGAGAAAGTCTCGTCTTCCAACGAACCTCTTTCCCCTCCATCCAGCGTATAGCCGAAATCAGCTCCCAGCCGCGCCATATCCAGCTTGTTCACCCCCCTGCCGATCTCTTCATCGGGTGTAAAAAGGATGCGGATGGTCCCATGCGGGATCTCAGGGTGCTCCACCAGAAAATGTACCATGTCCATGATGACAGCCACGCCTGCCTTATCATCCGCGCCCAGCAGCGTGGTGCCGGAGGCGGTAATGATATCGTCCCCCTTTCTGCTGGCCAGATAGGGGTGCTCTCGCGGAGAAATCACCTGCGCCGGATCATCCGGCAGGATAAGATCACCGCCGTCGTAATTCCGGTGGACGATCGGCTTCACACCCTGACCGGTACAGTCAGGCGCCGTATCCATATGGGCACAGAAACAGATCACCGGAATCGCTTTATCCGAACGGGCAGGCAGCGTAGCATATACATAGCCATACTCATCGAGGGCTGCATCGGATAACCCCATTTGCAACAGTTCCTGCACAAGCAGGCGACCCAGGTCTTTCTGTTTTTCGGTAGAAGGATAACTTTGCGATTGCGGATCGCTCTGCGTATCGATTTGCACATAGCGGAGGAATCTTTCCGCTACAGTAAAAGAATAGTTCTCAAACATGTTAGTATATTTGAATGGCTCCTGGCTCAACCAGTTTGCCCGCGAATATAAACACTATGTCCGATCCGAATACAAAAACTCCCGTGTTCCGACAGGCCTGGCTGCGTGTCTTGCTGTTCGGCTTCGCTTTTTGCCTGATCACCTTATTGATAGCAGTGCCGGCCATCATGGCTATCACCGGTACTGGCTGGCAGGACCTGCTGGGTGATCCCCCCGGCGCTGTATCGAAATTGCTGACCGGCCATTACCTCTGGCTGCTGATCCTGCTGGAATTTGCTATTTCTCTGCTCAGTGTGGGAATCTTCTGGTGGTTAATAGACCGGCAAGAGGACGTTCGAGGGAACGTCCGATATCAGAAGCGGGAGCATCGTGGTCGGGCGGGACAGATGTGGTCAGACCTGGGATGGACATTGGACACCTTCGTTCCTGAGGCCATCACCGGACTGTTCCTGGGACCCACCTTGCTGGGCCTTGCCTCGATCGGGATGATGTTGAGCGGTCATTTGGAATGGACCGATATCGCTTGGGACCCCAATGCCCTTTTTGTCTCGCTGGGCTATATGGCCCTCATCGCTTTTAGTGAGGAACTCGTTTTCAGGGGATATATCCTGCGGAACCTGCTGGAGACTTTTTCAAATAAATGGATCGCGCTGGCCATCTCCGCCGCGCTGTTCACCGGTTATCACTTCGCGAGCCCCGGGACACATACGCTTGCATTTGTCAACCTTTTTCTGGCTGGTATCCTGCTGGGCCTGAATTATATCTATACAAAGAACCTCTGGTTCTCGTTCATGCTCCACCTCGGCTGGAATTTTTTCGAAGGTCCCCTGCTCGGCTTTCGGGTCAGCGGCATCAGCTTTCCATCCCTCTTGCAGGCCGAACCAAAAGGCGATCTGATGATAACAGGAGGTGATTTTGGCCTGGAAGGTTCCATGCTGATGATGCTGCTCCTGCTGACGGCTATCCTGATACTGGCCTGGGCATTCGAAAAGAAATACGGCGCCCATACTCCTTCAACCCCTACACAAAGCTCCGGCTTCTAATATCACCCGGTACTCCTTCCACCCCACGCACAGAGCTTCCGCTTCTAAGTTCGGACGTTCTCTCGAACGTCCTCTTCCTCGAACGGGTTCTCATCCAGGCCCGCGAAATAACCGCCATGGCCGCCGTACGCGCACACGCACCCAGCCGGCCTCCGGCACCACCACCGCGGAATCGTATTTCTTCTAAGGCATAATAATCCTCGAAGCACCCTTGATCTCGACCAGTTCCAGGTCGAATATCAGATCCTGACCCGCCAGTTGATGATTGGCATCCAGTACAACGAATTCAGGCTTTACATCTACAACCACGACCGGGATCTGCTGCCCCGAGTTATCGGTCATGACCAGTTGCATCCCTACTTCAGGTTTCATCTGCGGCGGGAACTGGTCAATGGGAAATTCTATAATTGCTTGAGGATCTCTGGGGCCATAGGCATTTTCCGCCGGGATCTCGATGGTCTTCTTCTCTCCTACGGTCATGCCCATCACACCATCATCAAATCCTTTGATCACCATACCGCCGCCCACTTCAAACTCCAGGGGACTACGACCTTCGGAAGAATCGAATGTTGTTCCGTCCGTCAGACGCCCCAGGTAATGAACTTTTACGGTATCTCCTGCTTTAACTTCTTGTGCCATGTCTACGAATTTATTATTGTTTAAAATATTGCGGCCAGGGGCTATTAGGCAATTATCCCCTGGCCGTAACCAGTTACTCCCCCGCAAGGTAGGATTAAATAATTAAATTGCGTCAGTTTCGGACCTCCGCTAATCTAAATTACCAGCCATGCGAAATGCTTTTATTCTGATGGGATCTCTGCTGCTCTGCTCGGTCGCCGGTAGTCAGCCCAAGTCACCCACCGATACCTCGAAGACACCTGCCCTCGCAGCCATCCAGGCCTCGGTAACCACTCCATTATCAACCGCCGGCCATTCGTCTTCACCATCTGTCGCTCCCCGCCAGAGTATCGCCACCGGCGCCGATCAGATGGACCTTTACCTGCCGCTATTGCAGGGCCAGTCGGTCGCAGTTTTCGCCAACCCTACCTCTATCGTCGGACATAGCCACCTGGTCGATACCCTGCTGAAAAAAGGCATTCACATCCAAAAAATATTCTCTCCCGAACACGGTTTTCGCGGCGATGCCGATGCAGGTGATAAAATCGGCGACCAGACCGATCCCGCTACGGGCATTCCCGTGATCTCCCTCTATGGCAGCAAGACGAAGCCCTCGGCAGCCGACCTGGCCGATGTGGATGTCATGGTATTTGACATCCAGGATGTCGGCATTCGATTCTATACCTATATAAATTCCCTGCAGCGATACCTTGAGGCCGCCATTGAGAACAACCGCCCTCTGATCGTCCTCGACCGCCCCAACCCCAACGGCTTCTATGTCGACGGCCCCGTACTCGATATAAAATTCAGGTCCTTTGTAGGAATGCAACCCATTCCCGTCGTGTATGGAATGACCATTGGCGAATACGCGAAAATGCTCGTGGGCGAACAATGGCTGGACCCTGCCGTCATCAATCAACTCAATACGATACATGCCATCAATCAATCCGCTAATCGGATTGACTCGCTGCTGGCGACCCTTCGCAAACAAGCCCCGAATGTCCACCTCAACGATTTCCGGCTGGTGGTCATTCCATGTAGCAATTATTCCCATAAGAGCAAGTACGTCTTACCGGTAAAACCCTCGCCCAACCTGCCCGATATGCAGGCCGTCTATCTCTACCCCTCCCTCTGTCTGTTCGAGGGGACGCCCGTCAGCCTTGGCCGGGGCACGCCACTGCCCTTTCAGCAGTTCGGCCATCCTTCCTTCCCTCCTACCGGATATGACTTCACGCCGCAAAGCATGCCCGGAGCCCATAATCCGCCGCAAATGGGTCAGCTATGCAACGGCTACGATCTCAGCAAGATCAACGTAGCCAGGGAAACCGGCAACCGCATGACGCTCAAATGGATCATCAAAGCTTACACCCTTTTCCCGGACAAGGATCATTTCTTCAACGGTAATGGCACGATGTTCGACCACCTCGCCGGCAGCGCCATTTTGGAGACACAGATCCGCGAAGGACTAACAGAAGAGGATATCCGCAAAAGCTGGGAACCAGCCCTCACCAATTTCAAAAAGATCCGCAAAAAATATTTATTGTATGCCGACTAGCCCACGTATCATCTTCATGGGAACGCCCGAATTCGCCGTCGCCAGTCTCGACGCCATCCTCACCGCCGGTTACAACGTAGTCGCCGTCATCACAGCGCCGGACAAACCTGCAGGACGCGGTATGCAGATGACCGCCAGCGCCGTCAAAAAGTTCGCAGCCGAAAAGGGACTGAAAATCCTCCAGCCCGAAAAGTTGAAGAACCCCGACTTCCTCGAAGAGTTAAAATCACTCGCAGCCGACCTGCAGATCGTCGTAGCATTCCGGATGCTGCCGGAAGTCGTATGGAACATGCCTCCCATGGGTACCGTCAACCTGCATGGCTCTCTCCTGCCCCAATACCGGGGAGCGGCTCCTATCAATTGGGCTGTCATCAACGGTGAAACCGAGACCGGCGTCACCACCTTCAAATTGCAGCAGGACATCGACACCGGTAACATCCTCTTGCAGGACCGATTTCCGATCGGCCCCGCCGAAACCGCCGGCGAAGTCCATGACCGGATGAAAGAAATAGGCGCCCGGCTGCTCGTCCGCACGATCGATGCCCTTGTCGCAGGTACGCTCACCCCCATTCCGCAGGAAAATCCCACCGGCCTCCGGCATGCACCCAAGATCTTCACCGAAACAGGCCAGATCGACTGGACCAGGCCAACCGATGAAATCTTTAACCTCATCAGAGGACTGTCTCCCTTCCCCGCTGCCTTCACCCATCTCGACGGAAAGCTATTGAAGATCTATCGCTCGGAAAAAGAAGTCCCGCCCGTACCCGGCATCGCCCCCGCAGGCACATCCGATACCGATCAAAAAACTTATCTGCGTTTCGCCACCGCCGACGGCTACATCCGCGTCACCGAACTCCAGTTGGAAGGCAAAAAGAAAATGAACGTGGCCGACTTCTTAAGAGGATACAAACCCCCTCGCCCCGAAAACCAACAGCCATGAACAAGGATAATCTAATCCGGCTTGTCCTCGGTATATTGCCAACAACTGCCGCCAAAGCTCAACAAATAGTAGAGAAATTTGAGGCGCGGAAAATTTCCAAAAATGAATATATATTGAAAGAAGGCGCCCTTTGCAAAGAATCCCATTTTATTGAAGAGGGTTTTATGAGGGCCTACACCTACGATCTCGACGGTAACGACGTAACGACGGCCTTTTATTCCGCCGGTCAAACAGCCTATGACCCTTTTTCATTTTTCAAACAAACACCTTCAAAAGAAAATATCCAGGCAGTCAACAAAGAAAATGGCAACCTACATGTCCGCTATGCCCCTGTGGGCCATAGTAATCTTTAGGAATGCTGGACATTGTAGATGTGATGGTTATTGCGGTGATGAATGCAATGAAATCTTTGAACAATGCCGGATCTGGAGAGTTGGAAATGACAATATTTCCGTTTGTATGGTTTCCGGCATTTGCCCCGGCGACTATCCTGTTCTTACATATCGCAGTTTTCAGAAAGCTTCAGTTACTCAAACCGCCCCGGCAATAATCCTTCAGCACCCGTCAATGATCCGGTCGATAACGGTCCGATAGGCCTGGATATAATAAGGCTCCATTGCGCCTAATATGCAATCGCTACATTGAATTTAGCCGCATCCCCCTCTCCCAGTTCAGCCGCCGCCGCATTGCTTAGCCTGACGGACAGCCCGGCACTCTCCTTCATATCCGGGAGTGGCCCCAGCACTTTCGCATAGACACTCCTGCCCGTGGTGGGGTCCGAGATTTTCACGATGGTGCCCACGGCCATATTGTTCATCAGCGCATAATACTTGCCATCCTGCCATCCGCTGGTACTCTTGAAAATACCTGCCTGACCGTTGGTAGACTTAGCGCCATCACTGAAATCTGACTTGAAAACTCCGCCATTGAAGTGTGGCGCGAATTGCGGCGAAGATGAAGATGAAGTTGACGACGATGAACCAGACGACGATGAACCGGACGAAGACGAATTATCTGCGACCTTCGGCGCTGGCGGTTTGCTGACTACAGGAGCAACAGGCGTAGTATCGACCGGCTTCTTCGCCACGGATATCGTCGTTCCCCCATCACTCTGTACAGTCGTAGGTGTAGGCGCCGGAGCAGGCGCCGATGGCTTCGGCGTCGTTACCGTATGGACTGGCGTCACCGTCTCCGCAGTTCCTTGCACCGTCGTCCCAGTACCCCCGGCGGAACCCGTACCCGCGCCCGCAGAAGACCCCGCACTCGTCGTCCCCGCAGAAGCCACAGTAGGCACTCCCCCTCCCGCCGCCAAAGCCGACAGCGCTGTCTTCACCTTCAGATACCCCACGATCAAATGCATCCCCGGATGCACCTGCGCTCCGGTGATATGATTCCACTTCTCCAGCGTAGGGATCGGCACCTTATCATGGTTTACACTTATGCGGTACATCCATTCCTTTTCCTGTACAACGTACATCAATGGCACCAGTGTTTCCGCCGGCGTCTTCACCCCATCCTGAGAGAAATTGGTAGCCGACAACGGAATGTGCAGCGTCTGCCCGATGACCAGAGGGGCCATCGCAACCTGATTATAAGGCGCTAATTCTTTGGGATTGACATTATATAGCCGGCCTATGCTATACCAGTTCTCCTTCGCCACCACCGTATGTTCAAGGTATAACTTGCCGGTCTGCCCAAGGACGATCAGTTCATTGGATTGGGATTGGGCAAACTGTACAAAAACGAAGCTAATCAGTAAAAGTGCGGTTGCACGTAATCGCATAGCGTTATTTTTATTCAAGCTGGGAACAAAGATGCGGAATTTTTAAGACTCCCGCTTGAGTATCCGCCATTCTTTCGGGTAATAATTGTTGACCCTACCCGGCAATGCCTTGATCCAGCCCAGGTTATGACCTTCATATTGTACCAGCGTCCATCCCCGGTGCTCTCCCGCCGGCCGCCACTCGTCTTTCCTCAGATATTGCAGCGCCTCTTCCCTGGATAAAGCCAGAGCCGGCAATGTCGGGCTGATCAGCGTACTCAAGGCCAGGTCATGTTCAGGGATAAATTCCTTTACCGATAATTTTCCTAAGGGCACGCCAGCCCGCTTCAGGTACAGGCTGGATTGAAGAATAGGCAGTTCAGCAGTCAGCCCCGCAGGTAACCCGTAAATAAGTTCCTGGTGGTGGAAGTAAACCAGGGAAGTCTCCGGCTTTATCCAGCCCGCGATCCTCTCCTCATCCTTCCTCGTCGCTTTTTCCAACACTCCCTTTTTACGGGGAGCCGTAAACGCCGCACCATCGTTCTTTCGCAGGCAGGCGATAAACAGTCCTTCTCCGCGTACCCTGTCAGGATAAAAACGATACCCGTAGGCGCCAGATCGGCCCGTAGTCTCCACGATCCCCGCATCTGGCAGCGTCTCCAGCCGGCAAGTCGTCGCCCCCAGGTCCCCCACGATCCAGTCGAGGATATCTTCATTCTCTTCCCGCGAGTACGAACAGGTGGAATAGATCAGTATCCCATCCTGACACAGCGCCGGCCAGCAGTCGGCAAGGATACGCTGCTGCCGTTGATGGCATAGCTGCACACTCCCGGGACTCCATTCCGCTGTTGCTTCCGGTTCCCGACGGAAAAGACCGCTGCCACTACAGGGAGCGTCCACCACCATCACATCGAAATAATTTTCCAGGCGCCGAAAATCGGCCGGGTCGTTGCTCGTGATGACAGTATTGGCGCCGCCCCACTTGACCATGTTTTCTTCCAGTATATGTACACGATTACGGATCACCTCATTGCTGACCAGCAGGCTTTCAGCCGACAACAGGGATTGCAACAGCGTGGATTTCCCACCCGGCGCCCCACAAAGGTCCAGTACCCGCAAAGAACGGGTCAGGTCCGTGGTCTGTCGCAAGGCCTGCTCGAGGAACATGCTGGAAGCCTCCTGCACATAGTAAGTACCCGCATGGAATAGCGGATCGAAGGTAAAGGAGGGACGCGCCGGAAGATAATACCCGAAAGACGACCAGGGCACCCGTTCGGCACCCGCCACCGCCCAAACACCAGTCGCCCGGTGAGCCCCTCTCGCATCCGTCCCCACAGCGACCTTCCCCGGATTCACCCGGACGGAAGTCACCTGCGGCCCCGCCGCATGCACGCTTTCAAATGCCTCACGGTCAAATCCCGGAAGCCCATCAAGAGAAGAAAGTAACGCTTTTGGTAAAATCAAATTTCAAACTGTATTACTCACCTGATAAGTTAACCCTAACAAGTTAAAATTAGTAAAAATTTGCATGCCAGGGAACCATTCCCCGCTCTGTTACGCTATTCCCCCATTTGCATCAATCAATATTTTTCTGTACCTTTATTGAAATCTCCAAGTGATGAAACAGGTCAACGATACGCAGATAACGCCCGCTGTTATCCCTACTACGGGTCAGCAGCCTATAAAGGCAGGGGATCAGACCATTCAACGCCCTACCTCCAATACTTCTACCGAGGACACAATGAAGAGGACTTGGTAATGCATCCCTTTTAGAAAAGCCATTCCAGCAGACCAAAGAGCATGCCCAGGAAAAAGGGGAATGCAAGGATGAAGAGCACCGCGTCCCTGTAACGCCTTAAACAGCGTTCGACCACCTTTAGGTTCCTTATAATTCTTTTGTTATAGTTTTCTATCTCACTCATGTAAAGGAAAATGGTGGTCTTCTCCTGGGGTATAGCTGCCGTGAAAAAAGAAGGTAGCATCAAGCTTTGGGGTTCCGAGCCAAGAGCAAAATACTTGGCAGGCAATACATTGTTAATGACATAGATGAACAGGGCCAGGATATATACACAACCAACACTAGCCACATATTCCTTACTCGTCATCGAGGACGTATCCTTCCAGTTTGAGATAAGATAGCCCATTAGTGCGATCAGAATACCGGCCATCAGCGTGATCATAGACATTGTCTTTGAAGCAAGGCTCTCCACCGTCTTCGCAGAATCTTCCAGTTTCTTTTCCGCCTGCGCAAAAATTAGCTTCACATCCTCCACCGATACCCGGTTCACATCGATCGCCGGATCGATCTTCCAGTCCGTATCTTCCGATAAAACAGCCTTCGCCATAAGGTTTGATGATTTATAAAATACCGGCATAAAGGTATTAATGCCATGCCGAATCCTAAAACCAAATTAAACCCCATTCGAAGCAAAACGCAAAATTACAGATTCTTAATTTCCCCGATCAAATCCTGCAGCACCTTCTTCGCATCACCAAATAACATCGATGTCTTCGGCCGGAAGAAAAGATCATTCTCAATCCCCGCATACCCCGGCTTCATCGATCGCTTATTGACGATACAGGCCTTAGCCAGTTCCACATCCAATATCGGCATACCATAGATCGGAGACGCCGGGTCGGTCTTGGCAGCCGGATTCACGACGTCATTGGCGCCCAGCACCACGACAACATCGGTAGTGGGAAATTCCTCATTAGCCTGCTCCAGTTCCAATAGGTTATCATAGCTGACATCCGCCTCCGCCAGCAATACATTCATATGACCAGGCATTCGGCCTGCCACAGGATGGATCGCGTATTTCACCTCCACTCCTTTTTCTGTCAGTATTTTTTCCAACTCATGACACGCATGCTGCGCCTGCGCCACAGCCAGCCCATATCCGGGCACGATCATGACCTTACGGGCATACGTCAGCACCATCGCCGCATCACTCAGCGAGATCTCGCGATAAACTCCTTGCTCTTTGCCGCCGCCCGCCGCCCCCGCCGTCGAAGCAGTTGCCCCAAACGATCCGATCAGCACATTTTTCAGCGACCGGTTCATCGCCTTACACATCAGAATAGTGAGCACAGTGCCCGCCGCACCAACCAGTATACCCCCCGTCAGCATGGCCTTATTGTCATAGAGGAAGCCTCCGCATGCCGCCGCAACCCCCGTAAAGGAGTTCAGCAACGAGATCACCACCGGCATGTCAGCCCCGCCAATCGGCAGCACAAACATTACCCCATATATCAACGCCATCACAACGATCGAATAAAAAAGAACGGTTGCAATATTCTGCGGTCCAACCATCAGGTAAACCGCCGCCCCTACCACCACCACCAGGAAAAATAAATTCAGCGCATGCTGCCCCCTGAAAACCACATCTTTTATTCTCCCATTCAATTTACCCCACGCAATCATGCTTCCTGCAAAAGACACCGATCCGATAATGACGCCCGCGAGGATAATCAGCAATTCACCTCTGTCCGCAGCAACCGCGCCCAATCGCCCAAACTCCGAAATCGAAATCAACGCCGCACACGCCCCCCCCATCCCGTTAAAGAGGCTCACCATCTCCGGCATCGCCGTCATCTTCACCTTTTTAGCCGCCAGCAGACCCGCCGTCCCGCCGATCACCAACGCGGCCGCAATCCACCCCAAATTATGCAGCGCCAACCCGCGATCGCGATAAAGAAAGATCGTCCCGAAGATAGCTACCCCCATCCCACCGGCCGCGATCAGGTTGCCCCTCCGTGCCGTGGCAGGATCGGACAACATCTTCAGCCCCAGGATGAACGTGACGGACGCTACCAGGTAACAGATCGCAAGAAGGTCAGTTCCCATTTTATATTTCGTTAAAAAATATTCTTAAATGTGATTTTTTAACTCAATGTTCATATTATCTGTCCACTTCGTGGACTGACCGGGCTCCACCCGGTCTTGGTTTCTTTTTAAACATTTCCAGCATCCTGTCCGTCACAACAAACCCTCCTACCACATTCAACGTCCCCAGTATCACCGCCAGGAACCCGATAGCCAGCGCGATATAATTGTTGCTGGCCGCCCTCCCCAATACAATGATAGCGCCGATCAGCACTACCCCATGGATAGCATTGGCGCCACTCATCAACGGCGTATGCAATACCGAAGGCACCCGCCCGATCACTTCAATCCCCAAAAAAATCATTAGAATAACGATATAGATCATCTGCTGATGATCCCCCATCCAGGTCAATAGCTTATCCATGATCGATCATTTGTAATACTCTTTCATGCACCACCTGCCCGTCATGCGTGATACAGCACCCTTTCACCAGGTCATCGGCAAAATTCAATGCAATGCCTCCTTCTTTATCAATGATGAGCTGGAGAAAATTCAGCACATTCCTTCCGTATAATTTACTCGCATCATAAGGCAAGCCTGCGGCCAAACTGGAATTGCCCACGATCGTCACGCCACCATGCACCACCGTCTCCCTGTCCACCGTCAGTTCCGTATTTCCACCCGTTGCCGCTGCGAGATCGATAATGACAGAACCCCGTTTCATCGCCCCGATCATCTCCGCTGTCACCAGTATAGGTGCCTTGCGACCTGGAATCGCGGCGGTAGTGATGACGATATCCGCTTTCCCGACACTAGCCGCAATCTTTTCTTTTTGTCGTTGCTGAAATTCCGCCGACTGCTGTACCGCATAGCCACCCGCCGCCGAAGCGTCCGCAGCCCCTTCTACCTCGATGAATTTCCCGCCCAGACTCATCACTTCCTCCTTCGCGGCCGGCCGGGTGTCGAATACTTCAACGACGGCGCCTAACCGCCGGGCCGTGGCAATGGCCTGCAGACCCGCAACACCCGCACCCAATATCAATACCTTCGCAGGAGGGATACTACCCGCAGCTGTCATAAACATGGGAAAATACCGGGGAAACAGATCGGCAGCCGTCAGGACCGCCTTATACCCGGCGATATTGGCCTGGCTGCTAAGGACGTCCATACTCTGAGCCCTGGTCGTTCTGGGCAACATATCCAGACTGAAACTCGTGATGTGCTGACGGCCCCAGGCCGACATTAATTCCGGGTTGTATAACGGCTGATAAATGCCGACGAGCATCTTATGTTGAAGCAAAGCAGGAATATCGTCGAAGTGTATACTCAGTAACAGATCGGCAGAAGCCAGCAAGTCAGTCCTCGGCCGCACAACCGCACCGGCCTTCTCATACTCACTATCCGGACAGAATGCCTTTTCTCCCGCACCGGATTCCACCCAAACCTCCACCTTTCTTTTCGTCAGCGTAGCAGCCCCTTCCGCTAATAAGGAGACTCTCGATTCAAATGATGGTTCCTTGAGTACGCCGACGATCATAAATAAGCCAAATAGGGTTTCGAAAAATGTAATCCCCTAAAAGGTACGCAATATTTCTTACATCCGCGGCGATCGCCCCCTCCTCCCCTAACCGTAGTCGCCGTTTACCCCCTCTCCCTAAAACCGGATCGTAAAATCCTGCTTGACTTTGAACTCTTCCCGCAAAAAAACCAGCCCGATAAAGAACAGATCTATCGTCATATATACCCGTGGATCCGCCCGGATCGCCGCCCAGGCCCTTTCCATATCGGCACTCCAATGAATATCGTCGAAGATCAGCACCACAGGAGCGGGCATCTGCTCCATCAGCAAATGAAAATACCGCAACGTCGGCTCATACCGGTGATTGCCATCCACAAAAGCCAACGATGCCAGTCCTTCGGCCGTCCACCTTCGGGCGCAGAAGCCTTCGGCGGAGGCACCCGGAGGCTTGCCGCAGGCGATGCCGATTGTCCCAAGCAGCGGTTCCAGCACCTCATCAAAATTCCCCTGGATAAGCTCCGGTCTTAGTCCCAGCGAACGCAGATTTTCGGCAGCAGCCTCCATGACCGTACCCGAGCCCTCGATAGAAATGACACGAGCCCCCGGAACGCCCGCAGAAAGATAAGCAGTAGATAACCCCAGCGAAGTGCCAAGCTCCAGTATCGTCGAAGGCTGATAATGCTGCGCGATGCGGAACAACAACTGCCCCAGTTTCGGCGGCTTAGCCGCACGCCGCGCGATATCACTGATCGATCGCATCCGCGTTCCCACACTCACGCCCGAATTCGCAGCCCCCTCCGCACCCGCATAAACCGAACCCGCTCCCATATCCTCAATAGCCAGCAACCGATGATCCCGCAGTAACCGCCCCCGCAGTTCCTCGATAGATGCCCACACCGGATACGGCCCCCGGTCATTCAGCACCCGCGTCACAAAGTCAAAGACAAAAGGGGAATGTATCCCATGACCCTTGCCGTTGGCAGCAGTAAAATAATAGTGAAGATATTTCCAGCCAAGCCGGACGGGAGAATACATAGAAAGTTCTTTATTTATCCGGTTTCTTCCACGTGAAGACCCCCTTGTGCTGGGACGTCATATTTTCCATATTCTCTATGATGTCCTTGACCGCCCGGGACTGGAATATTTGTTCCTTGCTCCGATGGATCGGCTCCCACACCTGGAAACTGTACGCATACGCATGCTTGTCATCCGCTGGGAAATCCAGGTTCGAAACCATCTCCCACGTTTTTTCATCGATGACCGGAAAATAGGCATCCCCCTCCACGACAGCATGAACCCGCGTCAGGTAGATCCTGTCGGCCAGCGGCATCGCTTCCGCATAGATCTCGCCGCCTCCGATCACAAAACTCTCCTTGCAATCCGTTCCCCGCGCCAGCATGATCGCCTGCCCCAGGCTCGGCGCCGATCTGACTTTCGGATTGTGCGGGTTCCAGTCCTTATTACGGGTGACGACAAAGTTGAACCTGCCCGGCAACGGCTCCCCTGCCAGGGCCTCATAGGTCTTTCTGCCCATGATCACCGGCATGCCCCACGTAGTGTTCTTAAAAAACTTCATATCATTCGGCAGATGCCAGACCAGGCGGTTCTCCTTTCCGATCACGTTATTGGTACTGGCCGCGGCGATGAGGCTAATGATCATATGAGTAAGTTTACACGGCTACAGGCGCTTTGATCGCCGGATGGGACTGATAATTTTCCAGCGTAAAATCTTCAAAATGGAATCCGAAAATATCCTTGATCGCCGGGTTGAGCCTCATCACCGGTAACGGGTAAGGTTGGCGGGTAAGTTGCAGTCGCGCCTGTTCCAGGTGATTATTGTATAAATGCACATCCCCGAAAGTATGGATAAATTCCCCCGGTTCAAGCCCGCAAACCTGCGCAACCATCAGCGTCAGCAAAGCATAGCTGGCGATATTGAAAGGCACCCCCAGGAAAGAATCCGCGCTCCGCTGGTACAGCTGACAGCTCAGCTTCCCTTCCACCACATAAAATTGAAACAGCGCATGACATGGCATCAAGGCCATCTCCGGGAGATCCGCTACATTCCACGCGCTCACGATCAGCCGCCGGCTGTCAGGAGTTCGGCGGATCTGTTCGATCAGTTGGGTGATCTGGTCGGTCGTCTTCCCGTCAGCCCCCTCCCAGCTTCGCCATTGTTTGCCATAGACAGGACCCAGGTCGCCATCCGCATCGGCCCATTCATCCCAGATACTCACCCCGTGCTCTTTCAGATAATGCGTATTTGTATCCCCGCGCAGGAACCATAACAGTTCGTAAATGATACTTTTCAGGTGCAATTTTTTGGTGGTCACCAATGGAAAGCCCTTCGCCAGATCGAACCGCATCTGGTAGCCGAAACAACTGATCGTACCGGTACCCGTCCTGTCCGTCTTGGCCGTCCCCTTGTCCAGTATATGCTGAAGAAGATCCAGATATTGCTGCATGAGTGCAATTTACAGAAAGTCTCCTCCCCAGCCGATCCGAAAATTCCCGGTGTGAGAAAATGGTGGATTGTCTTTTGCCGACATATTAATAAAAAAACAGGTATCCCCCTTCTATAACCAATAAAGGATCCGCGGTATTTGAAGTTGTAAAGGAACTTATGTATTTTGGCACCTCCCGAAGCCATTTACAAAAGCCGTAGTATTTGAAACTTTTTATCATCGTTTCCGTCGGACTCGTCCTTGCCATAGGGCTTTGGATCGTAGGAAGAATAACTAACACCTTCCGGCTGTTGAGAAGGCGGCGTACTGCCCATCAAAACCGAACCGCCCGACACCACAACCAAAAATTCAGATCCGGCGCGTTCTTTTTCATCTCCAACCTGAAAAAACCCCGACAGTTCCACCTGATCAGTTACCATGCCATTGTGCCACCGGCAGGACTGACGATCCTCACCCACCGGATATGCGGCATGCCCGGCGATATACTGGAGATAAAGTCGGGGGTGCTGTATGTCAATGGCCAGGACGCTGACAAGCCACTGCCACTAAAACATGTGTACAAGATACAGACAAAGGACAGCGTCGGCATCGGATACGACCCACAGACGGCCTATACCATCCCACCTTATACCGACACCCTCTATGTTGTACTGGAAGATAACCGTGTTGAGCAACGGCAACTAAAGGCCCGGCGTTACCTGCTACCGCCAGGCCTGCGGGATGACGCCATATTCAGCCGATATAAAAGCAATTGGAACGGTGACAACTTCGGCCCGGTAAAAGTCCCCGCCGGCCAATGGTTCGTCCTGAGTGACGACCGTAGCAACACCGTAGACTCCCGCTACCTGGGATTTATCGATCCCTCGGCATTCGTCGGCTCCGTCCTATGGCGGCGATGACAGTAGTCATTAATCTCTGCCGCACACGAGCGTCCTCCTCAATTCGCCGCCAGTAGCCCATTCACCGTATCATAAAACTCCTTCTTCTGATCCTCATAATGCATCCCCGTTCCCGGCCCGCTGAATCCCGTATGGATCTTCACTATATGCCCATCCTTTCCCACAAAGATCGTCGTCGGAAAATTCACGATACTCTCCAGTTGCGGCAGCGTCTTTTGAGACCGCTGTGGATCACCTACCGCCACACCTGTGATCAGCATGGGATACTGCACATTGAACCGCTGCTGGAAGGTGCGAAGACTATTTTGTGACCGGGCGAAGTCAGTACTGCGCTCATACGCCAGCGACACGATCTCCACCCCCTTGCTGCGGTATTCGTTATAGAAGCCACTTAGAAACCGGGTCTCATCCATGCAATTGGGACACCAGGACCCCATGATCTGCACCAGCACAACCTTGCCCTTGAAGCGGTCATCCGACAGCGACACCGGGTTGCCGTCGATATCTTTAAAGCTAAAAGTAAAAGGAACATCTTTATTCCAATGCGTCATCGCAAACTGGTCTTCAAGGTGCGCATTCGCATTCTTTACAGCCCCCCAGACCGCATATCCCGTAGGCCCGGAGAATAGCTGGCCGCCAGACAATGAATCACCGTCGACCTTCGCCGTGAAATAGTAGGCGTGCGTTCCGTCGAAAGCAGACAACTTCAGGCTGTCGCCATTGACAACCCCTTCCAGGTAACGCAGGTCACCGCCGGCATCGAGAAAAGTGCCCGTCACCCGCGGCCCCTCCTGCTGAAATTCCCCTACGCGGAAAGTAGAGTCACTCCCATTAGGATTTCGAAAGACCGCCGCCCAACGCCCCGTGACGTCATGCAGTCTGACCGGCTTGCCTGTAAGGAAGCGGTATTTCTCCCCATACTCCGCCCTGAACGGCGTCGATCGCCAGGCATCCGCTGTATGGACGATCCACGCCCCATCCAGATTGCCATCCGGCGTCAACACAGCCCTCAGCTGAGATTCGTAAAAGGGCATCCGGATCAGCACCGAATCTCCCGCTAAGGTTATATTGTCAATCAGCAGCCGCTCGCCGGCGTTTCTGATGTAGAGTATTTTTTTGCCGGCACTGTCCTTCACCTCGAAGTTGAAGACGATTTGATTGCCATCCTTTCTGATAAGGTATGCCCGCCATATCCCATTCCGAAACCCCGGCCCGCCAGCAGGACCCGCCACAACAGATACTAACGTCATTTGAAAGACCAGGAGCAGACAGGCTGCAGTAACTCTCGGCATAGCGATGTTCATTAATTAATGATGAACCCACAATTTAATAAAAAAATCGGAAAAGTCTATCACCCCGGTAGGCTGAATCCCACCCCCCTCGCAGATATTCCTCTCACCTCCCCACCCTCCTCGCAGATCTCCCCCTCCCGCGCGCCCCGCAGCCCCCCTATTTGAGATTCTCCAACATCTCCGCCGTCATCCGGCTCAGATCATACTCCGGCTTCCACCCCCATTCCGCCCTCGCCACCGAGTCATCGATGCTTTGCGGCCAGCTGTCAGCAATATGCTGCCGGTAATCAGGCTCATACTCAATCTTGAATTCAGGCATATGCTGACGGATCGCCGCCCCAATCTCCTTCGGAGAAAAACTGAGCGCCGCTACATTATAAGATGTCCGAACCGTCAGATTCGCCGCCGGCGCCTCCATCAACTCGATCGTCGCCCGGATAGCATCCGGCATATACATCATCGGAAGATAGGTGTCCTCTTTAAGAAAGCATTTATAGCTACCATTCTCCAGCGCCTCATGAAAGATCTCAATCGCATAGTCGGTGGTTCCACCACCGGGAGCGGATTTGTACGAGATCAACCCCGGATACCTGATACTCCGCACATCCACCCCATAGCGCCCAAAGAAATAGTTACACCAGAACTCCCCCGCATACTTGCTGATCCCATAGACCGTACTCGGCTCGATGATCGTCCGCTGAGGACAGTCCTTCCGGGGCGATGTCGGCCCGAAGACCGCAATGCTGCTGGGCCAGTAAACCTTGTGCAGCTTCTCTTCCCGCGCAATATCCAACACATTCAGCAGACCCTGCATATTCAGATGCCACGCGAGGTTGGGGTTCTTCTCTCCCGTAGCCGACAGGATCGCCGCCAGCAGATAGATCTGAGTGATATTCTGTCGGATGACCTGCACATGCAGCATCTCCTTGTTCATCACATCCAGCGAGACATAAGGCCCGCTGCCTCGCAAGAGTTCGTTCTCTTCCCGCAGGTCAGAGGCGACGACATTCGCATTACCATAGATCTTACGGAGGGCAAGCGTCAACTCAACACCAATCTGTCCGCTGGCTCCGATGACAAGCACTTTTTCTTTGGTCATATCCTGGGTTTTGGGTGGCGAAACTAATACTTTTTACGTTAGTTTTACCTCAGGACCATTTATGTCTTTTCAATGGTTTCGGTGAACCTAACTTATCTAATGTTTGAAAATTTGTGTTAGGTTTGTCCCCATGGAATTCCTCGATAAACTATTCGCCCAACAATCGTACGATAAAAACAACTTTTTCCTCATCGCCGGCCCATGTGTCGTGGAAAGCGAATCGCTGGTCATGGAGGTCGCCGACAAAGTCTCGACCATCTGTCGCAACCTCGGCATCCCCTACGTCTTCAAAGCCTCCTATCGCAAGGCCAACCGGACCAGCGCAGGCTCCTTCACCGGTATCGGTGACGACAGCGGGCTCGAACTGATCAAAAAAGTCGGGGACACCTACCGCCTGCCGACCACATCCGATATTCACGCCCATGACGAGGCCGCACCCGCAGCCCGTTTCGTGGACATCCTCCAGATCCCCGCCTTCCTGTGCCGTCAGACAGACCTGCTGATCGCTGCCGCAGAAACGGGTAAAGTCGTCAATGTAAAAAAGGGACAGTTCCTCAGCGGTCCATCCATGAAGTTTGCCGTGGAAAAAATAAAGAAGGCAGGAAATGAAAGCATCATTCTGACAGAGAGAGGTACCACCTTCGGCTACCAGGACCTGGTAGTAGACTATCGCAATATTCCCTGGATGCAGGAACAAGGAGCCCCCGTCGTCATGGATTGTACGCATTCGCTGCAACAACCCAATCAGACCAGCGGGGTCACCGGCGGCAATCCTCAACTGATCGGAACGATCGCAAAAGCTGCTATCGCCGCCGGCGCCAATGGCCTCTTCATAGAAACACACCCAAACCCGGCTGTCGCCAAAAGTGATGGGGCCAATATGCTACGATTGGATCTTCTACAGGGATTACTGGAACAGCTCGTAAAGATTCGGAAAGTAGTAGCCGATTTCTAAACAGCCTTTAACCATTCATGGTCACGGAAAATGCATCGAAAGGGAAAGGATATGGTCTTTCTGGAAAATAAGAATTAAAAACGGGACAAATAAAACCACCAATCACCGGACTCGCCCGGCTCAAAAATCACCGGATCTGACTTAAGACCTAAACGGCCCGCACCGGCTTGCGGCACAAAGGTATGGCGAGAAACGTATTTCTACTAGCTGGAAAAGGGATAGGGATAGCTGTAGCGTTCTTTTAATCCGCCGTTAACAGTTTGCTGGGCAAAAGACCGAACTCTTTTTTAAAAGCAATCGTAAAATTACTCAGGTTCGAATAGCCCAGCTCCATCGCCACCTCTTTGACAGAATGCCCTCCCGCCAGCAACTTATCTTTCGCCGCCTGCATGCGCACCTTCTGGAAATATTCATAGACCGGAATGCCGTAGATCAACTTAAAATCCTTTTTCAGCTTTGATTCACTGATAGATACCATCCGGGCCAGCTGACTGATCGTAGGGGCAGGTTCGAAAACATCTTTCGTCAGCACCGCTTCCACCTGCATCACCCGGCCGATATCCGTCTTCGACAAGGGAATATTGAAATAAGAGTTCTTTTTACGTTCATACAAGCGCAGAAAAAATCGTTCAATGAGCAGCATGATCCTGTTCTGAATGACCGCCAGCCGCATGGGATTGTCGTCTTCCACCTCCGTTACTTCCATCATCAATCGCTTGTACTCACTGTCCAGCGGCTCCCGGTGTACATTTTCCACCTGCAGGGACAAATAGGTCGCCAGCACATCGCTCATATCCTCCACGCCGAGATAATCGCCCAGCCATTTTGGTTCCAACAGGATATCGATGCCCTTGTATACCGTGCCTTTCCCCATTACATAGGCCCAATCAACCAGCGAATCAGTCAAATAGGCGACGGATCTGGTCGTATGAGACTCCCGCAGCCGTTCATCGCCAATGCGTATTTCCAGTGTATCGGGAATGGTCAGCTCGTGAAACCGGAGAGTATAGAATTCTTCGCGGATCTTCCGACGGCAAAGCAACCAGTCCTGGTTCATCCGGCAATTAATGATATTGACGTTAATGCCATTCGGTAACCTCGCAAAAATGAGGCTGCCGGAGGCGATCGGCTCCGGAAATATCAACTGATGATTTTCTACCCGTACATTTAATCGCTGTGCCAGATCATTCATCAATTGCTCATAATCCGTATAGGCATAGTCAAATTGAAACAAGAAAGGTGTTTCAGGTAAGGTACGACAAAAAAGCATGGCCCTCCTTGCGGTAAATGGGTAAGTTGCCCCAGGTCCACAAAGCATTGCTTTTACGTTCCGATCCGCATCGACGCGCCGCGCTTACAGGTATTTCAGCGGATTCCGCCGGGCAGAAAGGATGTACCGCTTGATATTCATCCAGAATGCCAGGACGAAATAAACGATCAGCGGCGATCCCATAGTGAGGAAGGAAATGTAGATAAACCAGGTCCGGATACGGGAAGTGGCTATACCCATTCGCTCTCCGATCGCCGTACACACTCCGAAAACCTGCCACTCGATGAAGTGCTTGAGTCTGTTCATGTCGCTAATTTAAAAAAAATCGTCAAGATCTCTACTATTAAATCTGGCCGACGAACCTAAATTTGTGGTAAATTTGCGTTTTCCGTCAGGACCAGAATAACTGGTCCTAATGTCAGGTAAGTTGCTGGCTCTCAACCGGTACGTGCGGTACCTGGTCGAATCGGTGACTTGCCCTTCAGGCGCCCTCGCCCTCCGTCCTTTAAACATATAAAATAAATTGATTATGGTCTTCGATCTGGATTTAATCAAAAAGTTATACGGGGAAATGCCATCCAAAGTGGATGCCGCTCGTAAGCTTGTAGGCAAACCGCTCACCCTCGCCGAAAAAATATTGTACGCCCACCTTTTTACACCCCCGACCCGCGCCTACACGCGGGGTAAGGACTACGTTGATTTCGCTCCGGATCGCGTCGCCATGCAGGACGCCACCGCCCAGATGGCCCTGCTCCAATTTATGACTTGTGGCCGCGATAAGGTAGCAGTGCCCTCCACCGTCCATTGCGATCACCTTATCCAGGCGAAGACCGGCGCGACGTCCGACCTCGCCACCGCCCTGGACGTTAACAAAGAAGTATACGATTTCCTCGCATCGATCTCTAATAAATATGGTATCGGATTCTGGAAGCCAGGCGCCGGCATTATCCACCAGGTCGTTCTGGAAAACTATGCTTTCCCCGGTGGCATGATGATCGGTACCGATTCTCACACGCCCAACGCCGGCGGCCTCGGAATGGTCGCCATCGGCGTGGGCGGAGCGGATGCCGTCGACGTTATGGCCGGCCTCGCCTGGGAACTCAAAATGCCTAAGCTCATCGGCGTCAAGCTCACCGGCAAGCTGTCCGGCTGGACCTCCTCCAAAGATATCATCCTCAAAGTAGCCGGCATCCTCACCGTCAAAGGCGGTACCGGCGCGATAGTAGAATATTTCGGTGAAGGCGCCGACAGCCTCAGCGCTACCGGCAAAGGCACGATCTGCAACATGGGCGCCGAGATCGGAGCCACCTGCTCGATCTTCGCCTATGACACCAAGATGGCCGCTTATCTCAAAGCCACAGGCCGCGAAGAAGTGGCAGCTCTCGCCGACGGCATCAAGGATTACCTGCGCCCCGATAAAGAGGTGTACAGTGATCCGGCTAAATATTATGACCAGGTGATCGAGATCGACCTCAATGAGCTCGAGCCCTATGTCAATGGCCCCTTCACCCCCGATCTGGCCTGGCCGATCAGCAAGTTTGCCGAGGCCGTCAAAGCTAATAACTGGCCCGAACGTCTCGAAGTCGCCCTCATCGGATCCTGCACCAACTCTTCGTATGAAGATATCAGCCGCTCAGCCTCCCTTGCGCAACAGGCTATCGACAAGAATTTGAAGACCAAGGCGGAATTTACGATCACCCCCGGTTCCGAACAGGTTCGCTTCACCATCGAAAAGGACGGCTTCCTCAAGACCTTCGATCAGATCGGCGGTGTCGTACTCGCTAATGCTTGCGGACCCTGTATCGGTCAGTGGGCCCGGCATATCGATGACCCCAACCGCAAAAACTCCATCATCACTTCCTTCAACCGAAATTTCGCTAAGCGTAATGATGGTCTGGCCAGCACCCATGCTTTTGTCGCCAGCCCCGAAATCGTTACGGCCTTCGCTATTGCCGGTGACCTCACCTTCAATCCGCTGAAGGATAAGCTGAAAAATGAAAAGGGAGAAGACGTAATGCTCGACGAACCGACCGGCGTAGAATTACCGCCCAAAGGCTTTTCCGTAGATGACGCCGGCTACCAGGCCCCCGCCAAAGACGGTAAGGGTTTGCAGGTTGTCGTGAAGCCCGATTCTCAACGCCTCGAGCTGCTCGCCCCCTTCGCCGCCTGGGAAGGCACCGATCTGAAGGGTTTGAAGCTGCTCATCAAGGCAAAGGGCAAATGTACCACCGACCATATTTCCATGGCCGGCCCCTGGTTGAAGTTCCGCGGCCATCTCGATAATATCTCCAACAACATGCTCATCGGCGCCGTCAACTTCTTCAACGAGAAGACCGATGCCGTGAAAAACGAACTGACCGGCGAATATGGCCCCGTACCCGCCACCGCAAGAGCCTACAAAGCAGCCGGCATCGGCTCCGTAGTCGTAGGCGATGAGAACTATGGTGAAGGTTCCTCCCGCGAACATGCCGCTATGGAGCCCC
>JAMFSL010000061.1 GCA_026225275.1 Puia dinghuensis
AGTCCTATCGAGCAATGGTCACTCGCTCACGCTGGGCGATACAACGGCGGCCGATCAAGTGGGATTGCCTAACGGGCTCAACAATGCGCCCGACACCTTCCATATCGCCGACTATTCTGTCATGAACCCCCTGACCTTCACGAGTACCGTACCCGATATCATCCTGAGCTATGCGGAAGTGGAATTCCTGAAAGCGGAAGCGGAAGCCAGGGGCTGGGTCACCGGTAACGCAGCCACAGATTATGCGATGGGCCAGCAGGCCGCCCTGCAGCAAATGTCCTCTTTCAATGCTGCGTTCACACCTGCCGCGGCGGCGGTCACCAACTATCAGGCTGCCAGCCCTTACCCGACTTCCGGCCTGAATGCCCAGGTTAACGCCATTCAAACCGAACTGTGGCTGTTATGGGGTTGTACTTATAATGGCTATGAGGCCTGGGCCAGTTATCGGCGAACGAACTATCCTATCTTGAACCCGGTGAACTATCCCGGCAACAATACCGGCGGTACCATTCCTGCCCGCCTGCAGTATCCTGTCGAAGAAATAAGCCTGGATCCTGTCGGCTATCAGGCCGCTATCGGCCGGATGGGCCCTGACCTGCTGACGACCAAGGTTTGGTGGGCTGGCGGTAAGGACTAAAATGTGTATTCTTTAGGATCGACAATAAAAGAGGAAAGGTAATTTTTATTAATTATCTTTCCTCTTACTCTATAGATAGATTGGTGCATATGAAAATCACCTCGCTTTTGCTGCTGTTTTTACCCTGCCTGGTAAATGCACAGCCATTATTTACCCTCGTGCCACCCGACAGTTCGGGCATACACTTTCAGAATAACATCGTCGAATCACCCGGTCATAACGTCCTCGCCTATGAGTACTACTATAACGGCGGCGGAGTAGCCGCGGGCGACCTCAACAATGATGGTCTGCCGGACCTGGTCTTTACGTCCAATATGGAGCAGCCGAAGATCTATCTCAATAAAGGTCACTTCCGGTTCGAGGATGTGACTGCAAAATCCAAAGTACGGGCCGATGGCTGGAAGACTGGCGTCACCCTGGCCGATGTCAATGGCGATGGCTGGCTGGATATCTTTATCTGCAGGTCCGGCAACGGCGACGAGAGTACCCGCCGCAATCTGCTATTCATCAATCAAAAGAACGGTACGTTCAAGGAAGAAGCTGAAGAATATGGTCTTGGCATCGTGGGCAATACCACCCAGGCCGTATTTTTCGACTATGATAACGACGGTTATCCCGACCTTTTCCTGCTGCGGCATTCCATCCAGCGGAGAAAGAATTTCAATGTAGCCCAAATAAAAATGGCTTATGATTCCCTTGCCGGCGACAAGCTGTTCCACAACGACGGCAACGGTCATTTCACCGATGTATCCGGCAAGGCGAACATCATCGGCAATCCGATCTGTTTCGGACTTGGCGTCGCCGTGGCCGACTTTAACGGGGATGGATGGCCAGACCTTTATGTCACCAACGATTACGACGAGGAGGATTATCTCTATATCAATCAAAAGGACGGAACCTTCCGGGAATCCATCCGGTCCTACATGGGGCACGCCTCGAAGTCCTCGATGGGCTGCGATGTGGCGGATGTCAACAATGACGGGATGTCCGACCTGCTGACACTGGATATGGAGCCGGAGGACAATCATCGGCAGAAGCTGCTGAAGGGGCCTGACGGGTATGAACATTTCCAGGCGTTGATCAACAGCGGGTACTATTACCAGTATATGCGCAACATGCTGCATGTCGCTACCTGCAGTGCCGACCACATCCGGTACCGGGAGGTCGGCCAACTGGCGGGCATTTCCAATACTGACTGGAGCTGGTCGGCATTGTTTGGTGATTTCGACCTGGATGGCTGGCAGGATCTTTTCATCACCAATGGGTATATTCGGGATTATACGGATATGGATTTCCTGAAATTCACCTATCCCCAACAGATGCGGATAGCGCTGGAAGCTGGTCAGAAACCCGACCTCTATGAAATGGTGAAGAAGATGCCGACAACGGAAACAAAGAGCTACCTGTTCAGGAATAAGGGCAATGCTCAATTCGACAACGTCAGCACGGATTGGGGAATGGGTACCATCCCGTCTTTTTCCAACGGAGCGGCATATGCTGATCTGGATAATGATGGGGACTGGGACCTGATCGTGAATAATATCAATCAGCCTGCTTTCATCTGGCAGAATCACGCGGAAAAATTAGGGAACAACTATTTGAAACTACGTTTTACCGGAGCAAAGAAGAATACATTCGGCATTGGCGCCAAGGCTATTATCACTGCTGCAGATGGATTCAAACAAATTCAGCAGCTGGAGTGGGTACATGGGTTTCAATCCTCATCGGAGCCCTGTCTGATCTTTGGTCTCGGCAAACGGTCGTCGGTGGATATCACCGTCAGCTGGCCCGACGGAACCACCCAGATCCTACGGGACCAGGCGGTAAACCGGACCATCATGGTCAATCAGCGCGACGCGACACTTGAGCCGGTGAAGGAAGAGACGCCTCGCCGTTATTTTACCGAGATGAAAGCCGACAGTCTGCGTTTTCGCCATGAAGAGGACCTTTATAACGATTTCAAAAAGGAGTCGTTGCTACCACACCAATATTCCAAAATGGGGCCGGCATTTGCCGTGGCTGACGTCAACGGCGACGGGAAAAAGGACTTTTTTATTGGTGGCGCCAGGGGACAGGCCGGGGTCATCTATCTCAATGAAGGGGATGGGAAGTTTGTGCCGGTAAAGACACCAGCGCTGGAGCAGGCGACGGAATTCGAACAGGTGCAGGCCATGTTTGCCGATCTGGACGGGGATGGTCATCCCGATCTGTATGTCGTCAGTGGCGGCAACCAGGATGATTTTGTAGATCACATTTACTGGAATGACGGAAAAGGAAATTTTACCAGCCGGGCGGACAGTCTTCCGCCTACTTTGTCTTCTGGCGGCCCTGTCGTGGCTTTTGACCTGGATGGGGATGGTGACCTCGATATATTCAGAGGCGGCCAGGTTTCTACGGGCGACTATCCTACCGCGCCGCTCAGCTATTTATTCCGTAATGACCACGGAAAGTTCGTCGATATCACACCGGCTTTCCTGCAGCATATCGGGATGGTCAATACTGCTTTTGCCGCAGACATCAATAAAGATGGGATACCGGACCTGGTATTGGCGGGAGAGTTCATGCCCATTACTATTTTATACGGTCAGCGCAAGCCGCCATATTTTTCGGCTGACCGGCAGCAGATCATTCCGCATTCATCGGGTTGGTGGAACTGTCTGAAGGTGGCGGATATCAATGGAGATGGTGATCCGGATATCATTGCCGGCAATGAAGGGCTCAACAATCAGCTGCGGCCTACGACTACCCAGCCGGTGACCGTGGATGCCACGGACATCGACAACAATGGTTCCATGGATGCGATCCTCAGCTATTATATTCAGGGGAAGAGCTATCCGGCAACCTCAAGGGACGGGTTGATCGAACAGATCCCTTTGATGAAGAATAAGTTCCCTACCTATGCCGCCAATGCGGATGCGACGGTAAAAGATATCATCCCGCCGGAAGAATGGGCCGGGGCCATTCACTTGGCTGCGGAAGAATTTCGGTCGGGGGTGTTCATCAATAAAGGCGGCGTTTTCACCTTCAGCCCTTTCCTTAACGAGGCCCAGGCTTTTCCGGTGAGGGATCTGTTGATCGACGATTTCAACCACGATGGCCGGCCTGATCTTCTGATGACAGGTAACAATTACGCCAACAGGGCGGAGTGGGGCAGGGAGGATGCGGGAAAAGGCTTACTACTGATCCAGCAGCCCGATGGTAGCTTTACCGCGCCGCCTTGCACCGGTCTTGAAACCGATAAGGACGCCCGGCGGATAGTCCGGATCGATAACTACATTTTAGTTGCCAATAACAATGACATCCTTCAGGTATTCCGGATCGATTGATGGTGGTGGTTTGTTTGCCTAATGATTTTTTCCCGCCAGAAATTTCTTTGTACTTGCCGCATAGATGGCTATCCGGTGGGTCCTGATCAGGTCCGGTCTCGATCGGGTGCTGTCAAACAGCTGCATGAAGATCTTCTGCGAGGGAAGGAGCGGCATGTGACAATCTATGCAGTTGCCCGTCAGCTGAGACTTCACGACTTCCGGCATCGTGCAGAAAGGATGGTCTTTCCCGTTATGACAATTCATGCATCGCTGTGAAAACAACTGTGGGTTATTCGCTTCGTACACATGTACATTATGGCAGGAAGAGCAATCCATCTGATCGGATTTTTGAAAACATTTGCTGGACACCAGCAGACCGTATTGGTTGCCGTGGACATCCAGGTTCGACAGACTGTCCATGCTGTACGCCGGGGTCGAAAATCGATCCAGGGTGTCGCCGGTTTGAAAGCTAAAGGCGGGTTTGATTTCTTTGCGGGCGCCCGAATGGCATAGTGCGCAGGCGTCGAGCCGTTGTTGCCTGCTCATGAGCTTTGCATTGAGGATATATTTTCCCGTTTTTTCTCCGGGATGGTTCGCATGCCAGGTGACATGCTCCGCGCCGGGCCCGTGACAGCGTTCGCAGTCCACCCCATACATGATCTCCCGGCCAGGATATCGTGTTCCTGAGTCGGGGATCACTTCCGCGCGGGCATAGGTGCCGTGGCATTCCAGGCAATGCGCGGGTATCTGTCGGGTGAATAAGGGAAAAGTTTTGGGATAGCCGGGACTGTTACCCCATTCGTTGAGTGGTACATAGTAAGATACCGGCAGCTGGTAAAGGTAGTCTCCGTTCCAATAGAGATAGGTCTGCCCATTTTTGCCCGACCCGACGACAATGTCGAACCGGCAGGATTGCAGCGGAGTGCCACCCAAATATGCGGTCTGCCAGAATCCGTCCTCTTTGCTTTCCATGTGGACTTCGGCAAGCTTGTTATAAACGAATTTATTTTTACCGGGCTTAAAGCTGCCTTTGATGCTGGTCGCAGATGCAGGCTGCGAAGTGCGGTAGTGAGCCGTCAGGAGATGACTTTCCACGATGTCCTTATGACAGGAAAGACATGCGGCAGAGCCCACATATTGGTTGTCCTGTTGGCGGCCGGACAGGGGCGGCATGACGACCCGTGGCACAGTTTTGCTGCCCAGGTAGATCAGCCCGGTCAGCACAAGCAATACGTAATGGTAGTTTTTGATTTTTCGGATCGGAGGCACCCCTGAATTTACAAGGATAAAATCAAGTCGCGAAATTTTATTGGCATCTTTTTTGGTAATTTGCGGCAAATACATATACATGGTAGCTGGTAAGAGAGTGATTTATGTCATGTTTTTTCTTTCTCTTTGCTATCTCACTTTCCTGGTCTCTACAAGTCGTACCGGTGTTTTCTATTCTTCCGATGGCGGGATCAAATACATGGTGGTAAAGCAATTAGCAGAAGGCCATGGGTTCAAGTATCTGTACCTGCCGCAACCGCAGTGGGTGCATGACATTTGGGACAACGGTTTCTTTCCGCTCAGGCCGCCTTTCCTTTATCCGACGCCGGGAGGGTATCTTTTCGTTTTTCCGCCGGCCTTACAGATCATCAGTACGTTCTTTTATTCCACATTCGGCTATCCGGGACTATATATTATCCCGATTGCCAGCACCCTATTATTCTGGTTGTGTATAGTGATGTTGTTAAGGCGGTGCGGATTGGCGCCGTCGTCCGTCGCGGCAGGACTATTCGTGCTGGTATTTTGTTCGCCGCTGACCATTTATGGCGCCACTTACTGGGAGCATATGCCGGCCATCCTGCTATTAGTGGCCGGATTGGCCTTTGTTGTCCGGCCTCCTGCCGGTCTGGCGGCAGCGGCGGCGATGGGATTTCTCAGCGGGCTGGCAGCCTGGTTCAGGCCCGAGGCGATGATGATGAATGTTATGTATGCCCTGGCGGCGGTCTTCCTATATATTTATGCGCGGCGGCGGGCTACTCATGGGAAGGAGGATACGATGCGGGGACAGTCGGCCATACCTGCTTTCCTGGTGGGTATGGGGATCGGCATCGGCAGTTTTCTGGTATTTAATAAACTGGAATTCGACTCCTTTTTCGGCGTTCATGGCTACCAGGTGCTGCACGACAAGGTAGAGGAGGGAGTGGGTCACAGGATCTTCAATAACCTGGTGATGAACAATTTCATTTCCATTCATCATTACCTGTTCATCCTGCTGTTATTACCCGCCATCTATGTGATGGTGAAATATAAAAAACGGCTGGATATCCGGACGATCCTGCTGATCGGCATTGCGCTGGTGTATTGTGTCGCCACGCCGCTGATGGTACCCAATGTTGGCGGCAAGGAATGGGGAGCGCGTTATTTTTTGCCGATGATCCCTGTCGTGCTGGTCGCGTTGCTGCTGATCGGAAAAGAATGGAATCTGACCGGGGCCCGGTCGATGCCGGTTTGGCTGACCGTCGTTGTTGTCGTTTTCACGGCCTGGTCCTGCTACCGGAATACGTATAAGGGAGGTGTAAAGGACTTTCCCTGGGAAAATCATCATCGTATTTCGCCTTCGTTGGATTTTATCAGCAGGCAACCCGGAAATGTCGTTGTCGTCTCCGACCATTATATCGCCATGGAATTAGGCTATTTGTTCGATTCGAAATATTTTTTTCTGGCGCCCGCGGATTCCGGTCTCAACCGATTGATTCCCCTGTTAAAGCAACGGGGTATTCATCAATACACCTACATCTCCGATGCCCGTAAGCTGGATACGCGCCCGATGCAATTGAATGACACGACCATCCGTTTTCGCGCTGACGATGGGGACTTCAATTTTAAAGCCTGTACCATACCATGATCAGCGGGATCAGGCATGCTGGGGCGACCCGGCCAATACCTTTTCAATCGACGCATGCAACTGCTGACGCGTAAACGGTTTGCGTAAAAAAAAGTCAGCCCCTGTCGCCAGGGCGGCATCTGCAGCGGCTGCGTCTACGCCAGAGATCATGATCACTTTAATGAGCGGATATTGTTTTTTCAGGTAGCTGACAAAATCGATGCCGTAACCATCTGGCAGCCGGTTGTCCAACAAAATGAGAGTAGGTTGTTCTTTTTCCACAAACGTGCGGGCGTCGGTCAGATTGTGGACATGTTCAAGGTCCATGTGTTCACCGTCCAGCAATAGTTCCAGTAACAATGACATGTCGCCTTCGTCTTCCACAATGAGGATCTTCGTCACTTTTTTAACAGGCTTGTTGGCAGTCATATTGAAATGTTTTCTAGTGTAAAAGTAATGTGAACTTGTGGGAAAGCAATTCCCATGCCATGGCACGATTGTTGAATTTATCCCGGATATATGACACCATCTACCCCCGCCCCATTACCGCCCATCGAAGGTGATTTTTACCACCTGGGTCATTTGTTGACAGATTCTCAGCGTGCCTTGCAGTTAAAGGTGCGGAATTTCATGGAACAGGAGATCAAGCCTATCGTCAATCGCTATTGGCTGAAGGGTGAATTCCCTTATGAGATCATTCCCCGGCTGGCGGAGCTGAATATCTGCGGGGTGACCTATGAAGGGTATGGTTGTCCACACCTGCCCTTCTTAATGGAGGGTATTATAGCCATGGAGATGGCCCGTATCGACGCCAGCATCGCCACCTTTTTTGGGGTGCAGAGCGGATTGGCCATGGGATCTATTTACCTGCTGGGCAGCGAAGAGCAACGGCAAGAATGGATGCCCCGCCTGCAAAGTCTGCAGGCCATCGGTGCTTTTGGGCTTACCGAGCCCGAAGTAGGCTCTGCAGTATCAGGGGGGCTGACTACTACGGCCAGGCGACAAGGAGATCAATGGATACTCAATGGGCAGAAAAAATGGATCGGCAATGCCACTTTCGCGGACGTCATCATTATCTGGGCGCGTGACCTGGAAGACGGTCAGGTGAAAGGTTTTCTGGTGCGGAAGGGTGCGCCGGGGCTGGATGTGGAAAAAATTGAAGATAAGATGGCTTTACGGATCGTGCAGAACGCGCTGATCACGTTAAGGGATTGTGCGGTTTCCGAATCCGACAGGTTACAGAAAGCTAATTCTTTCAAAGATACTTCCCGCGTTTTGCGGATGACGAGAGCTGGTGTCGCCTGGGAAGCTGTAGGCTGTGCAAGAGGCGCCTATGAGAGCGCTTTGGCGTATACCCGGTCGCGTAAGCAGTTCGGCAAACCGATTGCTGCCTTCCAACTGATTCAGAATCATCTGGTGGAAATGCTGTCTAATCTGACGGCCATGCAGACCATGGTGTTCCGGCTATCGCAGTTACAGGACGAGGATAAATTAACCGACGAGCATGCCTCACTGGCAAAGGTCTTTTGCACCTTACGTACCCGCGACATTGTAGGCCGGGCGCGGGAGGTCATGGGTGGTAATGGGATATTGCTGCAATATGATGTCGCGCGTTTTGTCGCCGATGCGGAAGCTATTTACAGCTACGAAGGAACTAAGGAGATCAATTCGCTGATTGTCGGCCGGGCTATTACGGGAATTTCTGCCTTTGTTTAAAAGATAAAAATAAAGAGGCTGTCTACTTTGATTTGAAGACGGCCTCTTTATGTGGTTTGTTATTAGTTGTTCTATTTTTTAGTTGTTCTATTTTTCTGATGGCTCCATACTAGCCTGTCTGTTGGCCGTCTGTTCGGCTATTATTTTTTCTTCTCGTTTGGAAGAGAAGTCGCAGGCGGGTGAGGAGGAACTTGCAATTCCTCATTCCAGGAATAGATAAAGGCGTTTGTTTTGTGGTTGACTGATTGGGGACGGTCGGGAGTTTTTCCGCTTTGCGGCATTGATATAAGAGCGTATCCTGCAGCATGTTCCATACATTAATTTTTTAAGTATAAATAAATATTGCGAGCGGATAGAGTGTAGGTGGTTAATTTTCTACGCTGGTGGTGTGGGATAAGGTCCGGCCGGGCAGGAGCCAGATTCCCGTGAAGAAGAGGATTGTACCGGCGATGCCTCCTGCCAGCAACATGTTGACCTGGCTGGAGGTAACGATTCCATTGATACCGATCAGTGTAATGATCAGGGCTGCAAGGCCCAGCACAGACAGCGATATACCCAAGATCTTTCCTTTCATAACTTCTGATTTTATTGAGTAAGACCATTCAATAATCATTCCATGGGGAGATAATGGGGTATGTCGCCTGCATAACTGGGGAAAATCATTCAATGGTGAAATTGGTCGCCAGCAACTCGTCCTTTACATTAATTTCTTTGACGGCTGTATCCAATTGTTTCACAATGACGGGGTCTCGCATCGTCGTTGGCCGGCTGTGAGGATTTTTGGGATCGCTGATATAAGTATATTCATGGATGCCCTGAGCCTTGAGGATGAGCAGCAGTCTGTGCAGGCTGTCGTCGCCCGGAGCGAGAAAGAAATAGTCTTTGTTGAACAAAGCCCCCAATTCATAGGCCATATAAGGGGCGAATATGACCACTACATGGCCGGGTTGGCTGCCGATCGTATTCAGGGATGGGACTATCCGCTGGGTGTAGGAATAGTGAAGGTCTTTTATCCCTCCTTTATAGGCGTTGTGTTCAAAAGAATACAGGGTGATGATAAGAATGAAGGCCGTCAGCCATACGGGCATTTTCCATGTTTTCAACAGCATTAGCTGCTGATCGGCCAGGCACAAGGCAACGATAACAATCGGGATCAGAGGAAGGAAATAGCGGGCTCCCCATTGTCTGCCACCGTCATTAGGCAATATAAAAGGCGCGGCGAGGCTAAATGCAAAGACAATAGTGGCGAGAAGACCGGGCCGGGGATCACGATCCTTCGGGAAGGCGAACAGGCGCCAGGCGATGGGTAACAATAGCAGGGTGTATAAAAAATTCCGGATGGACAAATAGTTGTTGCGCCATAGATTAAGCAAGATATGTCCGGCAGTTATCCTGGTGTCGTATTCATTGTTGCTCACGAGCTGTTGACCGTGAAGGCCCAACATGGAGCCATATTCGATTATATTAAATGCAAAATAGCATAGTATGTTAATAAACAGACATGTCAGGAAGGCGATATAGACCGGGCGTTTTTCCCTGAAATACAGAACAATGGCGGCCAGTGCATATAAGAAATTCATCAGGATGGCTTCGGGCCGTAGCCAGATGGCCAATCCACTGATCAGTCCCAGGACGATGGCAGGGAGGATACGGGTCGGCGTTTTGGCAATAAAGACAATGCCTGCGAACAGGAGCAGGACCGCGGGAGCATGTTCCCAATACATCGTCCCATACACTGTCAGCGGCGAGCACAATGCCAGCACAAAAAGAGCGAGGGCAATTTTCGAAGGACTGATTCCGCAGCTTTTCAGGAGCAGGATAGTACATATCCAGATCAACACGATGCTTAACACCGGGAGGATATACAAGCCTGGATATCCTAATTTGGAATAAAAAAAGGAATTGATAATTTGGAAAGCCGGCGGAAAGACAAACATATAGCCATTGGCTGAGGGATAAACGAAGGGGGGCTTCAAAGGGAAGAATCCTTTCTGCCAGATCGATTGTACCCAGGAAGGCTGGTCGAGATGCAAATATTTGAATCCATAGCCGTTGCTAAGCTGTCGTATCGTCATAGATTTGACGCCTCCATCGGCGGAATAGAATACTTCGTTGTGAATGAAGCTGATCAACAGCGCGAAATAACAAAGCGAGAGAAAAAGTACAGCGTAAACGATCAAATTATTCCTATCCAATCTTTGCAAAAAAGCAGGTCGGGTCATTGACAATTGTTTTAATGGTTACAGGCGGGCAAACAAACAATAATCAATCGGGTCGCTTGCTTTCGAATCAGGATATTGGAAATGATCACCAAAAATATGCAATAATTACACCAGTTTAGATGGAAAGAAATGATTGAAATATTCACGGCCTAGCATTCGCTAAGGCCGAGGGGTATTTGTATGGCGAGACCGCCGTCGGATGTCTCCTTGTATTTACTGTTCATGTCCTGTGCGGTGCTCCACATCGTGCTGATGACGGCGTCCAGGGACACTTTGGCGAAATCGGGTGTGCTTTGCAGGGCTAGCTGGGAGGCAGTGATGGCTTTAATGGCGCCCATGGTATTGCGTTCGATGCAGGGCACCTGGACGAGGCCGCCGATGGGGTCGCAGGTGAGGCCGAGGTGATGCTCCATGGCAATTTCGGCAGCCATCATGGCCTGACGCTGGGAGCCGCCGACACATTCCGTCAGAGCGGCAGCGGCCATGGCCGACGATACGCCGATCTCTGCCTGACAGCCGCCCATGGCGGCGGAGATGGTGGCTCCTTTTTTAAAGATGCTGCCGATTTCGGAGGCGGTAAGGATGAATTGCATGACCTTATTGTCGTCGAATCCGTCGCAAAATATAACATAATATTGCAATACGGCGGGGATAACGCCGGCGGCGCCATTGGTAGGTGCGGTGACGACCCGGCCGAAGGAGGCATTCTCTTCATTGACAGCCAGGGCGAAGCAGCTGACCCAATCGAGGATATATTTAAAATCGGAGCCGCCGGCACGGATGGCGGTGATCCAGCTATCGAAATCGTGATAGGTCCTGTTGCCGATGAGGCGGCGGTTGAGGGCCGCGGCGCGGCGTTGGACATGGAGTCCGCCGGGCAGCATGCCTTCGGAGTGGCAGCCGCGGTAGATGCATTCCTGCATGGTGGTCCAGATCCGGGCGATGCCCTGGCGGGTTTCTTCTTCGGGGCGCCAGGCGCTTTCGTTTTCCAGGACCACTTCGCTAATGGACAGGCCGGTCTTTCTGCACCAGTGGAGGAGGTCTGCGTTGGTGTTGATGGGGAAGGGGAGTTGGGCGGACTGGTTGTCGGCGGGTTCTTCCCCTTCTTTTTTGACGAATCCGCCGCCGATGGAATACCAGGTCTCCGCGAGTTGGCGGCCGTCTTCCCAAGCGGCCAGGAAGGTCATGGCATTGGGATGATAAGGGAGTGTCTCGGAGTAGAGGAACTGAATGTCGGTGTCCGGGTTGAAAGTAACGGTCTGATGGCCGCCGATGATGAGTTGGTGGTTATCGCGGATGGTTTGGACGGCGGTGTCGATCAGGCTGGTGTCGAAGGTGACCGGGTCTTCGCCGGACAGTCCCAGTTGGATGGCGATATCGGTGCCGTGGCCTTTGCCTGTTTTGGCGAGGGATCCGTAGAGGATGATTTTGATTTCTGCAAGGCCTTTCAGCCCATGCTGGGTGTTGATGGAATCGATAAAGCGTTGGGCGGCGCGCCAGGGGCCTAAAGTATGTGAGCTGGAGGGGCCGATGCCGATTTTGAAGATGTCACGGACGGAGATGGATTCGTGTGGCAATGTCAACTGGGTTTGGGGCAAAGGTATTGGCTTTTGGGGTGTGACCGGATAAAGAAGGGACAAAAAAAGCCCCGGAAGGTATCCAGGGGCTGTTAGCAGGTAGTTCATGGTTACTGCACATCAAGCAGATATGTATCAAAAATCAGGAAAAGAAGCAGGAATAAGTGTTAGGTGGTGTAATAAATAGACAGCCGGGCGTTCCAGATTGCTGCAAGGAAATTAAAAAAAATTCACTTTTTTTTAATTTTTGCCTGTTTTTTGCTCCATATCCTCACTGGGAGAGGGATTGGGGGCGTCCGGGGAGGGGGGCTGAGAGGCATGGAGCCCATCGGGGGAGGGGGAGAGGCCGTTCGATGAAGAGGACGCGGGAGCGTCCGATACTAGAAGGGGGAGCTCCGTGTGAGGGTTGGAAGGAGTACCGGCCGAACTTAGAAGCGGAGGCTCTGTGGGAGGGATGGAAGGGATGCCGGAAGGGAGGGCATTTTCCCGGGTTTCGCGGGCCAGGAGTTCCCGGTATCGCTGTTCATACTGATCCCATTGATGCCGTTGATAAAAAATAGCCGTGAAACCCACGATCAGCAGGAGCGCGACAAGAAGGACTCCCGGATTGAAATCCTGGTTATTGGCTTCCATCTGGGCTCTTTTGTACCAACCGGAGACAAAATTGATGACGATAGGTATCGTAAAGGCCAGGCCAATGGGGATTCCGACTAAAAACTGGGTAACGACTTTTTTACGACGGAGCCGGTTAGCCGCCCAATACTGAATGAAGTCTTTTTCCTGCTGTGTCAGCATGAGGCCAAATTACGAAGAAGTTGATTACCTTTAACCCACTCAAAATCTGATAGTTTGAAATTACCACAACTATTGTCGCAGTATCTGTATCAGACCAGGAAACTTGATCTAACTGGTATTGGCATCTTTATCCTGGATGCTGAGGCAGTTATTCCCCAGGAGACAGACAAGGTCGGGCAGATGCCTGCCACGGGGATTCAGTTCAAGAATGTCAACGTTGCGACCCCCGACGATGCGCTGATCAATTTTATCAAAGAGCATACGGGTAAAATGAAGTCACTGGCCGCATCGGATCTCGATTTTTTCTTAACGACCGGACGTCAGTTGCTGAATATCGGCAAGCCTTTTTATCTGGAAGGGATCGGTACGCTGGTTAAGAACAAGGATGGGCGGCTGGACTTTACACCCGGGGAATATATGGTCGCCCGGATAGACAGCCCCGGATATCAGGGGCATCAGACAGCGGAAAGAAATGTGACCGACGAGGGCCCGCGGGGGCGGGAGCCCCGCAGCAGTTCCGATCGGCAGGCGTTGCTGTTGATTGCTATAGTCGTCGGCCTTCTCATCATCGGTGTTGGTGGTTACTACCTGTATAAGCGGAATAGTTTGCCGGAACCTGCTGCTGAAAAACAGGCTGTCGTTATTCCGGATACGACTGCTGTCAAAGATACTTCGACGACTGTAAACCCGTCCTCTGCCGATACTGCTGCCGCATCGAAAGCAGCTGCCAGCCAGTCAACAGTTGCTCATCCCCCTGCTCCGACGCCGGCCGCACCAGCGCCATCCGTGCCAACGCCCACCGCGACGACCGCGAATGTGCCGGTACCACCGGGATCCACTCTCTATCATTTCGTTATCCTGGCCACGGACAACAAACATCGTGCGCTGAAACGATACAATCAATTACTCGGGTATCAACTGAATATCAAGATGGACCAGAAAGATTCTGCCTGGTTCAAACTATATTTCCCCATAGCAGCGCTGACCAGGGATACGACCTATATCAAAGATTCCCTGTCCGACACCTATGCTGCGCCTCATGTATTTATAGAACATTGATGCTGACCGCCTATGCGACCCAACGCCGCCTATTGGCTTGATAAATTGCAACTGACCCATCATGTGGAGGGAGGTTCTTTTCGCGAGGTCTACCGGTCCGAGCTGGTCATTCCCCGCAAATCCCTGCCACTGTTCTTTCAGGGTGACCGCACCGCCAGTACACATATTTATTTCCTGCTGGCTGAAGGTCAATTCTCTGCCTTTCACCGGATCGCTGCCGATGAGCATTGGCATTTTTATTCCGGCGACCCGCTGATCGTGTATGAGATCAACCACAACGGCCGTCTGCTGACGCACCGGTTAGGGAATGATCCCTTGAAAGAGGAGTCGTTTCATGCTGTCATCAAGGCTGGAAGCTGGTTTGCTTCGGTGCCTGCCGAAGGCAGCGAATACGCTCTGGTGGGTTGTACGGTAGCGCCCGGTTTCGATTTTGCCGATTTTGAACTGGCGGACAAAGAAACGCTGGCGGGGCAATATCCGCAACATGCGGCGTTGATCCGGCGGCTGACGCGCTGAGAGAACTTTACAGTTAGTTGCCCGCCGCGGTTGGATGATAGATGGCTCCATCCTTCATGACCCATCTGACCTTACGCACTTGCGAAATATTGGCGGACGGATCGCCGTCGACGACGAGGATATCCGCCCACAGCCCTGGTTTGATGCGGCCGACATGATTGTTGATCCCGAATACGTCGGCGTTGACGGAGGTGGCGGACCTCAGCACATCCAGGGGCTTCATTCCATAGTCGGCCATCGCCTCCATCTCACGGGCATTGTCGCCATGTGCATATACGCCTACATCACCGCCCATGCAGATCGTGACGCCTGATGCCAGCGCCTGGCGGAAATTCTCCCTTTTCTTCCGGATGCGTTCAGGTTCCGGATCGATGCCTTTTCTCCAACCGCCGTATTGAGCAATAGCGTCGCCGGCGGCCAGGGTCGGGCAGAGTGCGATGCCCCTGGCCTTCATGGCTGCAAATAGCTCGGGCGTACCGCCTTCGCCATGCTCGATAGTCGAAACACCGGCTTCGATGGCCCGCCGCAGACCTTCGGTAGTAGAAGTGTGTACGGCTACTTCCCGGCCACTGCTGCCGGCGACTTCCACCACCTTTTTCAATTCTTCCACGGTGAAGGTCGGTTCAGCGTGATGGTCAGGGCCCCAACCGTAATCCGCATAGACCTTGATGAGATCCGCTCCCTTCCCAATTTGTGTCCGTACTTCCTTTGTCAATCCTTCGACGCCATCCGCCTCTGCTGCTCCATGGGGGGACTCGACATCATAGCTGAGTTCTTTGGGGCCGTAGCTGCCTGTGGCGACTATGGCGCGTGTGGCACATAAGATATGTGGTCCCGGAATGACGCCTTTGTCTATAGCTTGTTTGAGTCCTACATCGTCGTAACCTGCTCCTTCCGTACCGAGGTCGCGGGTTGTGGTGAATCCTGCCAGTAATGTTGCACGGGCATGGACAGTCGCTCTGGCTACTCTTTCGGCCCTGGATTCCTTCAGTACCTGGTCGTTCCAGGATACTTCATTATATGGATGGAGAAAAAGATGGCTATGGCCTTCGATCAGTCCGGGAAGGAGGGTAGCGCCTTTGAGATCCATGACGACAGTACCGGCCGGGGATTTGATCGAACCGGCAGGACCTGCAGCTTCAATGAGCCGGCCATGGACCAGTACCTGCCAGCCCTCATGCATTTGTTCTCCATCGAAGACCCGGTCAGGGCGCAGGAGATAAAAACTATCGGGGGCGACCATTGGTCCGACCGGGTGAGCGCCCGTGCTAGCATGCGCGTCGCCAGATTGAGCGGTGGCCTGTCCGGCGGTGGCAAAAAAGGCAGCCAGCCAGCAGCACTGCACCAGGTATGCAATTGTTCTCATGTTTTTGTTTTCCGCTTTTGGTGTTGAAAATACCAATAAAAAGGGATACCCGTAGCAGTCAGCAGCAGCCCCAGCACCGAATTAATGACAGGCGACTTACCACTGCTATAGGCGGTAATGTCGTTGTACAGCGTAGTTCCGAGATAGAACAGAGTAAAAATGATAAAAGCCAGCGGCGCCCAGGGATATCCCCAGGCTTTATATGGGCGGGATACGTCGGGTCTTTTCCAGCGAAGAATGAAGAGCCCAATGGCGGTGAGTCCATAGAAGACCCAGGCCATGAATACGAAGATATCTGCCAGGATGTCGAACGAGCCGCTGAGTACGAACAGAATACTCCAAACCCCCATCACGATCATCGAATTGCCCGGGGTGCCCCATCGTGGATGGACCCGGCCCGTCCAGGAAAAGAAGGCGCGTCCTTCGCCCATGGCAAAGACGATGCGGGCATTGGTCAGCAGATTGTTTTGCGTGGCGCCGAAAGCACTGACGATGATTAACCCAGCCACCACTCCGGCACCGGACACTCCCAACGCTTTCTCCATGGCATCGGCTGCCACCATCGACGATCCGGCCATCACACCAATAGGCAACACATAGAGATAGGCCAGGTTGACCAGCAGATAAATGGCAATGCAGGCGCCCAGGCCGATCAACAGGCTCCTGCTGAGATTGCGTTGCGGGTTGATCACCTCGCCAGCCACCATATTGATATTATTCCAGCCGTCGTACGAAGAGAATGCGCCTGAAGTGGCCGCCATGACCGCCACGAACATCAAAAAAGCTTGTGCATGGAAGTCCGGGGCGTTGGTCACAAAATTTACTGCGTGCCCTTTTCCAGACAGCAAGATACCGCCGATGACCAGCACCAGCGCGAGAGCTTTGAGGAGGGTAGCGACGAATTGAATGCCATTACCCCAACGTGTACTGAGGTAGTTCACTATGGTGAGTACCAGCAGGATCAGGATGGAAAGACTCTTGACGCCGGCATTTTCCAATGGATAGATGTCGGCCAGCCCGGGGATATGCCACTTGAAAGCGTGTTCAACCACCGGACTGAAGTGGGGTAGGTGCATGAAATACTCCGCATAGTTGCCGCATACGAAGGCGATGCTGGCGATTCCTGCGGTGTTGATGACCGCCATCGTCGACCAGCCGTAAATAAAAGCGATGAATTCACCATAGATCTCTTTCAGGTAAACGTAGGGGCCACCCGTCTCCGGGTACATGGCTCCCAATTCGGCATAGATCATAGCGCCGAAAAGAGAGACGATGCCGCCTATCAGCCAGACGCCCAGCAGCAGCATCGGGCTGCCTAACTGGCCAGCCATGGTAGCGGGCCGCATGAAAATACCCGAGCCGATCACGCTACCGATCACGAGAGAGACCGCAGACCAGAGGCCGATGCTTTTCTTCAGGGAATGGGGCATAATGATGATATTATCTTAGCCGATCCGATCGGCGATGATGCGGTGAAAATGGTGTGTCCCCTGTTCGCGCGTCACCGAATAGCGGCCATGCGAATAGAAGCGTGATCGTACCCCCTTCTGTACGGCCTGTACGACTTCTTCATCTTCCATCTCCACGGTATCCAATCCCGATCCGGCGCCTGTATTGAATCTTGAGGCATCACTGATGTACGTCAGGAACGATACTTTGGTCTTTTCGAGTCCAAGCGGCCGGACGATGTTGACCGACAATCCCCAGGGATAGAAATTAAACATGGTGTTGGGAAAGACGAAAAAGTAATATGCGGCGACCTTCTTACCGTAGTCGGGGCTGTCCTGCGGCAGGTCAAAGCAATCTTCGCCCTCTTTGGCAATACCCAGCTGCAGGCTGGAGTACCGGAATAGCTCAGTGGTATAGTTGCCGAAGTCTATGACGGAATTGAGACCGGCATGGACAAACGGAATGTGGAAACCTTCGAGATAGTTCTCGCAATAGAGCGCCCAGTGAGCGTCGACGATAAAGTCGCGGGTATATTCCCGATGAAAGACGTAGGTATCGAGGGGAAGCCAGGAAAGTCGTTGCATGATCTCCTGCCAATAGCGATCATGTGTGGTATCGCCAAGGGAAGTGAACAGCCAGCTGCCCCACCGGGCCAGCGGTAACTGATGCAGGTCATCAGTCGGGGAAGGAAAATCCTGTACTTCTTTGAATTCAGGCATGCTCCGGAAGGAACCGTCGAGGTTGAACAACCTGCCGTGATACCGGCAACGCAGGTGGGCCAGCCGGCAAGGTTCGTTGACAACCAGATTGCCGCGATGCGTGCAGACATTCGACAGCAAACGAAGTGTTCCGTTTTCCTCCCGGGTTAACACCAGCGGTTCGTCGAGGAATCCTTCGAGCAGTGTGAATGGGTAAGCGTCACCGATGGCGGGGGCCAGACTGATATCGCCAATGAATTGCCAGGAAGGGGTAAATAATTTTTCTTTGCAGCGTTCGAACAATACCGGATCGGTATAGAGATCTGTGTGTGGGGTCTGTGCAAGGGCTATATCGGGATGAATAAAAAAACGGGGCATATAGTGTAATTTAAGAAAGAGTTTGCAGATGTGTACTACCTTTGCGCCCATGGCAGAAGATCTACAATTGGCGGACGGTAGTAAGACCGACCAGTATCATTCGCTGCTGCCCCAGATCAGGGCGCTGACCGAAGGGGAGATTGACCGTGTGGCCAACCTGGCCAATGTGGTTGCCGCGCTGAAACAACAGTTCGGTTGGTTATGGGTAGGATTTTATCTCGTCAAGGATGGGGAACTGGTAGTAGGTCCCTTCCAGGGACCCGTAGCCTGTACGCGAATCAGCAAGGGTAGGGGTGTATGCGGTACGAGTTGGCAGGAGGGCCGGACCCTGATCGTGCCCGACGTGGAAGCTTTTCCCGGCCATATCGCTTGCAGCAGCCTGTCCCGCTCCGAGATCGTCGTGCCGGTCTTTCACCAGGGCGAGGTGGTGGGCGTACTGGATGTTGACAGCGCCGCATTGAATGACTTTGATGAGGAAGACCAGCGCTGGCTCGAGGAACTGGTGGCGGATTGGGGAAACTGGGGCCGATAGGTTACCCGTGGCCAGCCGGATATCGAATGATGAGATTCCGGGCGTTATCGGAACGGTTAAAAATAATATCTTATAAAACCCGTTAATTGCTATATGATGAAAAATTTTGTCAGTGCAGGATTAGGAATCTTATTTTTTGCGGCGACGGCCTGCGGGTCAGGATCGTCTTCCGGTAAGAGCGGTAATGCGACGGCATCGACGCCCACCGGCGGCGCCGATACGACGGGGCCTGCCGCTGGTTTGCCCGGAGGTAAGGTGCCTCCGGCTTCCGTGATCCGTGGGCGGAAGGAAGTTCCTGTTTTATGCTATCACCAGATCCGTGACTGGAAGCCGACAGATTCCAAGGTATCCAAGGATTATATCATGCCACCGGCCGATCTGAAAGCGGAATTGAAGATGCTGCATGACAGCGGTTATCATACGATTCTGCCCGATCAGTTGTATGCGTATCTGACGACGGGGGCTACGCTTCCCAGCAAGCCGATCATGCTGACTTTCGACGATACCGATGAGGACCAATATGAGGTGGCCTGGCCGGAGATGAAGAAATATGGGTTCAGGGGTGTTTTCTTTATTATGACAGTATCTCTGGGCCGGTTGCCGCATTATATGAGCAAGGAGCAGGTCAAGGAATTATTCGACGCCGGCAATGTGATCGGCAGCCATACCTGGGACCATCACAATGTTCGTAAGTACCAGGGTAATGACTGGGCCATCCAGATCGATAAGCCTACCAAACAGCTGGAGGCGATCACGGGCAAGCCTATCCGTTATTTTGCCTTTCCCTTCGGGTTGTGGAACCCGCAGGCGCTGCCTGAGTTGCGGAAAAGAAATTTTATCGCGGCTTTTCAACTGGCTGATAAGATGGATCCTACCGATCCGTTGATGACTATACGGCGTATTATCGTGGGTGGGGGATGGAGCCTCAAAACCTTCAGTACCGCGATTAATCGGGACTTTCATTAACGGCCATTCAGCCAGTCCCTAAACCAATACCCTGAGCTTTTGATCGTGCGAAGCTGCGTCTCGAAATCTACGTGGATCAGCCCGAAGCGCGCATTATAGCCATGGGACCACTCGAAGTTGTCCGTTAAGGTCCAGGCAAAATAGCCTTTTATATTTACGCCTTCTTTTTTGGCCCGGAGCATGGCCAGCAGGTATTGCTGATAATAGTCGACGCGGCCCGGATCGTCGACCGTGCCATTGACCAGTTCATCTTTGAAGGCCGCACCGTTCTCGCTGACGATGATCTCTTTTACCCCGCCGTATAGCCAAAATCGTTTGAGTATCCGGTAGAAGCTGTCGGGATTGATTTCCCAGCCCAGCGCTGTTTGCGGGACCTTACGGGATGATGCCGTGACTTCCGATGCCTGGACAATGGGGATGAGGGGATTGTGGCGCACGACGACGGGAAAATAATTTTGGATGCCGATGAAGTCAAAGTTGAACTGCATCCGCTCAGTATACTTCCAACTGCGATTATGCAGTTCCAACCGTTCCAGGAATTTAAAGTCTTCGCGAGGATAGCCCCGGCCGAGAGCAGGCTCGATGAACAGCCGGTTCATCAGGATATCCATCCTTTTGGCCGCCTGGATATCTTCCGGCGAATCTGTATAAGGCAGGACTTCCGAGCAGGAGAAGGTGGTACCGATATGCGCGTTCTTTACCGTTGCCCGAAGGATGCGTCCGCCTTCGGCCTGGGCCAGGGCGGCATGATGGATAGCGGGCAGGAAGTTGGAGAGCCCCATCCGGCCGGGGGCATGCTTGCCCAGCATATAACCCAGGCTGGTGAAGCCGAAAGGCTCGTTCAGCACGATCCAGTCTTTGACCGTATCGCCATATTCTTCTGCCAGGAGAGAAGCAAAGCGGGTGAACCATTTCAACATGAGGTGGCTGGTCCAGCCACCTTCCTTTTCCAGCGCCATGGGCAGGTCCCAGTGATACATGGTGACATAGGGAATGAGGCCTAGTTTGTGACATTCATCGATCACGCGGTGATAAAAGGCGATACCTTCCTTATTGACGCGTCCCATGCCTTCCGGCAGGATACGGGCCCAGGAAATAGAAAAGCGGAAGACCGAGAAACCCAGGGCCTTGGCCAGTAAAATGTCATCTTTATAGCGATGATAAAAATCGCATGCGACGGTGGGCTTTGCACCGCCTTTTATCTTTCCCTGCCGTCGGGAGAAGGCATCCCAGATAGAGGGGCCCTTGCCATAACTGCTCCAGGCGCCTTCATTTTGTACGGCGGCCATTGCCACCCCCCATAAAAAATCGTCGCCAAATTCCTTTGCTATCAGCTTATGCAGGTTATTAGCCACCCGTTGGAAAATTTAAGTTGGAATATTTAGTCGCAAAATTTGGATGAAAGCATGTTACGATAATATTATTATTTAGTTATATTTTACGGCTAGCGGCCTGGGTCAGTGCTTTTTCCGGATCCATCCATTGGACTGAGGGATCTTTTTTAAACCAGGTTAGCTGTCGTTTGGCATAACGGCGGGTATTGGTTTTTATATTGGCGACAGCCTCGTCGAACGAGCAGGCACCGTCGAGATAGTCGAAGATCTCCTTATAGCCGACCGTTTGGAGGGCTTTATGCGTACGATAGGGGAGCAGGTCTTTTACTTCTTCGAGCAATCCCTGTTGTATCATGCTGTCTACACGGTCATGGATGCGACGGTGGAGCTCTTCTTTAGGAAGTTCCAGGCCGATCTTACGGATGAGGAAAGGACGTTGCCTGGGTGTTCCGCTGCGAAAAGAAAGGATCGACCGGCCGGTGGACAACCGGACTTCCAACGCCCGAAGGAGGCGATGGGGGTTGAATGTTTCGCCTTCGGCAAAGAAAATCGGGTCGAGACGGCTGATTTCCTGCCGGAGCCAGGGGATACCTTCCTGTTGGTATTGTTGATGCAGACGATCGCGCAGGGCGGGGTCGACGGGGGGAATATCGTCCAGTCCGTCAGTAAAGGCTTTGATATAGAGACCGGTGCCACCTACCATGACAGCGGTGGGTGAATCGCCTGGTGGGAGGACGCTGGCCGGGGATACGCCAGTGGTGTAGTCACGGAAGATATCGGCCGCCCACTGCAGGGCCAGCTGCTCGAAAACGGCGGCATTGACTTCTTCACGGATCGAATGGGAATCAATAAAATAGTGGTGGACTGCCTTTAGCTCTGCCGCGGAGGGTTTGGCCACGCCGATATTCAATTCGCGATAACACTGGCGGGAATCGGCGGAGATGATTTGCGTTTGCAACTGCTCTGCCAGCCGAATGGCTGCCACTGTCTTTCCTACGGCAGTCGGTCCTACGATAATTATAACGGTAGGTGCTTGCAAGCGTTTAGATTTCGTCTTCTGCCGGGGCGCCCTCTTCGCCTTCGCCCTCTTCTTTTTCAGCTTCCTCTTCTTCCTCGATGTCTTCGCCCTGGTCGCTTTTTACCCCGAAGCCTTCTGTCCCCTTGGTGAGATCGTATTTCTCTTCCATTTCGGTGAGCTTGTCACCAACCAATCCCTTGGTACCGTATTGGGAGGGAGGAATACCTTCCGACTTGATGACGGCGGGGTAATCCAATTTTCCGCTTTCTTCTTTGGACACATTGATCAGTTCCACCAGGAAGCCCCAGTTCTTGACGAAATCGTAAACATAAACAAATTTCTGGTTGGGATCACGGATCTCCGACCCGACAGTGGTGGCCTCCATCAGCAATGGTTCGGCCTTATAGGGTTTATCATATTTTTCGAGCGTGATCTCACGGCCCCGCTGCCACTGATCATTGCTGCGATAGAAGGTGGCCTGGTGCTTACTGTCGAATTCATAAGCCTTCAGGATCACCTGGTGGAGTTGCAAGAAGCTTTGCGTGTGCCTCAGTACCACATCCCTGTATATGCTGTCGTCTTCCTCAAAATAGATCCGGAATTTCAAGATCGCCATGGCTTTTTTGCAATTTATAGGTCACAAGATACATAAATTCAACAAAAACCAAATTGGGCCGGGTTGTATCCCCAACCCCTACTTCACTGCGGTAAGATTCAGGCCGGCAGCTTTTCTCATCATGAAGTCATATGCTGCTTCGTAATTATTCTCGATGACTCCGTCCAGGATGGCTTCACGAATGGCATTCTTCAGTTCACCCACCGTTCTGCCGGGGGGCAGGCCGAATTTTTCCATGATCATTTCTCCGGTGACAGGTGGTTGCCAGTTGCGGATCCGATCTTTTTCCTCGACCTCCTTCAGTCTTTCCCGTACCAGCTCGAAATTATCCAGGAAGCGCCGGACCTTTTGTTTGTTTTTCGAAGTGATATCCGCTTCGCAAAGGGTCATGAGTGCGTCGATGTCGTCACCGGTATCGAAGAGGAGACGGCGAATGGCCGAGTCCGTGATATTTTCCTTCGTGAGGCTGATAGGCCGCAGGTGATATTCGACCATTTTCGTCACAAAGCGCATCTTTTCGTTTTGCGGCAATTTGAGCCGGGCGAATATCTTCGGCACCATGCGAGCACCTACCACTTCGTGACCATGGAAGGTCCAGCCATGGTCTTCTTCAAACTTTTTCGTGGCGGGCTTGCCGATATCATGCAGGATGGCGGCCCAACGCAGCCAGAGGTCGTCCGTATTCCGGCTGATGTTATCCAGAACCTGCAAAGTATGATAAAAATTGTCCTTATGACCATGCCCATCGATATATTCCGCGCCGACGAGGTCTACCATTTGCGGGAAAATAATCTTCAGCAAGCCTGTCCGATAAAGAAGATCCAGCCCGATAGAGGGTTTGGGGCTGAGGATGATCTTATTCAGTTCGTCGGTGATCCTTTCCTGGGAAACGATCTTTATCCTTGGGGAGTCTGCGGTGATAGCGTTGAGGGTACTGTCGTCGATAGTAAAGTCCAGCTGCGTGGCAAAGCGGATGGCCCGCATCATGCGTAACGGGTCGTCGCTAAAGGTACGGAGCGGATCCAGCGGGGTGCGGATGAGTTTTTTTTCCAGGTCTTTTTGACCTTCGAAGGGATCGATCAGACCCCCATAGTCTGCTGTATTAAGGCTGATCGCCATGGCGTTGATGGTAAAATCACGCCGCAGCTGATCGTCTTCGATCGTGCCCGGTTCTACGTCGGGGTTGCGGGATTCGGCGCGGTAGCTTTCTTTCCGGGCACCGACGAATTCTATTTCCCAGTCTTCCCATTTGATCTGGGCGGTGCCGAAATTCTTGAAAAAGGAAACGGAAGGCCTGGGCTGTAAGGTAGCGGCTACATTATGCGCCAGTTTGATCCCGTCGCCGACGCAGACAATGTCGGCGTCTTTTGTAGGGCGACCGATCAGCCGGTCACGGACGAAGCCGCCGATCAGGTAGCAGGGCACGTTCATCGTTGCCGCAGCCTGGGCGATCTTTTCGAATACGAACAGTTCTTTGTCTGTGCACTGGATATCCATGGTGATGGCGATTCGGCTTATGGCCGGTGGCCGGGGCTGGTTTAGCCTGCGGCCGGGCGCGAAGTTAAAGAATTCTAACGGACGGACTCCTGCCCATCAGGGTTTGCAAAAGTTGAGCCTCCTGAATTTTATAGGCGCAATGAAAGTGTCCTTTGGGGCAGGCCCGATAGCCGTGCAGGCCGCATGGGCGGCAGTCCAGGGGCTCTTTGATCTCGACGATGAATTTTTCGTCCGAAAGGGGGCCGAAGCCAAAGGCCGGGATCGTGGAGCAATAGACAGCTGTGACCGGGGCGTTGACGGCCGAGGCAAAGTGCATAGGAGCGGAATCATTGACATAATTCATGGCGCTGTCCTTCATGAGGGCAGCGGACTGGAGGAAGCTGAGCTGGCCGCTGAGATTGATGATAGCGGCGGGGGCTGCGGCGAGGGTCCGGATCTGGTCGCACAGCTCTTTGTCTGAGGGTGCGCCCAGGAGGTATACGGTGTATGATTCCGGCACTTCGCGCAGGAATGCCGCCCATTTTTCGGCTGGGTATTGTTTGGTGAACCAGACAGAGGCGGGGGAAACTGTGATATAGGGGCGGTTTTTATAAGGCTGGACTTTGTTTAGATCAGTTGCGGAAGGATAGAGCCGGGGTTTGGCCGGGTGGTCGTCCGTGAAGGCGGCGATCAGCTGTTGGTTGCGGTCGATCTCGTGAAGGGGGCGACCGGGGGCGATTTGTGGCGCTGCCGGGGTGGGCTGCGGCGTGGCCAGGGCGCTGACGATGTGTGGGAATTTCCGGGTGAACAAAAAGCTTAGGGGGTTCTTGTCGAAACCGATCGTTTCCCGGGCTCCGGAGAAGGCTGTCAGCAGCCCGGTAGCGGCGAAGCGTTGCACGTTGATCACCTTGTCATATTTCGTCCGGCGGATACGGCGGATGAGGAGCCACAGGTTTTTCAGCTTATTTTGTTTTTTATCCCAGATGAGTACTTCGTGCAGATAGGGGTGGTTCGTCAGCAACGCTTCGTTGCCTTTTCTGACGAGGAAATCGATTTGGGCATCGGGGAAATAGCTGTGTAATTTTTCGAGGAGAGCCGTCGCCAGTACAACATCACCTATAAACGCTGTTTGTATGACCAGGAATTTCTGCACGGTGGCAAAAATACGCTTTTTCAGGGACGGATGACGGTGACGTTGCCGTCAGCCTGCCATTTCAGGATGGCCGAGGATTGTCGTGGGGTATCATCGTCCTGGCGATACAGTACGACGTAATCGACTCCCGCTGTGATCCGATGATCGATGTCTTTGAAGGTGGCCGGCGAAGGATCTCCGGATAGATTGGCGGAAGTGGATACGATGGGTTTGCGAAAACGTTTGATCAGGTGCCGGCAAAATGGTTCGTCTATCAGTCTGATAGCGATCGTTCCGTCCGCATTGATCAGGTTGTCGGCCAGTCCCATGGCGCCTTCATATATGATAGTAGTGGGTTTGTGCAAAGTGGCCAGGAAATCGAAGACGCGCAAGTCAGGCTGGCTGGTATATTTGAGAATATCCCGCTGATCGGCCATCAGGACGATGAGACTTTTGGATTCCGCTCTTTGCTTCAACGCATATACTTTTCTCACGGCATCCGGATTGGTTGCATCGCAGCCGATGCCCCAGATCGTATCCGTCGGGTAGAGGAGGAGGCCACCTGCCCTCAGGGTGGCGAGGGAGGGATCGATATCCTTGTCGAATGCCTGACTGCTGTTGTCCATGCGGGCAAAAGTACGAAAGGGCGCCTTTATCCGGGAACGGAATAGCGGCCATCGGATCGTCACGGATGAAATCTGGGCGCCATGTAGTAAGTTTGCCGAAAATTATCAGGATGGAATTGCAACAAATGATTGCGGAAGCCTTTGGCAACCGTGAGCTGTTAAAAGACGCCCGGTATGCGGATGCAGTAAGGGCGGTGATAGAAGAAGTAGATAAGGGGCGGCTGCGGGTAGCGAATCCTACGTCTGTTTTGGCGACGTCGTCTGCACCGGATGCGACGGGGGGGAGTTCCCTTTGGACGGTCAACGAATGGGTCAAGCAGGCTATCCTGCTCTATTTCGGTATTCAGCCGATGCAGACCTGGGAGATGGCCCCATTCGAATTCTATGATAAAATGCTGTTGAAGAAGAATTATAAGGAGCTGGGTGTTCGGGCCGTTCCGCATGCGGTAGCCCGCTATGGAGCTTTTCTGGCCAGGAACGTAGTGTTGATGCCCAGCTATGTCAATATCGGAGCGTATGTCGACGAGGGCACCATGGTGGATACCTGGGCGACTGTCGGTAGCTGTGCGCAGATCGGGAAAGGAGTGCATCTCAGCGGCGGGGTGGGGATCGGCGGGGTGCTGGAGCCTCTGCAGGCTTCTCCTGTGATCATCGAAGACGGCGCCTTTCTAGGGAGTCGCAGCATTGTCGTCGAAGGCGTGATCGTGGAGAAGGAAGCGGTATTGGGTGCCAACGTGGTGTTGACCCAATCGACGAAGATCATAGACGTCAGCGGATCTGAACCGATAGAATATAAGGGGCGGGTGCCGTCGCGCAGCGTCGTCATCCCCGGAACGTATGCCAAAAAATTTCCGGCAGGGGAATACAACGTCAGCTGTGCGCTGATCATCGGCCGGCGCAAACCCAGTACGGACCTGAAAACCAGCCTTAACGACGCCCTGAGGGATTTTAACGTGGCGGTGTAATGGAGGCCCGTCAGGCAGGTAAGAACGCCCTTTTAGCCGGCTTTGCGATCTCTTTTACGGGAGCGATCCTGTTTTCGACCAAGGCCATTCTTGTCAAGCTCGCTTTTCGTTCCACCCATGCCGATGCGCTGACCCTGCTGGCTTTACGGATGTTACTATCCCTGCCGTTCTATGTAGCGACAGCCTTCTGGGGCAGCCGGCAAGAAGGGAATGTGCATATGAATGGCCGGCAATGGGGGTGGGTGATTGCATTAGGGTTGCTGGGCTATTATCTGAGTAGTCTTTTCGATTTTATAGGTTTGCAATATATCTCCGCGGGATTGGAGCGGCTAATCCTGTTCCTTTATCCCAGTTTTGCCGTGCTGATCAATGCCGTGGTATTTCGCCAGCGTATCAGCCGGGTGCAACTCATCGCGCTGGTATTGACATATACCGGCATTGGCATCGCTTATTTCGGCGAATTGAAGATAGACACCGGCAATCCGAATTTTTGCTGGGGCAGCTTCCTGGTTTTTTTATGTTCGATCACCTATGCCACATACTTATCCGGAGCAGGTAGGTTAGTGCCGCTGGTAGGGGCGGCCAAGTTTACGACGTACAGCATGCTGACGGCGACGCTGGGAGTGCTGGTGCATTTCTTCATCCGACAGGCCTTCGGCAACCATTCTTCGCTGCCGACGGGCGCGGGCAGTGGTATGCTATGGGGCTATGGTATCATGCTGGCCTTGGTGGCGACGGTGATCCCTTCGTTCATGCTGTCGGCGGGGATGAAGCGGATTGGCGCCAATAATGCGGCTATCGTCACCAGTGTGGGTCCGGTGTCGACCATCCTCCAGGCCCATTTTTTTCTTGGCGACCCGATTTTTGCCGAGCAGGTCATTGGGACGGCTTTGGTTATTGCCGGGGTGTTGCTGATCGGCTGGAAGGAGAGGAGGGTGGGGGCCGGATAAAAAAAGTCCCCTTTTTTGCGCCTGCGATTTTTTCTTTTCCTATATTTGCACCCCCGAACGAAAAGGAACTGCGGTTGGCGGATTTTCGGTTGGAGAATGCCCAGGTGGCGAAATTGGTAGACGCACTGTGTTCAGGTCGCAGCGTGGGAAACCATGTGATGGTTCGAATCCATTCCTGGGCACTTGTTAAGCGTTGTAATTCGTAAGAGTTGCAACGCTTTTCTATTTTGCTCCAGGATACTCTATGTTGGGCTCTTGAATCAAAGGCTCACCCCTTAAACTCCGCTTGTTTCCTCTCATTTTAGGTCAGTTATCCTCTCATAATGAGAGCGTAAAACGCTCTTTTTGAGAGGAAATGTAGGTCATGGAACTACTTTCCTTTATTTCTGAGACGTCTTTTCATCACAGGGTTGTTTTTGAGCAGCCTGGACTGATGGTGAACGGTAAGAACGCCGATCTTGTTCTCCTTCAATACTTCATAAATAATCCGGTAGTGGCCGCATAGAAGCTGACGAATTGTGGACAGGCCTATTTCCGGGACTATCCTTCCCCTATACGGGTATGTTTCCAGAGCTTCAGCCATTTTTTCAACTTTTTCTTTGCCTCGGTCGTGGACAACCCCTTGCCTTCCTTTATTTGCTGGCGGCCTTCCTCCACCTTATTGAAAAGGAGAATCCTGTCAAATAATTGAACAGTATCAAAATTATCAGGCATATTTTTAACTGCCGAAAGCACCTGTCTCTTTGTTAACATGGAATATCATTTTTGTTTTGACTTCCCCTTCAGTCACCTATCACGTGGCGAATTTAAATCATTTATTCAATGGTAATATAATCAAAATTCTGATAAAATATCGACAACCCTAAGAGGTAAAGCGGCTTGAAGGGCGCTTGCGGTTCTCCTTTGGCAGTCCAGGTTATGTAAATTGAAAATAAAAGCTATGCAATTTGAAGTTATTACTTGTGTATTTTGCAAATTTCTCCCTTCCTCGTCCCCTTGCCTGGGAAAAGTACGGTTCAGTAAGAAGAACCAAAGCACGCATTAAGTTTTTCGTATATTCATTAAAAATTGTCATATGAGCAAAGCAAAGAAGTCAGCGCAACCCGCATCGGCGGCCCATGAAGGAAAAGGATTCTTTGCTCTGGCAGGAGAGGCTTTTGCCGTTTTGGGCGAAGAGATCATCGAGGGTAAGGATAAGGTCATCGAAGTTACTGCGGCAAAGATCACTGCTGTAAAAAAGGCTATTAAGAAGGTCACTCACAAGAAGCCCGTGAAGAAGGCTCCGGCGAAGAAAAAGGCCGTGTCGGCACCTAAGAAAGCAACGAAAAAAGTAAAGCCTGCACCAAAGAAATCCGCTCCGGCGCCGAAAAAGGCAGTAAAAAAGAAGGCATCGTCCCGTAGTAAGTGATTTCCAAGGGAGACGCTCGTAGAAATGCAAAGAGCCCGATAAATCAGGCTCTTTAAGAGGAATAATTAAATTCTGATAGTGGACAGCCTATAGAACATGTTTGATAGACATAAATAATGACGGATCCATAAGATATGCTGACAGCCAAAGGGAAATAAGAAAAATCGAGGGAAATAACGGGCTGTCTTCAGAAGATAAATGGATCGCGATGGTCCCACCATACCAACTGCATAATAAAAAAAATCCGATATGGGAAGTAGCCGGGATAAAAAATAAGGCCAACAGTATTACTTTAGCAAAGCCTGTAAGGAGGAAATTTTTTTTGATGAAACTACCTGTATTTAATTTAGCCATGTTATCCATCACAGGCTTGGCTTTTACCATGATCAAAATTGCAGGGATAAACTGAACGGCGGGCAGGTAAAGCTTTTGTGCGCCATGGGGATTGGAAATGCCGAAAGATGGATTTTCTCAATTCTGGAGGGTTCTGAAAGGTGCATGTGTTTTGAAAATCCCTAATGAACCTTTAATACATCTCGATGAAGGTGACTTAGTGTTTATTCCCCACGGTTCAAGCCATTGGATAGCTGATCACCCGGACAGTCAACTTATCTCTTCCATAGCGTATGTTAAGGCCATTGAAAATGGCATGCATCTTTTTGATGGTAATGGCGAAAAAACGGTTTTTGTAGGCGGCCATTTTGAATATGAAAGCGAGCCTTTACATCCTTTTGTCAAGGATTTACCCAGGTATATTCATATCAGCAATTTAAAAACGAAGGAGCAATACTGGTTAAATCAAGCAGCAGAGCTATTATTTGAAGAGATCAGTAATGAAAGGCCGGGCAGTAAGATCCTTATCGACCGGATGGCAGAAATTCTTTTTATACATACCATGCGTGCCTATTTAGCACAATCAACGCAGGTAAGCGGATTTTTGTCCGCATTCAAGGATGAGAGGATCAGTAAAGTTTTAAAAAATATTCACAATTTTCCCGAAAAACAATGGACGCTGGAACTCATGTCGACCGAAGCGGGTATGTCGCGAACCCTGTTTTTCAACACTTTTAAGACATTAGTTGGCGAAACTCCATTAAGTTATCTTACTAACTGGCGCATCGGCAAAGCAAAAGAAATATTAGCGGTAAGCAAAGGAAATATAAGAGATGTAGCGGCCCAGGTAGGCTACCAGTCCGAAGCTGCATTTAACCGTATATTTAAGTTGAAAGTTAATGAAACGCCCGCGTCTTACAGGAGGAATTTCTATACCGCTACCTTTCCCACTTCCTCGATCTCCGCCGCCTCATCTGCCAGCCCGTCCCGCCTGACGTCTTCTGCGAAAGCTTCGTAATATTCCTTTACTACCAACGAATACCTTACAGCATATTGCAGTACGGCTTCCTGCCAACCTTCCGTCAGGCCAAATTTCTTCAGCTCATCTGTGGTCGCGGAGCCATCCTGCCCCGAGCTTCGCAACTGTGCCGATGCTGTCAACATCGCCATGCTGTCAATCACCCAATACATATCCCGGTACCGATCCCGGAGCAAACGGAAATTAATACTATCCTTCGTCGGTTGCATTTCCTGCATGATAAAAGACTTTTCCCTGAATATGCTAGTGCTTAACAATGCCGGGCAGCGATTTTGCATCCGGCGCTGAGCACTGATCACCCTATCGCCTTCTGATCGCCAGGAAGGTTGGGGCGTTGTTATATACGGCGATAGGGATGATGGGGCCGCTTCCTTCATATCCAACAGAATATATTTGTATCCGGTTTCATTGAGGCTTTTAAGCAGGAAGGCGTACCGTTCGATACCTACGCTGCCCGTACCGGCCAGCCGGAAGACGCCATCAACGACCTTGTAATTATACGGACTGTGCTCGTCTACCTTTAACCATGCCGTTACATGTTCCATCAAGGCTTGCTTTGTCGTTCGTTTTAGCTTAAAATGTTTGGGGTTATCCGTGACTATCTGTACCCGCCTTTTTCGCAGATTGGCTTTCTTCGCCAATATTATCCGCTGTTTCCTTTTAGCCACCCCCGTCAAAAAATCGGAGATGATCCCGCGGGCCATAGCTGCCTCTATATAGTCCGCTTTGCCGGTCGCCAGGGCCGCAGCATAAGACTTTAAAAACAGCTTTGCCATCTTCTCCGCTCTACGTTGCTCGATGCCCAGGGACTCGAAACCGACAAAGATGCTTGTCACCAACCGAACGACTTCCCAGGTAACCGGCGCCAGGATAGCCTCGTCGAAATCGTTCAGGTCAAAGTATACCTGGTCATTGTCGCTCCGGTAACTGCCAAAATTCTCCAGGTGCAGGTCGCCGCAAATCCAACCCAGCGGTCCGGCAGGAAATCCGTAAGCCGTCGACAGATCCTCATAAAACAAATGACAGGTACCCCGGAAAAACCGGAAAGCGTTCTCGAGCATCAGTCGGTACTTCAGGGGGCGCATTTTCGGCAGTTTCGATTCATTAAAAGCAACAATCCTCTCTGTTACAGTATTCATACCCATATAGATAAAAAATCATGCCTGTGCTACTTTTTCTCTACACTTCCCACCTAAATCCCGAAAATTCAGCTCTGAAAATCTCGCATTTGGGGTTCTCAAGGATTGGCATGCTTATTCATATCCTTAACATAAAACATCACTATGTCTACAACAGCTAATAACAAGAGCACCGGCGCCGCTCACAGCCACGCCGCTTCCCCGTCCAAGTCTAACACCGCCACGGGGCGCAACAAATCGGCCGCAGGCAGCAAAGCCGGCGACTCGAAGCTCGAGGAATTTTTTCATGATGAAATTAAGGACATCTACTGGGCAGAAAAAAAGCTGGTCCAGACCCTTCCCAAAATGGCCAAAGCCGCTACCAGCAGCGAATTAAAGAACGCTTTTACCGAGCATCTGGGTCAGACGAAAGAGCACGTCGCCCGGCTCGAACACGTCTTTGAACTTCTGGGCCACAAACCGCAGGCAAAGAAATGTGATGCGATGAAAGGTATCACGGAGGAAGGCGCCAGCATTATTGAGGACACAGAAGACGGCACTTCCACAAGAGATGTTGCGTTGATCCTCGCAGGACAAAAGGCAGAACACTATGAGATCGCCACCTACGGCGGTCTTGCACAGATAGCCCGCACGCTAGGTCACCAGGACGTCGCCAAGATCCTTGAAACAACATTAAAAGAAGAAAAGGAGACCGATCAGACGCTCACCCAACTGGCAGAAACCAGCGTCAATAACGACGCCGGCGCCGAATAATTTTCTATGTACTATTATTTCATAAAATTAAACATCCAACGGATGCCGAAGCGGTCCAGGCAGGTACCCCAGTAGGCGCCCCAGAACATATCCATCATGGGATCGATGTCCGAGCCGCAGGCTGAGAGGGCATTGAAGAGGCGGTCGGTCTCCTCCTTGCTGTCCGGTTCCGAGCCTTTATAAAAAAAGCTAACCCTTTTTGTATCGGGTTAGCTTTTGTGTTCAAAAACCACTTTTGGGTTGAAGCATTTCATAGGTAGGGCGTAAACAAGGGTCGGATCAGCAAGGGTCGATCAACGGTATTGGATTTGGATTTTAACGGTTCTTCAGGTACGGATTAACTTCTTCGGATATTGGACTTTCGCTTTGACAATACAAAGATGCGACGGATTCCTGCCGGGAAAAATAGAGCGATCGCTCAAACGAAAGTCGTAGGGACGAAAACCGGCTGTAGTAACCCCTCTACATGGGGGTGATTCCCTGAATGCAAAGAGGCCGGACAACGGTGCCCGGCCTCTTTCAACTTATATCTTCCTTAATTCGGATAGCCCGGGTTCTGCGGCATCTTTGCCGGATTCAGGATATATTCACTATAGGGTATTGGAAAATATTCATCCTTCGTCGTGAAGTTAGCAATCTGTGCCAAACCGAAATTCGCCTGACTCTTTGAATGCATATACGTCACCAGGTCATTGATGTTAAAGAAGCGCAACAGGTCGAACAACCGGTGGTGCTCGAATGCCAGCTCGGATCGTCGTTCATGCAGGATCGCCAATTTAAGCGTGGGAAAATTCTGCATGTATGTCGGGTCGGTCGTGCTCGATGTTTCATAAGAAGGCAATCCGGCTCTTGCCCGGACCATATCGATATACTGGACGGCCTGCGCAGTATTGCCCTGGTACATATTCACCTCCGCCAGGTTAAGGATAACGTCCGCATAACGCATTAGGATCCAGTCATTGCCGCCATAGCCATTTACACCAGCTGCGGAGCTGGTATCCCTGAATTTGGAAATATACCAGTCGTCTGTCGGAGCATGAGGATCATAGGTGATGGAGTAAGCCGCCCTGGGGTCATTCGTCTCGTACTCATTTACCAGGTCATGCGTAACATTATACCCGACACTGGAACTGGGCTTCTTGGAGTTTGTAAATACACTGTCGGCCTGCGAGTCCGCTGCAATGGCCGAATGATAGGTGGGATCCCCCTGCAGGAAAACGATTTGCAGGATCAGCTCAGGGTTGGTAGCCTTGTCTGCTACGCTAAATACATCCGTATAGTTGATGGTTGACAGATCGGTAAAGGTGCGCTGATTATAACAGGCCGTCAGGTAGTAGTTGGCGCTATCCAGGTCGGCATTGGGCGCGGTACCATTATTGCCGCCGTCCAAAGTGGCGAAACGGGTGAGATAGACCTGCCCAAGCAGGAAATTGACCGCCTGCATGGAGGCATGTCCGCGATTGGCAGCCGGCTGTACCACCGGCAGACCACCTTTTGACGCATTGACCAGGTCAGTAATGATCTGCTGGTACACCTGTGCCTGCGGTACCCGAAAGGTGGCGGCCTGGATCTCCGCTGTCGTTGTCAGCGGCGTCGTCGACATGGGGATGTCTCCCCATTGACGCACCATATCGAACAGCAGCATCGCCCGCAGGAATTCTGCCTCAGCGGTATACTGCCCTTTAAGACTGTCCGTAAACGTTACCTGACCAATACCGGACAAGACCGAATTGCACTGTGCAATAGCCTGATACATGGCCGACCAGTGATATCCGAGGTATAAATTGGTCGGATCGATGGAATAATTGTTAAACTGAAAAGGCTGACCGCCATTCGACTGATTGTCATTCGTCCCCGTATCATCACTTCGCTGATCGGTATACAGGTCACTTTCCTCTCCCATGGCATTATTATTCCGCATCAGGTTATAGCAGCCGTTGAGCGCCAGCAATACATCCCCTTCGGATGTATATAACTGCGCCGGAGTTACTGTGTAGGGATTCGATTGCTCGAGAAAACCCTTTGTGCAGGAGCAGAACAGGATCAGCATCATGCACAGCGCTTGTAAGAATTTATATTTCATGACATTCATTTTTGAAAGTATGATTTAGAAGATGAGATGGACGCCCAGGTCGAAAGTCCGGACCAGCGGATAGACACCATAATCGACGCCTGGCGTGAGGTTGGCTGCGGAACTGCTGATACTGTAGTTATAATCCACCTCGGGGTTATAACCCTTATACTTCGTTACGGTAAAAGCATTATTCATGGACGCCGATACCCGGATCGCATCTATGCCTGCCTTCTTCAACCCGACCAAAGAAGGCACGTTATAGCCCAGCCCGATATTAGTACACCGGAAGAAGCTGCCGTCCTGCAGATAGAAGGTCGAAAGCCGAGTGCTGTTGCTCTGGGTTCCTGCACGGGAAGCACGATAAACATGTCCGTTACCTTGCTGGGTCTCGGACCGCCACCGGTCCGCTACAACCGAATACTGATTGCCCGATCCCTCCATATTGAACAGGTAATAATCCTGTCCATCCAACACCTGATTGCCATAAGACCCCGCGAAGGAAGCACTCAGGTCCACCGGACCATAGTTCGCCGACAGGTTGAACCCATAAGTGAATTTGGGATAGGGCGTTCCGATAATACCGAGGTCACCGCTGTTGACGACTCCATCCCCGTTCGCGTCCTTAAAATAAAGGTCACCCGGGCGCAAGGGATTGGTCTGCGCCGTGCTGCGGGGCGGCCCTTTCAGCGCATATCCCTTGGGGAAGGACTGTGTCGTGGCATTATAGTACTGGTTGTCGATGGCGATATTGGCCGAATCCTTCTGGTTGACCATCCCGGCCACTTTATACCCGTAGAACATCCCGATCGGCTGTCCCTGCTCGGTGATATGGGTAATATACTGCCGCTCGGCGCCGTCGCTGATAATAGGTCCCAGCCCACCCATGCTCAGCACCTTATTGCGGTTGACCGAAATGTTACCGGAAAAATTGAGATTGAATTTATTCGTTCTGACGATCTTGGCATCCACCTGAAAGTCGAAGCCCTTGTTCTGGATCCGCGAATTGCGCAGGTTCGTCAGGATTGTACTGGACCCCGAGACCGCTGAAATCGGGTCATTTACCAGCAGGTTGAACGTCCGGCTGTCATAATAGTTGGCGATAAGGGAGATCCGGTCATGGAAGAGCCCCAGGTCTGCACCAAAGTTATATTGCGATGTCGACTCCCAGCCGAGATGCGCGTCGGCGACATTGCCTAGTTGATAGGAGGATGCGGGGGTGGGGCTATTGCCGAATATCGTACCGACCGGGCTGTTGAACACCTGCGCCGCCTTGTAGTCCCCGATATTGTTGTTTCCGCTTAATCCCCAGCTGGCCCTGAGCCGCAGTGACGTATTATCTTCGAGCCAACCCTTGTAGAAATGTTCTTTCGAGATATTCCATCCGGCAGAAACGGAAGGGAAAGTACCCCATTTGTCAGCCGGACCGAATCGGGACGATCCGTCCGTCCGCAACGAACCCGCCAGGTAATACTTGCCGGCATAGTTGTATTGCACCCTGCCGAAATAAGATTCCAATGTAGTCGTAATATTCTCCGTCGGTAGCGTTCCCTGGTTAGGCGTGGTGATCGTAGACGTAGGCGTATTCGCAAATATCTGTCCCGTCGTGCCAGCCGTGACCTGAGGAATCAGGTCGTTCTGAAATCCCTTGACCGTGAAATTATCGACATTGGTATTAGTGTACTGCGTAGAATACCCCGCCAGTACATCGATATGATGTTCGCCGAATTCTTTGCTATACGAAAGGGTGAACTCCCCCAACTCATCCTGAAAATTTTCATTCTGTGTCTGCGCATAGGCCGCGGCTACCGCCTGCGCGGAATAGGGCGGATAGGTGCTGGTGCTCAGGCTGGAAGGCAGATAGAAATCGTATTTCTCGCCATAAGTCTGCAAACCGAGATTGGCCTTGAAGATCAGGTGCGGGATCAACTCATAGCTGGCAAAAGCATTGTAGGTAGACCGGTTGCCCACACGCTTGATCTGCGTCCGTTCTGCCGTAGCGATCGGATTTTCGATCGATTGATAACCATATGCGGAGGATTCGGCATCAGCCAGGTAAGTGGCAACACTCCCGTCTGAATTATACGCCGGAAATACCGGCATATAGATCAGGGCGCCGAATACCGGGCTGTGATCCCAGCGGCCTTCCTGCGTCTCATGATTCGTATTGCCCGTGTAGGAAAGGCTGGCGCCGACCTTGGTCTTCTCATTGATGTCGCCATCGACATTCGCGCGGAAATTCACCCTTGTCTGACTGGTATTCAACAGTATCCCCGGCTGGTCCTGGTAGTCGCCGCTGATCATATAACGAACAGTCTTGCTGCCGCCTGTAAAAGACAGATTGTGCTTGACATAGTTGACATGACGAAACACCTGGTTTTGCCAGTCCGTATTGTATTGTGGCTTAATGACGCTCTGCCCCGCAAAATTATAAAGTTCGGGAGGAATGCTGACGCTCGAAGCATTGCCCACCCTGCCTATGCGTGTGGTATTATTGTCGGAATACATCGCATCATTCCATACCAGCCCTTGGTTCTGTACCAGGTCCTTGTAGCTATCATTATGGCCGTCCACCGTCAGCTGCGCGAACTGCGGGCCATTTAACAGCTTGACCTTATGGGCCAGGTCGTCGTCCCCATACTGAAAATCATATTCCAGTTTGCTTTTCCCTTCCTTTCCCCGCTTCGTGGTGATCAGGACCACCCCGCCGGACGCTCTTGATCCATAGATCGCGGCCGAAGCCGCATCTTTCAGAATGTCAATGGACTCGACATCCTCCGGATTGATATAAAGATCATTGCCGGCAGGATAGCCATCGATCACGTACAAGGGGTCGGAGCTCGCATTAAACGAACCAACCCCCCTTACCCTGATCTTGGGAGAGGCATAGGGTGATCCATCTGTCTGCGACACGACCACACCAGCGACCTTACCCACCAGTGCCTGTCCAACGGTGGGCGCGGACACGTTCAGCTCATCTGCCTTCACGCTTGCGATGGCCCCCGTGAAGTCGCTTTTGCGCATTTTCTGGTAACCGATAAATACCACCTCATTCAACACGTTCGATCCGGGGTGAATCCGAATGTTCAGCGGACTGGCACCCTTCACCGTCACATTCTCTGTGTTATAGCCGATCGAGCTCACCTCGAGCTGCGTACCCGGCATCACCATAATGGAATAACCCCCATTTTCATTCGTAATAGTCGAATAGTTGCTGCCCTTCACATGTATCGTGGCGCCGATTACCGCCTGACCATTATCATCGGCAATCACGCCATCGATCTTCAGGGACCCGGGCTCGGGACCTGTTGCCGGTGGCGGCACCGGGACATATTTCAAGGTGACATTCTTGCCATCCATCAGAAAATGTAGTCCGAACTTGGTTTGCAGCACGTTCAGGGCATCCTGCAAATTGGCCGCCTTCAGCTGAACGTGATCCAGATGAACCTTTTCCAGCTCTTCCTGGCTGAAGGAAAAATTCGCGGCTGGCGCCTGCTGTTGCAGAACGGCAACTACTCTGGCCAGATCCGTCTCATGCAGATCCAGGCGGATGTTCTGTGCCTGGCTTCTCTGTCCAATGCACAGCAGGAGGAGCAACAAACCCCACACCGTAAAGTGTCGTTGTAGTTTTCTTGTCATACCTTGAGATTGTTTGTTTTTTTCGAAATAAATATGCGTCGAAGGGTTTTTAACGAGACCGTACCTGCAGGCTGTCGCCGTGCCGGGTGAAATGCAGGTCCCAGCCAAAAGCCAGTCCCTCCAGTACTTTGTCCAGTGCGGTATTTTCAAACCTTGCAGTGACAGTCTTGGTATTTTTCAATGGGTGCTGATAAACGAAATGCACCCCGTACCTGGCCTCTATCTGGGCCAGCGCCTCTTTCAGCGGAGTCTTGTAAAACAATAGCAGGCCGCCAGTCCATACATTCATTTCCGCAGGCGACTGCTTCATCACCTGGCCGGTATCGGATTCCCTGTCGAAAACCAATAGCTCACCGGGCTGCAGCACCTTGTCTAATTTGTCGGTCTTGCCCTGGTACACGACTCCCACTTTGCCACTCTGCAGCGAGATCCGCAGCTGACCCGCATGCGGATAAGCCGAAACATTGAAAGCAGTGCCAAGCACCCATGTCGACGCATTGCCGGCATTTACCACAAATGGATGGACCCCGTCGGGAGCCACCTGGAAAAAAGCCTCGCCTACAAGTCTGATCTCCCGGTGACCGGTAAAATCAGGATGGTAGTATAAATGTGTAGCAGAATTCAACCAAACTACTGAGCTATCCGGCAGCAGCACTTTCCGCACCTGTTCATATCCGGTAGCCACCTCGATGAACGCAGGTTCGACCTGCTGTATCTTGTGCGAAGATCGCCTGCTCCATTGCAGATATATCCCGCCGCTCAACAACAGGATACCCGCCCAGAGCGCAGCATACCGTAACGCCTTTCGGCTGTACCTCTCAGGTCTTGTATGATTATCTACCGACCCGCGCTGCTGTGCTTCTCTTTCTGCAATGGCCTTCCATAGCTCGACCACCAGCCGTTCTTCCTCGGCAGGGCTCAGCATGGGCACAACCGACTTCTCAGTGGTGATCCGACGATACCATTCCTCCAATAAAGCAATCTCCTCTTCGATGCACTCCCCTTTGATATATCGCGCTAATAATTCCCTGATCTGATCTTGCGGCTGTTGTAAATTCATAGCTATATATTAGTCCGCCGATCTGGAAAAAGAACTAGTGAAGAAAAACGAATTAATACTACGGTAATATTAGGCTGGATTAAAGGAACATCCAGCTCGACATGCGTACGGCCGCATTGCGTAGCCGCTTGCGTATTTTTTGCAAATGGTTCTTAACCGTATAGGGCGAAACCAGCAGCTCTTCGGATATTTCCCGGATGCTCTTACCTTGCTGAGCGCTCAGCATATATACTTTCTTCATCTGTGCCGGCAGCTGCTCCAGCTCGGAAGTCACCAAAGCCTCCTGGCTTTCCAGCTCATCCTCCCGGAAGGCAGCAGTCAGCACGGCGTCTTCCTGCATCAGCTGCGTCCAGGCCTGCACCTGCTTTACCGTCAGCTGTTTCTCCCGCAGGCGGTCGAATATCTTGTATCGGGCAATACTATATAAATAAGAAAAGACCTCATTCTGAATTTGGATCTTCGCCCGCTTTTCCCATAGGTCCAAAAAAATTTCCTGTAGGATGTCTTCTACCTCCGCGGCATCATCCGACCATTTGTAAATCGCTGCCATCAACGCATGCATGGTACGCCTGTACAGCTGCTCGAACGCAGGCCGGTCATCTTCTTGCGAGATGAGTCGCCAAAGCTCCTTATCGCTGTGCCTATCCGATTGCATAACGCCTTACCAGTTTATATCTATGAAATTGACGTTGTTCCTTCGGGACGACGTCACTGCTACTCCTTTTGAAAGATCCGATAGAAAATGAAAACCCTCCAGCTCATCACCCCTGTCGATAGAATCGACCATCTTTACTACCTCGGCCTTGCCCGACTCCATCGACTTTTGCAGGTCCACATACGTAAACCGCCACTTGCGACCCTCGATCTGGTTCTGGATCAGCAACAACAGATGCTTCTCAGGGATCCATTGCATGTTCTGCACCCATGGCCCGCACGTAAACTTTCCTACTACTACTCCCTTATCCGTCGTCTTCGCAGCATGCTCCAGCACCGCCGGATCATATAACCGGACTTCATTGGCCCGGTTTCCATAATCAGCCGTCGCCACATACCATTTGTGATTATACTCGACATACTCGGGCCGCGTACCCTGGATACAGGCATCATCTTCAATAACGTTCTTCAGATTCCCTCCATCCAGCGTCGCGGTTTTCAGCAACCCTTCCCAGTCGATGCAATAGATGACCGCCTTCCATTGATTGGTCGCTTTGTTCAGGATTACGCTGTTGCCCATGAAAACGGGCTCATGCCCATGGATGGCCAGCCCGGTCGGATGATTGATGACATCCGTGTCATGCATGGTCAGCCGGTATTCATGACCCGTATACAACAAGGAGTCACCCTTCCATTCAAATTCTCTGATCATCCCCACCTCCCGGTCACCATATAGATAAGCCTTCCCATGCAACCAGGAGATACCCTGACACGCGCCTAAAGAATCGATCGTTAAAGAATGGGATAGCTGCATCCGGGGGCCGCCAGCCTCGTAGAAGACAGGCAAATTACCAAGTAAGGTTAGCAGCAGCAGGAGTTGAGGTCGCATAAGTATGCAAGATTAGCACTGTTTTTTCTCTCACCCCGCCTCCGAACCATTATGAATGGATTACTGAATGTTGAAATAATTATTAATTTGTCTAACCCGGATAGTTCTTTTTCCCTTTTTGCAGACTACTAACAAAATCGCACCTTTTTTATGTCAACTACATACCGGACGTCCCTCCTGATCGTCATCCTTGCCATATGTTCCACGATAATATACGCCCAACCCGGCGCTGGCTATCAAAAGAATTACCCGCTGTTGCATTCCGGCCAGATCACTGCCGACAAGAATTTTTACTGGTTCACCGTCATCGATCGGACGACAGCCGTAAAACATCTCCTTTCCGCCGACCCGACCCTGAAAGCCCTGCATGACCGGCTGATCACGACACTTAAGGACCATGTCACCGACACCTGCTCCTGGGCTGCCACCCTGGTGACCGATTTCCGGCTTACTCCCGAAGTGGAGCAACAGGTCTCCGGCGTCCTCCTGGCGCTTTACCAACAGCATCGGGCCGCCTTCGACGACATGATCGACCACCAGCTCCGTCCCTCCGGCTGCTATCAGCAATATATTGGGCTCCCAAACGACAGCCTGCTCCTGCACGCCTGGATGCAGGCCGCGGCAGGCATTAATTATATTGTCGACCAGTACGGCCTTGGGAAAAGGATGCGCTATCCCCGTATCGACTCCGCCAGCTATGACATCAATTCCCGCTATTACCGTACGGCGTTGAAGGACATTTTCGCCTATCTGGGCGAAAAAGATTCTGCCATGTCCCTCTTCTACCATCCCTCCCTGGCCGTCGCCCTACAGCTGATGGACCTCAATGGCAGGGACGAGCCGGCACGCTTTGAACCGCTGGAAAGCGGGGAAAACCAATTGGCCGTGGAAGCAGTAAAAAAGATTGACTGGTCCAAATATCCCTATGCCACCATCCTCATCCCCGGAGAAGGACCGGAGATCGCCTCGGTCGCCCTCGACCCGATGGGCAGGATGCGCTGCGACCTGGCAGTCGCCCGCTATCATAAGGGGATGGCCCCCTTAATTATCGTCAGCGGCGGATTCGTCCACCCCTTCCATACTCCTTACGCCGAGGCATTCGAAATGAAAAAATACCTACTCACACAGGGGGTCCCGGCATCCGCCATCATCATGGACCCTCAGGCGCGACATACCACCACAAATGTCCGGAACGCCGATAGGCTGATGATCCGCTACGGCATCCCCATCACCAAGCCATCCGATATCGTCAGCACCAAATCCCAGATCGACTATATCGTCATCCCGCAGCAGCATTTCGACGAACGTAACCTGCGCGAGCTGGGCTATCTGCCCTACCATGACAAGAACAGGGTCTCGACACACGACGTCAGCTTCTATCCGGTCATGGAATCCCTGCAGATAGATCCCCTCGATCCGCTGGACCCATGAGAAGGCTTCGCAAATCCTACTTGGTAACTTCTTGGAACCAAATGAGTAACTATTGCGGAATCTTCTATTGTTTCATAAAATTAAACATCCAACGGATGCCGAAGCGGTCCAGGCAGGTACCCCAGTAGGCGCCCCAGAACATATCCATCATGGGATTGATATCCGAGCCGCCGGCGGAGAGGGCATTGAAGAGGCGGTCGGTCTCTTCCCTGCTGTCCGGTTCGAGGCAGATGGTCGTATTGTTGCCGATCTTGCGCGTATGACCCATGGATTCCAGCATGTCAGTGCCTTGTAAAACGATGCCGGCGAGGATGGGAAGGGACATATGCATAACTGCGTTCTGTTCTTTCTCCGGAATCGCCGGGGTTCCCGGCGGCATGGGAACTTCTTTCATGCGATAGATGGGTGTGTCGAACTCCGTTTTGAAGACAGACTTGTAAAAATTGAATGCCTCTTCGGTATTGCCGGGGAAATTGAGGTAGATCGATACTCTTGCCATGTGATTTGTTTTAGGTGTTTTTCGTTTGAGTTCGTAAAGTTGTCAATTTTTTTTGGAAGTCCGGAGTGGAAAATACGACAAGTTGAGGGCGGATTGCGACGTGTGATTCAACGAGTGACGGCATTGTCTTGTCATCCGGGAAATAGCTATATGAAAAAAGTTCTTTTTTTCATCTCATGTTTATTGTCTCTGACTGCGTTTGCACAAATAAAGCTGGAATTGATGGGAGGTTATAACGATGTAAACCTTTCCACGCCGGGGTCGGAGCGGAGATTGGCTTAGGCAAAAAATGGGCACTGGAACCGGCTTTATTGTACTTCGGGAATGGCGCCCATGAGAATCTGGCTGAACTTAATCCTGGTTTTGCCTACATTGGAGATGTTAACATTCACCTGTACTATCTACGACTGCCCGTGAATTTGTGGTATAAGATAGTGACGGTGCGATCTTTTTATGTTTTTGCCGGTGCAGGATTGTATGCTGCAAGAGGGATCTCGGGTAATGAAAAAGGTGCAGTAGCTACATATGGGCCTATCCCAACGAATGAGCAGCCGGTAGACAATAAGATCAGGTTCGGCGATCGGTCTTCCGATCAAACTGAACCGACTGCCAGGCGGTATGACGCAGGGTATACCATTTTAGCCGGTATCGGATGGAAAGATCTTCAGTTAAGGCCCAGCATCAGCAATGGATTGAGCAAGGGTTTCCCGGGGATGTATGCTAATTTGGCGAACAGTTCTTTTGCCGTTTCCCTGGCGTATCAATTCCCCAGGGTTTTATGACCATCCCATTCCTCGAATTTCCCCGTGCTGGTATCTTTTCGTACCCTGCCTGCCCGGAAATACCGACCGTTCATGACGACATATACTCCCGTCGGCAACGCCTGGACGAAAGCCAGTGAGCAGCCCAGGTTAAAGAACCCATCCGAGCTTCCGAAGGTATAGGGGATCATTGCGCCCGTCAGCACGATCGTCTTGCCCGGTACCTGGTCCTCCAGGGTCTTGGCCGTATCTGCCATCGTATCCGTTCCATGTGTAATGACGATCCGATCTTCCTTTGCATTCCGGCATTCCTCCGCTATCCTGGCCCGGTCTTTATCGGTCATGAGCAGACTATCCACCATCATCAGGGTCTGCACCGACACGTCCAGCGTGGTCCGGCTGCGGGATAGCATTTCGGGAAGGTGAGTGTCCCGGAAGAATAGCTGCCCGGTCAATTCATTGTATTCCTTATCAAAAGTGCCCCCCGTTATAAAAATGCGTATCGACATAACCAACCGTTTTGTGGGGCGAAAATAAGCTAAAATATTCTTACAAGGGTCTCATGGAACAGTGACCATGTGATCGTACCTTGTTACTCTACCATTAATCACATTATATGTCAATGTCGAGAAAGCGTTTTTTGGCCACCTCCTTTACAGCTATGGCAGCTTCGCTCGGTTACCCACGGATCGTGAGGGGTGGCAGCGACAACGAGATGGGTGGCAGCGAAAAGAAGAAAGGTGAGGCAGGCCTGCAGCTCTATTCGGTGGGGGCTGACATGAACAATGACACTCCCGGTACATTGCAAAAACTGGCGGAGATGGGCTGGCGGAAAGTAGAACATGCCGGTTATTGGAAAAGGAAATTTTATGGCTATTCTGCAGCTGAGTTCAAAAAACTGCTTGCCGGCCTCGGGATCTCCATGGTCAGCGGGCATGTCTTCATCGGACCCGACCATTGGGATGACAGCCGTGGGGAATTCACGGACGAATGGAAATATACGGTAGAAGATGCTGTCAATGCAGGACAGCTTTACCTGGTGACGCCTTCCATAGCCGATGGCTGGCGCAAAGATTACGATACATTGCTACGGTACCTGGAGGTATTCAATCATTTTGGAGATTATTGCAGGAAATCGGGGCTTACATTTGGTTATCACAATCACAACATGGAGTTCGAGACCTCCTTCAACGGGATTCTATTATACGATATCATCTTACAGAAGACGGATCCTGCTTTGGTTGCGCAGCAAATGGATATCGGCAACATGTATGGCGCAGGTGGGCATCCACTGGAATTTCTCATGAAATATCCGGGCAGATTTCGACTGCTGCATGTACGGGATGAGATCAAGGTTGCTAGCGGGCAGGGAGAAAGGGGTAAAGCATATGAAAGCACTGCTCTGGGTAAAGGCGTCATGCCGGTCGGGGAGATCGTCAACGCGGCCTTCAGGAAAGGTGGTACGATGGAGTTCATCGTCGAACAGGAGAGTTTTCAGGGTAAACCAACCATCGAAGCAGCCAGGGAGAATCTGGGGTTCATGAAACAGCTAGGTTTTCTGTAGAATTGAAAAAACCCGCCGGGATTAGCGGCGGGTTCAATGACTTCACTGTATAGGGCTACAATAAAGAGGCTTTCATAGATTGGATTAATGTTCACGGGTAGGATTCAGGACATTGGACGTTGGACGTTCGGATACTGGATTTTGATACGGACATTTGCTTTTGACACAGTAAAGGTGCAGGCTATCCGCCATTCCACCACGAAAAAGCGCGGTTCGTTTCGGGAGTGGCCGGTAAATTTATCCGCTGGTAAGCAACAGTATGTAGTGACGAGTATTAGCCGAAGGGCAGCATCGTATCTTTACGATATTTTTTGTACAAAATTGATAGATGCATTTGATACTTATGTATATTTGTCTTATGACTATGCGTAAGGTCCCTTTTTTTCTCCTTCTTTTACAGGTTCTCCAATGTGTCCTTGTAGCCCCGGCCAACGGGAATGATTACTCCATTTACCTCGACTTCTTCCGATGAATAAGAATCGATCTTGCTGATGGAGACGATGAAGGATCGGTGCACCCGCTTGAACAGATGAGCGGGAAGGAGAGCCTCCATTTCCTGCGTGCTCATTTTTGAAAGATATTCCTTTTTTGTCGTTGTGATTTTGATATACTCCCGTTGGCTTTCGATATAAAGGATTTCCGAGAATAAGATCTTCACCTTCTTTTTCTGCATATTCAAAAAGATGAAATCCCTGGTCTCCTGGCTGTCATTCGGTCGCTGGTCTCTTTGTGCGGTTTTGACCTTATTGACGGCGATTAAAAAACGGTCGAATTCGATCGGCTTTAGCAGATAGTCCGTTACATTCAAACTAAACCCTTCCACGGCGTATTCATGATAAGCAGTCGTAATGATGACAGCGGGCGGGTTGACCAACGTTTTTAAAAAGGCCATGCCTTTCAGCTTAGGCAGATGGATATCCAGTAAAATGAGGTCAGTGTTATTGTTCCTCAGGAAGTCAGTCGCCCTGATAGCGTCTTTGAATGTCCCCTGTAATTCCAGGAAGGGCACCTGCAAAATATAATCCGACAGCACTTTCACCGCTAAGGGTTCATCTTCTATAATAATGGATCTGATCTTAGACATGGCTGGACAGGTTGATTTTTAGAGTGGCTTTGAACACCGATGGCTGCCGTTGAACGGCCAGGGTATAATCGGTATATAACAATTCCAGTTGACGCCGGAGGTTGGAGAGACCGATACTTTCCTTTACGGTTGATTCTTCTGCGGGCTCTTCGGTCGAATTAGTCACAAAAAAAGTCAACTGCCTGTTCTTCACCGACAAATGGATGTCGACAAAGGGCCGGTTTCTCGTTTCGGAAACACCATGTTTGAAGGCGTTTTCAACCAAAGGGATCAACAGTAAAGGAGGTAAAGCCTGTTTCATATCTTCAATGTCATAATTGAAGTTAATCCGTAAGGAGTCGTCATAACGCAATTTCTCGAGCTCGATATAGTCGCCGATGATTTTCAGGTCCTGCTCGATGGCGATGTAAGATCCGCCGGTTTCATATAGCATGTAACGCAGTATTTTCGACAGGCGGAGGATAGATTCCGGAGCCAGGTCTGACTTATCTCTTGCCAGGGAATAAATGTTGTTTAAAGTGTTGAACAGGAAATGCGGGTTGGTCTGGGACTTGAGATAGCCGAGCTCCGCGGCCTGCTTCTCGATCCGAAGCTGTTGGGCGGTTTGTCTGAGCCTGATATGTTTAAAGATCAGGCTGCCAAGGCCGAAGAGAATCGTTACCGGCATGCCGAAGTTCGCTTCTTCATGAAGGTTATGCCGGGTGCCGGGTGGATCGACATAGTCTATATTCAGGTGTAACCAATAGCCGAGTCTTGCCCATAGATGAAATCCTTCGGTCAACAGGAAGATATACCAGAATAGCAGGAGGATGCCGATGTAGAATCTCCGCCAACGGAGTCGAGGCACATGGTATTCGTATAAAAAGTAATTCACGAGCGTCAACCAGGTGGTCAGCCAAAAACAGTCCAGCACAGCTTGCCCGAATGCTTTATGCCCAGACGTTTCCTGGATGATGCACATGCATACGATCGCGAGACCGATCCAGGCATAGGGCTTAAAACGTTGTATGTCGAAAAGAGACTTCATTTTGTGCTTTGCGGATTAAATATCGGCAAATCTTTCCATCCATTCTGCAAGGGTCCAACCGTTGACCTAAAGCTGCCGCTGGTAGCCGCCAATCGGTCGTATATAGATGCAACTTTCAGACTTTGAATTAATTAGATAGTATTATGAAAAAATGATCCCATGAGTAAAACAATACAATTCGGAGAAGACGTCCCGGGTTATGGCATCCGGGTCTTAAATGAGCGGGAGATCCGGGCGGCAGCGGGACTGTTGTTCCTGGCAACCTTCGTTTCGCTGATGCTGATCCTTTTCCAGGGGAATTTCGTGCTGGTCAAGTACGTGAGCTCGATCTTCCTGGCGGATTTCCTCATCCGGGTGCTGGTGAATCCGCGATTTGCGCCGACGCTGATCCTGGGGCGGCTGATCGTTGGCCGTCAGACACCCGAATATGTGGGTGCGCGGCAAAAGCGGTTCTCATGGATCATCGGATTGATCTTGTCGGCCACTATGTTTACTTTCCTGGTGATCGTGAATGCCTATAGCCCGATAACGGGAATTACCTGTCTTGTCTGTTTGCTTTTCCTCTTTTTCGAGTCGGCTTTTGGCATCTGCCTGGGTTGTAAAGTCTATTCCCTGTTCTATAGAGAGAAAGCACAGTACTGCCCGGGTGAAGTTTGCGAAAGAAAATCCAGGCAGGCTATTCAAAAGACTTCCCTCATTCAACTGCTGATTGTCCTGGCCTTTATAGGCCTGGTTATTTTGGCAGCCATACTGTTAAAAGATCAATTCAGCAGGCAGCCATACGATCTTTTTGGTTTGAAACGCGCTAAATAATAATCATATGCAGGCCCAGACAACTACGCTGGAAGGTTTTTTCTCTGCCTTCAAAAGGAATATCATCGGTGACCGGCAGCACTTCGATTCTCCATTCGGGAGCAAATCCATCCTCTATGCCGACTGGACTGCCAGCGGGAGAGCATACCGGCCCATCGAGGAATGCCTGCAGAAAGAGGTTATGCCATTTCTGGCCAATACCCATACCGAGAGCACCATTACCGCCACATTGATGTCCCGGGCCTATGAAGAAGCTAAATTGATTGTGAAATCACATGTGAATGCGAATCAGGATGACGATGCCGTGGTGTTTTGCGGCAGCGGAATGACGGGTGCTGTCAATAAGCTGCAAAGGATATTGGGCTGGCGGATCCCCGAGCGGGTGGGAGAATATCTGAATGAGCCGCTGCATATCAACGAAGAGCTGAGGCCGGTTGTTTTTGTGACGCATATGGAGCATCACAGCCATCAGATCAGCTGGCTGGAGACCATCGCCACAGTAGAGATCATAGCCGCCGATGAAGAAGGCAACGTAGATCTGGACTGTTTGAGGTGTTTGCTGGAGCAATATAAGCACCGGACAAACAAGATCGCTGCCGTGACCGCGGCCTCCAACGTGACAGGCATTCAAACACCTTATCACGAGATCGCCAGGATCATCCATGAATTCGGCGGACTATGCTTTGTCGACTTTGCCGGTTCTGCCCCTTATGTCGATATCGATATGCATCCGGCGGAAACGGGCGCTCATATCGATGCGTTGTATTTTTCGCCGCATAAATTTTTAGGCGGCCCGGGAACGCCGGGCGTTTTAATTTTCAATAAGCGCATTTACAACAATACAATACCCGATCAGCCGGGCGGCGGAACCGTCGTATACAGTAATCCCTGGAAGGTGCACGAATATGTTGCGGCTATTGAACAGCGGGAAGATGGGGGTACTCCGCCTTTTTTGGGCGCGATAAAAGTGGCGATGTGCATCCGGCTGAAGGAAAAGATGGGTGTGCGGAATATATTACGGCGGGAGGAAGAGATATTACAGGTGATTTTTGAGCGGTTTGCCGCTATGAAGAATGTTCGGCTATTGGAAGGCGGCATCAAAAAGAGGTTGGGTATAGTGGCCTTTATTATTCCGGGGGCGCATTACAATCTGGTCGTCAAAATGTTGAATGACCGGTTTGGGTTACAAACAAGAGGCGGTTGTTCCTGTGCGGGAACCTATGGGCACAGACTGCTGCAGGTCGATGAACACCAATCCTATGAAATACTGGATCGGATCCGGCAGGGAGACCTCCTGAGTAAGCCGGGTTGGGTCAGGTTGTCCATCCACCCGACCATGACCGATGGGGAAATCGAATTTATGATGGATGCTATTCAACTGACAGCGGCTCACTGGCGAACGTGGGCAATTGATTATCAATGTGATATCGTTTCTGGTCAGTATTTTTTTCGCGGACATGCGGGATCCGCGGAAAAAAGCAGGATCGAGGGGTGGTTTACTGTTTAAAAATCCATTCGTCGGGCAAAAATCACTTTCGTCGGGCAAAAATGATTGTCGGACGAAAAAGTTTACTTCCGGCCCTCGTTTTTTACATCTTTGTATCAGCAACGAAGCGATAGAATCCAAATCCGATGAAAGCGATCCAAATCCGATAAACCACCATAAATCCAACATCTTTAAGAACCAGAATCCGTACCTAAGAAAAACTAAAGCATCATCCAATCCTACGAAACCGACAAGATCCTTTAACCGTTGAAAAGCACCAAAAATCCAAATCCAAAAAAAATCGACATCTCAATCCAATCCCTAGCGAAAACCGAATGAAGAAATAGTTAAACCCTGACGAACGATTAAATGATTTTTACCGCCCCGAACATTCGGGGCGGTTTTTTTATTATTTAATGTGTGATTTTCCAAAAGAAACAGAACTTAGCAATTATCAAACTCATTTTATGGCTCTAAGTCCCTTTGCCGGGCGTTTGCCCGATCCGTCCATGCTGGTCAATATACCTGCGCTTCTCACGGCCTATTATACCGGTATACCGGATCCTTCCGATCCCGATCAGCGGATTGCGTTCGGCACTTCCGGCCATCGGGGAGGGTCGTTACGCAATTCTTTCAACGAATCGCATATTCTGGCCATCACCCAGGCCATCTGTCTGTACCGGAAACAAAAGGGCATCGACGGGCCCCTTTTTATGGGCATGGATACACATGCCTTGTCTACGCCCGCCCATGCCACTGCGCTGGAAGTACTGGCGGCCAACGGCGTGGAGGTTATGATCGCCACTGGGGATGAATATACGCCTACGCCGGCTGTTTCCCATGCGATCATCCAGTACAACCTGGGCAAAACGACAGGTCTGGCCGACGGGATCATCATCACGCCTTCCCATAACCCTCCCGATGACGGCGGGTTCAAGTACAATCCGCCTAATGGCGGACCGGCAGAATCGGATATTACCAAATGGATAGAAAATACCGCTAACGGACTATTGGAAGATATCGCCCGTGGCGGCGTGGCGTCTGGTATCAAAAGAATTCCTTTCGAAAGGGCGTTGAAGGCGGGGACCACTCACCGGCATGACTATCTGAATACTTATATCGCCGATCTCGGCAATGTGCTGGATATGGATGTGATCAGAGGTGGAACGGCGAAACTGGCGGTCGATCCGCTGGGCGGGGCCGGGGTCCATTACTGGGAGCCGCTGGCGGAAAAGTACAAGCTGAATATTACTGTTGTCAATAAACAGGTCGATCCAACATTCCGCTTTATGACTGTGGATCACGATGGTAAGATCCGGATGGATCCTTCCTCTCCCTATGCGATGAAGAGTCTGCTCGACCGGAAAGACCAGTTCGATATTGCTTTTGCCTGCGATACCGACCATGACCGGCATGGCATCGTCACTAAGCATGCGGGCCTGTTGCCGCCGAATCATTATCTATGCGTGTGTATCGACTACCTGTTCCGGAACCGGCCGGGATGGAGTGAAAAGGCGGCTGTGGGAAAGACAGTCGTCAGCAGTATGCTGATCGACCGGGTGACGGCGAAACTAGGGCGGCGGCTGTACGAAGTGCCGGTAGGGTTTAAGTGGTTCGTGGATGGCCTGGTCGACGGCAGCCTTGGTTTTGTCGGCGAAGAAAGCGCCGGGGCAGCCTTCCTCCGCCATAATGGAAAGGTCTGGACGACGGATAAAGACGGATTCATCCCGGCGTTGCTATCGGCTGAGATCATGGCCAAAACGGGCCGCGACCCCGGCGAGATCTATGAGGGGCTGACGGCGGAGATGGGCGCGCCTGTGTATGACCGCATCGATGCTCCGGCCGGTGCGGAGCAGAAGAAGGCCTTGTCCCAGCTGAATCCGCAGCAGATACAACAGAAAGAGCTGGCTGGGGAGCCAATAAAGTCTATGCTGACCAATGCTCCGGGTAATGGGGCAGCGATCGGCGGGTTGAAGGTTTCCACGGAAAATGGCTGGTTTGCGGCCCGGCCTTCGGGGACGGAAAACATCTATAAGATCTATGCGGAGAGTTTTAACGGAAAGGATCACCTGCAGCGTATCCTCGGCGATGCGCAGACTATCGTAGATAAAGCGATTGGGAAGTAATCACATCTTTTTATAGATAAATAATAGTTATGAGCACGGTAAGCAATCTTTATGGCATTCCCGCCAGTAGCCCGGAAGTAATGAAAATAGATGGATTCGACACATTGGCCTCTTTAGCGCTGGATATGCGCTGGTCATGGAATCACGATGCTGATGAACTTTGGAAGCAAATGGCGCCGGCCTTGTGGGAACAGACGCATAATCCCTGGCTGGTGGTGCAGAGTGTCTCGGGGGATGTGGTGAGGCGGTTGTTGTCGTCGCCTGGTTTCAGGGAAAAGCTGGATGCGATCCAGCAGCGGAAAGAGAGTGAGGATGCGCGGGCCGGGTGGTTCAGGACGACTTATCCCAATGCCGCGCTGAAGCATATAGCTTATTTCAGTATGGAATTCATGTTGGGAGAATCCCTGCCTATCTATGTGGGCGGGCTGGGAAATGTGGCGGGTGATCAGCTGAAGTCGGCGAGCGACCTCGATGTTCCGGTGACGGGTATCGGATTGCTTTATCAGCGGGGTTATTTCAGACAGTCATTCAATGAATGGGGGGATCAGTTGGCCAGCAATCCTTTTAACGATCCGGGGCAGTTGCCGGTGAAGCCGTTGCGGCTTCCCAATGGGGAGTGGGTGCGGGTAGAGATCAATTTGCTGGGACGGTCTTTGTGGCTGCGGGCCTGGCAGGTTCAGACGGGCAGGGCGAGGCTGTTTTTGCTCGACAGCAATGATGCGGCCAATGCGCCCGAGCACCGGGAGATCACCGGAGAGGTGTATGGCGGCGGACAGGAGACACGCATCATGCAGGAGATCGTATTGGGGATCGGCGGCTGGCAGCTGTTAAAGATAATGGGCATCTCGCCGGAGGTCTGTCATTTGAATGAGGGTCATGCTGCGTTCGTAGTGCTGGAGCGGGCCTATGACCTGATGCAGGAGTTGAATGTGACTTTTGAAACAGCGTTGGCCATAACGCGCGCCGGCAATCTGTTTACGACGCATACCGCGGTAGCGGCGGGTTTCGATCATTTCGATCCCTGGCTGGTGAACAAATATTTTAGCGCTTATGCGGAGAAGCTGAGCATTTCCATGCATGATCTGATGGCGCTGGGGCGGCAGGATCCGGCCAATGAGCAGGAGCCTTTCAATATGGCCTATTTAGCTACCCATGGCAGCCACGGGATCAATGGGGTGAGTAAACTGCATGGAGAGGTCAGCCGTCATCTTTTCGAGCCGCTTTTCGACCGGTGGCCGACAGAAGAGATCCCGATCGGGCATGTCACTAACGGGGTACACACGCCGACATGGGAGTCCGAGCCGGCGGATGGGCTTTGGTCGGCTGCGGTGGGAGTGGACCGGTGGAAGGGGCCGACCGAATCGTTCGAAGACCGTATCCAGAAAGTGGAGGATGCGAAGATCTGGGAGATGCGTAATGCTGCGCGTGCGGCTTTGCTGAATTATGTGAAAGAAAGTTCGGGGAATGTCTTTGCACCGGAGACGCTGACAATCGGTTTTGCAAGACGTTTCGTCCCCTATAAGCGGCCGGATCTTTTGTTGCTGGATGAGGACAGGCTGGTGCGGCTGCTGACTAACCATCATCAACCGGTTCAACTAGTCATTGCGGGCAAGGCGCCTCCTACGGATGGCGGCGGAAAGGATCTGATCAGGCGATGGATACAATTCATCAGGCGGACAGGGTTGACCCAGAATGTCGTATTCCTGCAAGACTATGACATGTTGATGGCGGCGCATTTGGTAGGAGGCATGGATGTCTGGCTGAATACGCCGCAGCGGCCCTGGGAGGCCAGCGGCACGAGTGGCATGAAGGTGTTGGTGAATGGGGGCGTCAATCTGAGCGAGCTCGATGGCTGGTGGGTGGAAGCCTATAACCCGGAAGTAGGTTGGGCATTGGGAGATGGTCTCGAGCATGGCTTTGATCCCGCACTGGACAAGCGGGAATCGGAGGCGCTTTTCGATACGCTGGAAAAGCAGGTGATACCGGAATTCTATGATCGCAATGCTGCGGGTATTCCTGTTACGTGGATCAAGCGGGTGCGCAAGAGCATGGCGACGCTGACGTCGAATTTCTCTTCCGGCCGGACGGTCAGGGAGTACACGGAGAACTATTATCTGCCGGCGGCAGCGAACTATCTGGCCCGTGCGGCCCAAAGCGGAGAGTTGGGCAAGAAGATCGTGCAATGGAAACATGATGCCGATCTGCATTGGCCGCATTTGGCATTCGGGTTATCGGAGGCGAGGACCGAAGACCGCCATATTTACGATGTGCAGGTTTTCCTGGGTGGTATGGATCAACAGTCCGTTGAGGTACAGCTGTTTGCCAAAGCGTTGCCCAACGGCGAGGTTTTCAAAACGGAGATGAAGGCCGTCGGTCCTGTGGATGGCAAAGAAGCAGGATGGACCTGGTATCATGGGGAAGCACCCGTGACCCGGCCGGTAGGAGACTTCACTGCCCGGGTCATTCCGCGCAGCGGGGATATCTCCGTCCCGCTGGAATATGGCCGGATATTATGGCAGCACTAAGGGCTGCGGCTGACGCAAGGGGCTTGGGCGCCGGGCCGTGGTATTATATATAATAAGAATATATAAATTTGTTAATTTGAACGTTTCAGCGCTGAAACAGGATTCAACAGCGTTGCAATTTTCAAAAAAGGACTATCTTAGCCATGTGAAGTTGCATTGGCACTTATTGTTCAGGAAAATAACAGCGCTTATGCTGATGGCATTAATGTTATACATTAATGCTATTAAGCTTTTCCATACCCATCCGGGAGGTTATTCTTTCAACGTCGTTTGTGCTCATGTGTCACCTTCCGTTTCGCCCGAAAAGCAGGGGCAACATATCGTGCATGGGAATCATTGCGCGATATGCGATTTCCAATTGACGAGAGATGCAAACGTCGCAGCGGTCTGTATAGATATTATTCCTATACGGCAGGCCGACGTATATCGTGCTACTGCCTTACAGGCGCATCTGCCTGTCTTTGATATCACTTCATCCGGCCGGGCGCCTCCTGCCACGGTGTAAATCTCATTTCTCCTACCTTTCTATTGTTTGCATTGCCATTTTTTCATGATGACGCCGGGTCATTGTTATTTCAAAGTTTGTAAAAACGAATAATGCAAAAAATTTGCTTTTTAGTATTGTTGATGATGTCGGGTATTTGTCTGCAGGCTCAGTCTATCAGCGGGAATGTCACCGATTCTTCCAGTCACAAGCCATTAGTGGGGGCTTCGGTCTACATTGCTCAGCTGAAAGCGGGCGCGATCACCGATAGTAGGGGGAATTATAAAATAGCCCGCGTGGCCAAAGGCAGTTATCATGTGGGGCTGGAGATGGTTGGTTATGGTGCGGTAGACAGCCTTGTCACGGTCGATGGGAATGTCACGCTGAATTTTACCACGGGGGTCGTTTCGGAAGTTCTGAAGGACGCTGTCATTACATCGTTGGGCAACGCTACCAGTCTACGGCGTGCACCGGTTCCGGTGACAGTCGTTTCACATGATATGCTGACGCACCAGGCTTCCACCAATGTGATCGATGCCATCGCCACTCAACCGGGCATGGCGGCAGTCACGACCGGCCCGGGCGTTTCCAAACCCGAGATCAACGGACTGGGTTATAACCGGGTATTGACCCTGATGGATGGGGAAAGACAAGAAGATTTTCAATGGGGAGATGAGCATGGGATCCTGATCGACCCTTATGCCGTCTATAGTGCGGAAATCATCAGGGGGCCTGCCTCTCTGCAGTATGGCGCCAATGCCGTTGCGGGAGTAGTGGCCTTCAAATCCGAACCTCTGCCCGAGACTCCCGGAACGATACAGGGCAGTTATCAGTCCGAGTACCAGACTAATAACGGGTTGATCGGAAATTCGCTGGATCTCTCCGGCAACAATCACGGATTGAAATGGGATGTAAGAGGCAGCTATGGAGCGGCGCACGCTTACTGGGATCCCAAGGATGGATATGTATGGGGGACTGCTTTTGTCCGGAGCAATGTGAGGGGTTCCATCGAGATGGACAGGGATTGGGGGTATAGCCGGTTCTCATTCAGTGCGCTGCACCAGCAGATAGAGATCCCCGACGGTAACCGCGACAGCGCTTCGGGACGATTCGAGTTCGACGTACCCCTGGGTGCGCAGTATGTCAATGGAAAGTACGTGCCCGGCAGCGGGAAGATCTACCCCTCCTTATCCAATTTTCTGTCTTACAAGCCCAACATAGCGGGTTACCAGGTGCTGGATCATGATGAAGCCTGGTGGCAGAACAGTTTCAATGTCGGCCGCGGAAAGATCGGGGCGGATGTCGGTTATAGCCAGAGTATACGCCATGAGATAGACACCGGCACTGTAGGGCAGGAAAATATGGTCGTCCATGATATTCCTTACTCTTTCAAATACCAGACTGAAGGCGGCAACCTGGGCCTGAAGATCACTACAGGTATCAATGGGACTTACGAATTCGAGAACAACTATCCTGAGCCTCCGGCTCCATATGTCGGCGACTACGAGATCCCGAATTACCATCTTTTCGATGGAGGCGCCTATGGCATTGTGGAAAAAGATTTCCGCAACCTGACGCTCAGCGGCGGCCTGCGCTACGATCTGCGGACGATCAAGGGACAGCCGATGTACCTGGCCAATTACGATATGACGAATCAGCAACAGGTTCCGGCGGGAACGCCCGGCGCCTACCAGCAATTCCCGTCGTTCAGTAACACGTATACAGGATATTCGGGAAGTTTAGGCGCCTCTTATCAGCTACCCGGACATTTCTATTTGAAAGCTAACGTTGCCAAAAGTTATCGGGCGCCTGCTATCAATGAACTAACCAGTAATGAGCTGGATCCGGCCAATATGTTCAAGCTGGGAGATCCTAACCTGAAGGCAGAAGAGGGATATGAGGTGGATGCGGCGGTAGGAATGAATGGGAAGAACGTCGCTTTCGAAGTGGATGGATTTTACAACTACATCAACCATTTCATCTTTGCGGACCGGATCGAAAATGCCAGTGGCAGTGATTCTGTCCAACTGGGAGCTCCGGTCTACAAATACACCTCCAACAAGGCTATCATCGCAGGGCTTACGGCATTTCTGAAGATACACCCCGAGTCCGTCAAATGGCTGGAATGGGACAATGGATTCACCTATATCTATTCTTTTCTTCCCGGACAGACCGATTCCACGCAGCGTGTACCCTTTACGCCCGCTCCGCGGCTGACGTCGGACCTGCACTTCAAATTGGCCGATAGAGGGTCTTCGATACTGAAATCGGCCTATTTTCAGATTGGGCTGGCCCATTACTGGCCGCAGAATGAGATTTACAGCGCCTTGTATAACGAACTTCCTTCTTTCTCTTATACCTTATTCAATGCAGGGCTGGGAACCAGTTTTGTCAATCCAAAGACCAAACGGGTGATCTGTTCGCTGTTTATCAACTGTACCAACCTGACGAATATCGCTTACGTCGATCATACGTCCCGGCCGCAGTATTTTTGGGCGTATAACGGCGTGGAAAACCCGACGAATTTCGGTTCTACTGCTGCCATCGTGACCAAACAAAGCGAAGGGATCTACAATATGGGAAGGAATATCGGCTTCAAGGTGATCTTCCCATTCGGCGGCCATTCCGTGTCGGATACCGAAATGCATGGAGCGTTCTGATGCGTGGGAACGTTTTTTTTGCTACTTAATCCTGGATTAAGAGGTAATTAATCCTTCCGTTAACCGGGGAAGGCTTCTTTTGTTGTATGACGAAAAAAGCCATAGGGTTATTGCTTGCCCTTTTCTTCCTTACTATTTCTATTGTCCGGGCTCAATCACCCGGCTCCGTTTCCGCGCAGGATACCGCCGTGGCCTTCACGGGTGAGAAGACTGCCTGGCATGAAGGTTTCGATCGCTATGATTTCCTGATGGATGAACAGACGTTTGCCCTTACGCCCATCCGGGCGACGGCAGAGGAGCAGTTTGGAGCGGCTGCCTCGCCCAAAGGGAAAATCCGTTGTATTATCGTGGTCCCGCATAAACCGGCTCCGGGCAATCCCTGGTCCTGGCGGGGTTGCTATTGGGATCATGAACCTCAGGCGGAGGTCGAGTTGCTGAAGCGAGGGTTCTATATAGCTTTCATCATGTGCGATCCCGATCAGCATTGGGATGTATGGTATGCCTACCTGACGGGAAAGCACGGCCTCGCTCCCAAGCCTGCATTTTCCGGGATGAGCAAAGGAGGAGTGAACGAATTTGCCTGGGCGACGAATCATCCGGATAAGGTCTCCTGTATCTATGCAGACAATCCTGCTCTGTACCCGGAAAGCTTTACTAAACTGGGTGAACTGGCGAGTCATGACGTTCCGCTGCTGCATGTATGCGGCAGCTATGATTTTCTGCTGGAGCATCATACGCTGGTGGTGGAAGATATTTATCATCGGCTGGGGGGAAGAATCTCCGTGATGATCAAGGAAGGGCCTGGACATCATCCCCATTCGCTAAAAGATCCGGCTCTTATTGCCGGCTGGGTAGAAGATAATGTAAAGCCGGAAGGCGGAGTTGCCCCTGTGATGGCGGGGTTGACTTTTGAAAAATCTTATTACTACAGTTATAATAATAGCTACAGGCTTTGTCAACCGGAAAATACATATGCCACATGTCGGGGACCGCTGTTCACCGATTGTTATGAACGCTATGACGTGAAAACATCTTCTACCTGGGGCATTACCGGCATGACCATTATCCTGCCGAAGAAGGCGGCGCCCGGCCGTCCCTGGATATTCAAGGCCGATCGTGTCGGCCGGGAGGCGGAACCCGTAGATCTTGCTTTGCTGGCGAAAGGATTTACCATCGTAGCAGCGCCTGTCACCGAGCAGGCGGGGCCTGTACGTAAGCAGTGGGACGAGGTTTACCAATTGCTGACCAGCCAGGGATACTCCTCTAAGCCTGTCATGGAAGGTGAGGGGGCAGGTGGCGGAGAAGCATATTACTGGGCCATCGTTCATCCCGATCAAGTGTCGTGCATCTACGCTGTGAATCCTGTGCTGCGGAGTCTGCAGGCAACGGCGCCATTGACCGACAGCCTTGCAGTGCTGGCGAAGGCCCATATTCCGATCCTCCATGTCTGCGGCAGCCTTGACCCCTGGTATGCTGACAATACCGTGGCAGTGGAGAAAAAATACCGGCAGTCAGGCGGTCACATGAAAGTGCTGGTGAAAGCAGGAGCGGGACATTTCGATGCGCTGCCGGCCGAACCGGCGCCGATTATAAATTTTATTATAGAGAGCCAAAAACCTGCACCATGAAAATACCGATCCGATTGCTGTTATTCTTGGCCGGGCTGATCGTTGCGGGGGGGATCCGGGCGCAGCAGCTTCGTAACTCATTGCTGGCGGGCGCCTCTAAAATCAATATTACGCCCCGTACGGACGAAGCTATTCATGATTCCATATATGCCCGGGTATTGGTGCTGGATGCGGATGGTATCCGGCTGGCATTCGTCACGGTGGATCTGGCCGTATTCACCAGTGACAGGATCGAGAGGGTCTGCAAAGAAAAATACGGGATCACCCAGCTGATCCTTTGTTCCTCGCATAATCACTCCGAGCCGCAGCCCGGCGGGAAAAGATCGTTTCAGGCCGGTAATCCTTATACGGCCTTTTATGAAGACCAGATCATCAAAGCAGTGGGTGAATCGGTTGCTCATCTTTTTGCCGCCCGCCTTTCGGCGGGGAGGGCGACATTCCCCCAGTTGGGTTTCAACCGGCTGGTCCCCAGGAAGGATGGGCATGCCCGGGAGTCGTGGTTCGGGGATGACGAATACACCAGTGAAAACCCTGAGCGCATACCTTTCGGACCTGTCGATCCGGAAGTGGGGGTATTGAGGATCGATGATGCAACGGGTCAGGCGCGGGCGATCGTGATGAACTACGCTTGTCATGCGGACATCGTCTGCTTTAACTATGCTGTCAGCGCGGATTACCCTGGCGTCGCCTGTCGCAAGGTGGAGGAGGCCTTTGGAGGTGGCGTCAATTGCCTGTTTGTGCAGGGGGCAGGAGGGAATATCGAATCTTTGCAGATCAGCTCGCGCCGTAAAGGGCCGGACGATCCCTTTCAGACTAATTATCTGCCGATGGAGAGGACAGGAGAGTTGTTGGCGGATCAGGTGATCAGGCTGGCGAAGAGGCTGGAGATGGGGGCAGAGGCTGCTGCCAGGGCGATGCCGGGTTGGTCGACACCGGGCGGCGACACTCCGGTGCTGCGGTATATGGAAGATTCGCTGCATTTCACGGGCCGCTTCAACAAAAAGCTGGACCTCAATGTCCATCTTTCCACGATCATCCTCAATAATACCATAGCTATTGCCGTGTGTCCCGGCGAGTTGTTCGTGCAATTACAGCTTGACTGGAAGCAGAAGATGGACCTGGCGGGGGTGCAACCTTTTCTATTCGGCTATAGCTGGAGCCAGGGAAACTGGCCGGGATATGTTGCTGACGTGCGGAGCGCTGCATTGGGCGGATATGGGGCCGATCAGGGTGGTGATTTGATCGAGGTGGGCGCGGGTGAGGCGATCGTGACAAGGCAACTGGCCGATTTTTATCGTCTTAACGGGTTGATGCGGGCTCAGCCGGGACCTACGGGATTCAAATCCGGCGCGCAATGGATCGTCAGGCCATTTGATCCGGCAAAAGACAAGTAAGTTGGCGGGGTTTAAGGATTATCCTGTTTCCAGATTTGCGTGAAATACATGCCGCAGTCTTTGATATATTTGTAGAACTCATAATCGTTCTCACAGTTCCTGATAAAATCGTATGTCGGGCGATACTGGCGCATGAAGGCATCGAGAGGGACGCCTTGCAAGCCGGTAATCTTCCGGACGAGGACGTGGTTGAATCTATAATCGACATATTTATCCTGTTCCTCTTCGATCAGCCGTCGCTGGAGGCTCAGCATCTGGCGGTTACGCCGGGCGCCGAACAGCATGTCCAGGTTTACCCCCACTCCCATGCCGCCACCAGAGGGGCCAACCAGGCCTTGCGATTCATAGTCGAATACTTTGCGGTATTCATCGCGGTTCTCCGCAGAGTCGTAGCGATAGGCTTTGGGGCGGACAACTACGAGCGGCAGGCTGTCTACCGTGACGGCGATGCTGATGTCCATTGGGTAATTGGTGGCGATGGTCTTCACCGGAAATTTGACCGTTGCTTTACCCAGGTAGGAAAAATAGATGGAGTCTTTTGGGAAGACGCGGATATGATATTGACCGGTGGAATCCGTCATGGTGCCCTGGCCGGACGTCCCCATAACGCTGACGCCAGGCATGGCGAAGTAGCGTGAGCGATCGTATACCGTTCCATTGACTATTACCTGACCGGATACTTCACTGCTCACTAACGTCAATAAGAACAATGCTATGGGTAATACACCTTTCACCATTTTAATTTAACGATGCGTCAGCCCCGATGGCATCCAGATCGACGTCCTTGTAATTGTGGATCTCGTTGTACAGGGTATCGCGCTCTACGGGTTCTCTTCCCACCTGGCGGATCAGAGTCACCAGCTGTGCTGTGGAAAGGCTGGGGGTCTGTTCTTCGCTGCCGGCCATGGAATAGATCTTCGTTGTATCGTCGATCGTGCCATCCAGGTCATTGACACCGAAAGATAAGGTCAGCTGGGCATTTTGCCGGCCGAGCATTGGCCAGTAAGCCTTGAGGTGCGGGAAATTGTCCATGTACAGCCGGGCCACTGCATAGAGCTTCATGTCTTCTATAATCGAAGATTCCGTCACATGACTCATGTCATTGTCCTTGTTGCGGAATTTCAGCGGGATAAATGTGTTGAAACCACCCGTCGTGTCCTGCAGTTGACGGAGACGTTCCATATGATCGATCCGGTGTGCATAGGTCTCGATATGACCATACAGCATGGTCGCATTGGTATGCATGCCTTCGCGGTGGGCGGTTTCATGGATCTTTAGCCAGCCATCCGCATCGACCTTATCGGCGCAGATGACGGTGCGTATATCCGGGTGGAAGATCTCCGCACCCCCGCCCGGCATTGAATCCAGGCCGGCAGCGTGTAGCCGCTTCATCCCCTCTTCCACGCTGAGTTTGGCTTTTCGAAACATATAGTCCAGCTCTACGGCCGTAAATCCCTTGATATGCAGCCCGGGCCGGTATGCCTTGATCTTTTGCAGCAGCTCAATAAAGAATTCAAGGTTCATTTTGGGATGAACGCCGCCAACGATATGTACTTCTGTCACCGGCTTGCCGTCATATTTCTTCACGATGTCCAGCATCTGCTGCTGGGTCATCTCCCAGCCTTCGTCGCGATGGGCATAGACCCGTGAATAAGAACAGAAATTACAGGTAAAGACACAGACATTAGTGGGCTCGATATGGAAATTACGGTTGAAATAGGTTTTGTTCCCATGGAGCCTTTCCCGGACATGGTTAGCCAGGGCGCCCAGAAAGGGAAGGCTGCCCTTTTCGAACAACAAAACCCCTTCTTCCGGGGTGATGCGTTGTTTAGCGAGGATCTTTTCTCCGATCTGGCGTAAATCCTTGTCTGCTGTTTCCAAGAGGGCTTCGATGCCGGTCGTCATCGTATCCATAATGCCGAATTTTTGGGCCGCCACCGGCGGCTCCGGCAAAATTACTGATTGTGCGCTAACTATAATTTCTTTATCTTCCCTATTTGACCATAAAAAAATCAATAAGTTGACTATCAAGCTCCGCCTGACCGTCATGAATTTCCTTGAATTCTTCGTATGGGGCGCCTGGCTGATCTCCCTGGGAGATTATATGTTCAACGTTCTGCATTTCACCGGTCGGGAGGTAGGTAGTGTTTATGGCACCATGGGGGTGGCTTCGATCTTTACGCCCGCCCTCTTTGGCATCGTTGCCGACCGCTGGATGAACGCGGAGCGGGTACTGGGGCTCTGCCATATCATTGGCGCCGCTATGCTGATATGGGCCGCCAATCTGCATGATTTCGATACGTTTCGCATGGCCATGCTTTTCAATTCCTTTTTTTTCATGCCAACAATTGCTCTGAACAATACGGTTTCCTATATCATCCTCGAACGGAGAGGGTTTAACATTGTCAAGGATTTTCCGCCGATCCGCGTTTGGGGAACAGTCGGTTTTGTCTGCGCTATGTGGGTGGTGGATTTTTGCGGGTGGAAACAAAGTCCTTTTCAATTGTATCTCAGCGCAGGGGCAGGAATATTCCTCGGGTTTTATGCGTTTACCCTACCATCTTGTTTTCCCGTGCGGACGGGGACGAAACCCAGTCTTTTTTCTTCATTGGGCCTGGATGCCTTCGTGTTGTTCCGGCGTCGAAAGATGCTCATATTCTTTATTTATTCTATGCTCCTTGGCTTTGCGCTGCAGATCAGCAATGCCTTCGGGGGCGCCTTCATCAGTGATTTTGCGCATGTGCCGCAATACGCCCATTCCTTTGGGGTGAGACATTCCGTATTACTGATCTCGATCTCCCAGATCTCCGAGACCTTATTTATATTGACGATCCCCTTCTTTCTACGCAAATTCGGGATCAAAAGAGTCATTATTATCAGCATCTTCGCCTGGGTATTACGGTTTGGCCTGTTTGGCATCGGTAATCCCGGCAGCGGTCTGCCCCTGCTTCTCCTTTCCATGGTCGTCTACGGGATGGCCTTCGACTTCTTTAATATCTCGGGGTCGCTCTTCGTGGAACGCGAGGCGGAGATTAAGATCAGGGCCAGCGCACAAGGGCTTTTCATGCTGATGACCAACGGCATCGGCGCGTATGTGGGCACCTATTTCAGCGGCTGGGTCGTAGACTACTTCACCGCTAACGGGGTCAAAGACTGGCATAGCATCTGGTTCACTTTTGCGGCCTATGCTCTGGTCCTGGGGATCACCTTTCCACTGGTATTCCGTTATCGTCACAGTGAAACCGATGTTCCGGCTCATTTATAACGCGGCATGTGCTGATCGGCGAAGTCTTTCTCTGCACTGGTCCATTCGTTGATCGTCTGATTCCGACCGTTATTTACTTTGTTGTTCGTCTGGTTGAAGGCAACGATCGAGCTGTTCATGTCCTTTACCGCCTTGTTATAAGTATCCAAATCCGCCTGTGTCCTGCTGGACGGATCTTTTGCCTCGAATGTCTTCTTTAATTTATCGAACTCTTCTTCCCGGACAAAAAAATCGGTCAATTTGGGCATTTCCTTTTCTGCCGTCTGCTGATAAAACAGCATCGCACGTTTACAGGCGCCGATCAGGGAAGGGTCACCTTCGAAAGGCTTGAGGGTATCGAGGCTCTTCAGCCCATCGTTAGCATAGCTTAGTAATGCGTTGCGGGCCTGTTCGGCATCGTTGACCTTTTTGTCGTTCATGGCTTTGACCATCTGGTTGTCTTCCCAATTGCACTTGAAGAAAATAAGGTAGACCGAGTTAGAATACCCATTCAGTTTCCCCGCCTCTTCCAATTTCGATCCCAGCGGGGTTTGTTCGGATGTCAGCGTGACGTTGTATTTGGCGGCAAACGCTTTTTCAGCCGTTGCCAGGCTGTCATACCCTTCCTTTAGCCGCTCGGAGATCTTTTCCTGCAGCAGCATGTAAGCCTGCATTTCATCGACGGATTGCTCGGCCAGTTCTTCGATGTTGATGATCTTTTTGTAATCTTCACTAAAGACGTTGTAGCAAAGCTGGATATAATTGATACTGCTCTGACGTAGAGAGTTATCACCCTTGTAAATAGGGAGATCTGTCGTCTTATAGCGACTGTCGGTGATATTGTCCAGCACTGCCTGGCGGAGCTTTTCCACTTTTCTTGCCCGGCGACCGTGAGCGGCGGCGCTCATATACTGCATATACTTGGTATCCATTTCGCCGCGGGCCTTAGTAAGAGCGGTCATATACTCTCCCGGATTATCGAGGTTCTGTGCGATCAGGGAAAAAGACAGCAATAGCATTCCTGTGAATGCGAGGAGGTAAGGTAAGGGATAACGCTTCATGGTTTGGTTTTAGGTTGGGAGTAAATATAAAAAATTATTTCATTTATTTCATGAATGGCGCGATCAACTGATACGCGACTATTATATAGGGGTCATGGAGCATGTCCTTCTTCCTTTCTTCGTTCATTTCTTTCCATTCGGGATCGGCCTGTAACCGCTGATTTTCATAGGCGGGATTCGCGATGCTGAAGCCGGGGGTTGTCTTGTCTGTGTCTTCCGCTGCCGCTGAACTTTCAGCAATGGCTTTCTTTCTTTCCGCTATGATATCGTCGAGGTAGAGGGAGAGATCCTGTTGGGGCTTTTTTGCCGGCAATGGATGAAGGTTGGCTTCCCTGAAGAAAGAGGAGGAATCCATGGCCTTCCTGGCGGCAGCCTGCAGGGTCGCAATGGGTAGCGGGGCCAGCGGCTGATAGTATTTATTGGCTGCTATGGTCGTGGCCGGCAGCGCAAATTTTTCATCGGCCTCCCGCTGAGCCAGGGCTTCGGGAGGGTCGGGCAGAATGACGTCGGGCTGCACCCCGGTACGCTGGGCGGTATTGCCGGTGATCCGGTATAATTTCTCTATCGTCATCTTGATATAACTGGATGCCTGCGCCTGACCGGTGTAAGTATCCAGATCGACAGTCGTATCCATCGGCAGGACGATCTGTGCGGTAGCTTTGCCATAGGTCGGTGAACCGACGATCACGGCCCGGTGATAATCCTGCAAGGTGCCGGCCAGCACCTCACTGGCGGAGGCGCTGCTACCATTGACCAGCAGCAACAACGGACCATCATAGACGGTTCCCCTGTTGACGTCTTTGAGGGTAATGACTTTGGCATCCCGTGTTTTGATCTGCGCGACAGGTCCGTTATCGATGAAGATACCAGCCAGTTCGACGGCTTCCTGCATAGATCCTCCGCCATTGTATCTCAGATCGAGGATCAACCCGTTGATATTTTCCTTTTTCAGTTTGAGGATCTCTTTGGCGACATCATTGGCGCAACCGTTGAGCCCTCTGCTATCTTCCCAATCCGAATAAAAAGCCGGCAGGGAAATATATCCTACCGTTTGAGCTCCCTTGAGGATGAACCCTTTTACTTTATCTTCATCGCCTTCGCTGAGGACTAGCTTTTGCTTTTGAAGACTGACATCGCGGGTAGTACCGTCCGATTTCTTCACCGTAAGTGTCAGCCGGCTGCCTCCTTCGGCTTCCAGTATCCGTTGAGTTTCTTCCAGGGATGCCCCCGATACGTCGATGGAATCCTTGTCATCCCACCGGACGGCCAATATTTTGTCGCCGGCATGGAGATTTCCGCTTTGAAAGGCGGGGCCTCCTGCCTGTAACCGGCCGATCACCGCGTTACTATTTTCATCTTCGACCAGCGTCAGGCCGAAGGACAAGGGTTTGTTGCCCAGTTCCGATTCGAAGGCAGTCTTTTCGTCGGGCGGAAAGTAGTCCGTATGCGGGTCGTAACAGTTAGCCAGCGCCTGGCAATACATAGCGCCTACTACATTGTCTATGCCCATTGGGTTTTGAAGCACCCGCTGTATCGTTCGTTTCAGCCGGGCAGTTGCCTTTTTCCTCAGCAGGATTTCAAGGCTGTCCCTGGATTTGGTCGTCAACGCACTATTTTTCAGCATATCACCGGCAATCGTATGGCCGACTGAATATTTCAGCAGCTTATATATTTTGGTGCGTGCGGCCTGCCGGTCGGCGGGTGAGGAAGTGTCCTCCGTTACGGTCAGCGATTCGTGAAGAGAAAAATTGAAAGGTTTGGCTCCGATCATATCGGCCATCGAATCGGTTTGCTTCAGCCGTTGCTGGTACAGACCCGACAGCAACGTCAGAAAACCGGTGCGTTTGTTCAGGATTTCGTCGTCCAGTGTCAGCCGGTATGCGCTGAGTTGCCGCATATCGGTGGCGGTAAAAATGAGGTGTTGGCCGTCGAGATCATCCAGCATGCGGGTGAAAATAGCCGCTGACATATCTTTAGTTAGTGGCCGGGGCGATACATGGTATTTTTCCACCATCCGGGAGATCACCCAGGCGTCTGATGCTTTTTGATCAATAGATTGGGCGGCCAGAGAGCACACCAGAATAAAGCTAACCAACAGCAACAGTCCTCTTCGCATGGGTAAGGGGCATTTACAGCTAAGGTAAGAAATTAACGAAAAAGCGAAGAATGAGGAAATTAGCCGGTTTAATTTGGAATTAGTCATTAATTAACCCCCTTATTAAGGTCCCGGCGCTTACTTGCACCCTACCGATCGCAATAATTGCTTGATATGAAAAATGTGTTCTTTCCCTGCCTCTTCCTTCTGGCCGGCGCCGCAGTGGCCGGCATGCCATCCGTGACCGCGCAATCTCCATCAGCCCGCGCCGACGCCTATGGCGTCTCCTGGGATAAGCCCGGCACGGGTTCTTCGGCGTCGATGCCGCTGGGCAATGGCGACATTGGATTAAATGTCTGGGTCGAACCGGGCGGCGATCTGCTGTTCTATATTTCCAAAACAGATGCATGGGGAGGTGAAAAGGACCCGGCTGCAGACCCATGGATGCAGCAGGGCGGGGAATTGATGAAACTGGGTCTTGTGCGTGTTCATATTAATTCCAATCCACTGGCCTCAGGCGGTCCCTTCCGGCAAACCCTGCATCCGGGCAGGGGGGCGATCGATATCGCCGAGGGAGCGGGGGCATCCGGGGTTAACTATCGAATATGGGTAGATGCGAATCATCCCGTTATACATGTCCAGATCGGGGGGCGGCGGGCTGATGCCAGCGTGACGTTGTACGACTGGCGTCTTGACCAGGGAGATACCATTGTACCGGCAGGTCGTCGTGCCTCGCTGACATGGTACCATCGCAATCCCGGGCTGGGGGATGACCGGCTAGCAGACGCACATCTGGCTAATACTACCTGGGGAGCTACTATCGAAGGCAGCGGGTTGCTCCGTGAGGACGATACCACCCTGAAGTCTGCGGCTCCTTCGGCGACACGACTGATCTCTATTCATGTGCTGACGGCGACGACTTCATCCGCAGGAGAATTTCTCGGGCGTCTCGCCAGGCAAACCGTTGCGACAGATCAAATCGGCATTCAGGCCGCCCGGGTGGCACATGATCAATGGTGGGGACGATTCTGGGAGCGGAGCTATATTTTCCTGCATAGTAATAACGGGGCGGCGGGTAGCGGCAATAGCACTACGGACAGCATCACCCGCGGGTATATCCTCCAGCGGTTCGTCACCGCCTGTGCCGGGCGGGGAGCTTATCCCATCAAGTTCAACGGCTCGATCTTCGTCGTCGACAATCCTGGCTGGAAGGCCAATGGGCAGGCCCGTCCCATGAATGCCGACTTCCGTGCCTGGGGCGGGCAATACTGGTTTCAGAATACCCGGCCCATGTACTGGCCCTGTCTGATGGCCGGTGATTTCGATCTGATGTTGCCGCTGTTCCGGATGTACAGGCAGATGCTGCCCGGCAATTCCGCGCTCGTGCAGAAATATTACGGCCATGAAGGCGTTTATTTCCAGGAAACCTCGCCATTCTGGGGAGGCCTGCCCTTCATGGGACCCGATGAGCAGGCCCTTTATACCCATCATTATTTTACGCCCATCCTGGAGCTCAGCATGATGATGCTGGACTATTACGATTATACCGGCGATGCTGATTTTGCCCGGACATACCTGCTGCCTATCGCGGCTGCGGGCCTTGAATTTTTCGACCGGCATTTTCCGCGGGACAGCGTGGGCCATCTCCTGCTGGACCCTGACAATTCCATCGAGATGTTCTGGAAGGTGCATGACCCTGCGCCCGACCTTGCGGGCCTGCATGCGGTCCTCGGCCGGATGCTGACGTTGCCGGCTGTACTGGCGTCGGACCCCTTGAAAGAGAAATGGCGTAAGTTATTGGCTATTGTTCCGTCCTTGCCGGTCGATCCCGGCGACGGGGAGGGGCATCTTCTTCCCTATACCGGCCCACAAACGGCCAAAGCCCACAATGAAGAAAATCCGGAGCTCTATGCCATTTATCCTTTCCGTCTGTATGGCGTGGGAAAACCCGACCTGGCGCTGGCGCGGCACAGTTTCGATATCCGCAAATGCCCGCAAAAGGGCTGCTGGTCACAGGATCCTGTCGAGGCGGCCATGCTGGGCTATACAGATGTTGCGGCGGAAGATGTCCGTTATGCCTTCACACGGAAGGACCCTGGCCAGAAGTTCGATGCTTTTTGGGCGGCAGGCCATGATTATCAGCCTGACCAGGACAATGGCGGCAATGGAGCGAACGGATTGCAGCAAATGCTGTTGCAGACTGATGGTCGTCGGCTGCTGTTGTTGCCTGCGTGGCCGGCGGACTGGAATGCCGATTTCAAGCTGCATGCGCCTTACCGCACTATTATTCAGGGCAAGGTTCGCAAGGGCCGGTTGACGGAACTGGTAGTGACACCGGCCGCTCGCCGGGCGGATGTGATCGATTGCCGAAATATGGTTGGACGGAAAGAGTAGTTTCGTAACTTTCCGCTGACTAATTAAAAAATGATGAGATATACAAACGCCATTGCCTTTTTGTTAGCATTGATGATCGCGTCGGGCCCACGGACTGCCGATGCACAGGATACTGCCTACCGTAACCCGCAATTGCCTATGGAAGTAAGGATCAAGGACCTGCTCCGAAGGATGACCCTGGAAGAGAAGGTGTCGCAGATGATGAACGCTTCACCGGCCATTGACCGGTTAGGTATCCCGGCTTATAATTGGTGGAGTGAAGGGTTGCATGGTGTAGCGCGCACCGGCAAGCATGCTACCGTCTTTCCTCAGGCCATCGGCAATGCGGCTACTTTCGATCAACCCAATCTGCAACGGATGGCGACGATGATATCGACAGAGGCCAGGGCCATCCATCACCAGTACGAAAGGGAGGGGCAGCGCGATATTTATGAAGGGCTGACTTTCTGGAGCCCGAACATCAATATCTTCCGGGATCCCCGATGGGGCAGGGGGCAGGAGACTTACGGCGAGGATCCTTATCTCACGGGACAGATGGGGATGGCGCTGGTGAAGGGCTTTCAGGGCGATGACCCGAATTATCTCAAGATAACGGCATGCGCCAAACATTTTGCCGTGCACAGCGGCCCGGAAACCACCCGCCACAGCTTTGACGTGAGGCCATCAGACTACGATCTGTGGGACACTTATCTCCCCGCCTTCCGGACGTTGGTCGTAGATGCAAAAGTAGCTTCCGTGATGTGTGCCTATAATTCCATTGAAGGGCAACCCTGTTGTGGCAGCGACCTGCTGATGACAGACATTCTGTATAACAAATGGAAGTTCCGCGGCTATGTGACGTCCGATTGCGGCGCCATCGACGATTTTTACGAAACAAAGTACCCCTCGCACAATTTTAGCCCCAATGCAGCTTCGGCTTCTTCCGATGCCGTCATTCACGGCACTGATGTCGAATGCGGCAGCTCGTATCAGTCTTTAGTTGCGGCGGTGAAGAGCGGACTTGTGGCGGAATCGAAGATAGATACATCCGTCTATCATCTGCTGGAGATCCGGTTTCGCCTGGGGATGTTCGACCCGCCCGCGATGGTGAAATATGCGCAAACACCCATGACGGAAGTGCTAAGTCCGGAGCATCAGGCCCAGGCCCTTCTGATGGCCAGGGAATCTATTGTGCTGTTGAGGAACGATCATCATTTTCTCCCGCTGGATGCCAGGCATATCCGAAAGATCGCCGTTCTCGGGCCCAATGCCGACGACAGCACCGTTGTGTTAGGCAATTATAATGGGTTTCCCGATCACACGGTCACCGTGCTGGAAGGTATCCGGGGCAAGGTGCCGGCCGGAACAAACGTGTATTATGAAAAAGGAGTGGATTATGTACAGGGCGCAGCATCTGCCGATGTGGATGCTGTGGCTGCCCGGGTGAAGGATGCCGATGTCATCGTATTCGTCGGCGGCATTTCTCCCAGGCTGGAAGGAGAAGAGATGAGGGATGTCCATTTAGATGGATTTAGCGGGGGCGATCGTACTTCCATCGCGCTGCCTGCCGTCCAGACAAAATTAATGAAAGCCTTATATGCCACCGGGAAACCGGTGATATTCGTGATGATGACCGGAAGTGCGATCAGTACGGAATGGGAGTCTGCCCATCTGCCTGCCATCCTCGATGCCTGGTATGGCGGCGAAGCGGCCGGTACAGCAGTAGCCGACGTACTTTTTGGAGATTATAATCCTGCGGGCCGGTTACCCGTGACTTTTTACAAATCTGTCGATCAGCTGCCGGACTTCTCTAATTACAGCATGGAGGGCAGGACCTATCGCTATTTCAAGGGAGAGCCATTATATCCGTTTGGGTACGGAATGAGCTATACCAGCTTTGTCTACAGCCAGTTGTCCCTGCCGGTAGAGGTATCTGCGGGAATGGAAGTGCCCGTCACCGTTACAGTGCAGAATACCGGCGGAAGGGAAGGTGACGAAGTGGTACAGCTGTATGTCCGGCATACGGGCTATACGGGCCGTGCTCCCCTTCATGCGCTGGAGGGGTTTGCCCGGATCCATCTGATGCCCGGAGAAAAGAAGACAGTGCAGATGAAATTGTCTCCGCGTGCGCTATCCCTTGTGGATGCAACGGGTCGTCGCACTGAGATGACAGGTAAGGTAGAGATCTTTATGGGTGGCGGGCAGCCGCTGCCCGCGTCACTGACTGCCGGATCGGTGGTCGGCGGAACGCTATCGGTTAAAGGTGCGCCATACGAGCTGGCTCCCTGAACCAATGTTTAAAAAAAACAATTGCATGCATATGAAAAATTCCAATCTGAATCGTCGTCAGCTGATGAAGATGCTGGGGCTCGGATCAGCGGGAGGCTTACTCGGGACCGCTATCCCGGCTTTGACCCAAGCCAACGGACGTGGGAGCCGTGACCAGGAGGAGAGTCGTGACCAGGAGGAGAGTCGTGACCAGGCCACTCCTTCTTATGCCGCCGGGCTTCCGCCCGTCACTATCCGATCGGTCAAAGCTATTGGGACTGCTCCGCAGGGATCGAATCTCGTCATCGTAAAAGTAGAAACGTCCGAACCCGGACTATATGGTATCGGGTGCGCCACCTTTACTCAACGGGCAGAAGTGGTCGTCACGGCCATCAACAACTATCTGCCGGACTTCTGTATCGGCAAGGACGTAGATAATATCGAAGACCTCTGGCAGGCTACTTTTGTCAGCTCATACTGGCGTAATGGTCCGGTGCTGAATAATGCGTTGAGCGGATTGAACCAGGCCCTCTGGGACATCAAGGGCAAGCGTGCCAATATGCCAGTATACCAGCTACTGGGCGGTAAGTCCCGTTTTGCCGTCGATTGCTATGCCCATGCTGATGGAAAAACGCCTGAAGAAGTTGCAACCAATGTACAGAAATATATGGAGCAGGGTTTTCGGCATGTGCGTATCCAGCAAGGCGGCTATGGATCGCTATATCTTGCCCAGCAGCCCGATTTCAAAGATGCCGGCTTCGGCAGGGCCTCCGATGATTTTATAGACCCCCGCGCCTATGTCAAGGCCGTTCCCAAAATGTTCGAGACCGTGCGCAAAACCTGTGGCGAGGAAGTAGAACTGCTGCATGATACCCACGAGCGGGTGCAGCCACAGGATATGATCAATATGTGCAAGCGGATAGAGGAATACGATCCTTACTGGATCGAAGATCCCCTTACTCCGGAGAATATGCACCTTTTCCCCCAGCTACGGGCTGCGACGACGGTACCTTTCTCCATGGGAGAGCTCTTCAACAATCAGAACGAGTTCATCGATTATATGACGAGACGCGATTTTGATTATATCCGCTGTCATGTCTCGCAGATTGGCGGCATCACTCCTGCGATGAAGATTGCTCACCTCGGGGAATTCTTCAATGTCAAATCCGGCTGGCATGGTCCGGGGGATGTATCTCCTGTCGGCCATGCGGCGCAATGCCATATCGATCTCAATATCTGGAATTTCGGTATCCAGGAATCGGTCTTCTTCTCCGATCAACTGATAGAAGTTTTTCCCGGCAGTCCGACACTCAAGAAAGGATATATGTACATCAATGAAGCTCCGGGTCTGGGAGTAGACATCAATGAAAAGCTGGCTGCCAAATATCCGATCAATAATAACGCCGGTAAATGGACGATCCGCAAGAGGGATGGCACCATCGTCCGGCCCTAAATGCATGACATATGAAACAGTTCTTCCTGTTCTGTGTGGTGATTTTATGGCATCTATCCGGGTTTGCGCAGGGGACGGGTGCAATACCGTCTTTCCCGCAGGCCGATATCAGCAATGGCATCGTGACAGCCCGTATCTATCTTCCGGATGCCGAAAAGGGCTATTACCGGAGTACC
>JAMFSL010000353.1 GCA_026225275.1 Puia dinghuensis
GATTCCCGGTTGTAGTCATCGATGATATTCAGCAACCTGAAACGTCTTCCATCAACAAGGCTGTCCGACATGAAATCCATGCTCCAGCCCTGGTTGAGCGCTTCCGGAACAAGTAGCGGCTGTTTGACCCGTTCTGGCAGCCTCCGCTTGATCTTACGGCGGACATTGAGCCTTAAGAGCTTGTATACCCGGTAAAGCCGCTTGTGGTTACACCCATATCCTTTCCTACGAAGCCGATAATAGCACTTCCAAAAGCCGATGGTCGGATGCTTGGTGACCAGTTCCTCCAGGGCAGCCATCAGTACACTGTCGTCTTTGGGCACCTTGGTATACCGGAATACAGATCGAGGCATTTTGACCAGCTTATAGGCCTGACGAACACTCACGTTCTCCTTTACCAGCAGTTCTACTGCTTCCCGTTTGTCGTCAGGCCGCCGTACTTTTTTTCCAGCACATTTCTGATGGCATCATTTTCCAGCGTTAGGTTGGCCACAATCCGTTTCAACCGGTTGTTTTCCTCTTCGAGATCCTTCATTCGCTTCACCTCGTTGGCCTCCATACCACCTTACTTTGCCTTCCAATTGTAGATGGTTGCCTCGCTGACCCCGTGTTCCCGGCTGAGATCCTTGATGGATATGCCGGCTTCTTGTTGCTTGAGAATGGAGATGATCTGTGTCTCCGTGAATCTTACTTTTTTCATAATTGCTCCATTTAAGTTAGAGATTTTTCTCTAAACCTGGTGGGCGACTTTTGTGGGAGCTTACAAGACCAATCCTTCCCATAATTTAATCTCAATTGATGGTCTGACTGGATCGCAATGAGAATGGTTTAGGCGGAAGGACTTTTTCTGGCTTGTTGATATTATTACCATGACTTGATCTCTTTCTTCAATTGATCATTGGTCATAAAATTGCCCATTTCAAATTCGACATTACCCGCTTCGAGGTCATTATTATATTCATCGAACGTTTGCGGCTTTTCGGCGGTATGATAATCTATGCCCATTAGTTTCAATGTACGAAGTAACCAATCCTGTTTTGAGGAGTCCTGAATGCCGTCAAAATCGATTATAAGATCCATAAAATATGGCTTTCTACAAATTTACTTATTTTCTCTGATTATTCTAAATCGGATGAAAATCAATGTGTTGCGTTAATGAAAACAGGCAGATGCTTTTTCAGGGCAAATTTCGTGTGCAAACTTCAAAATTTCCGACAAATGTGTGCTCCAAACGAGAATGCAAAATTACAGATGCGCTTTGCTGGGCTTTAGAGAGGGGTATACTGACAAGTGCATGTATTTGACAATCAGAAAGGCGTGATGTGGTTAGCGGCACAGTCTCATCAAAATAAAAAAGCCTCGAAACATCGAGGCCTTTTGTGGGAGTTGAGGGGTTCGAACCCCCGACCCTCTGCTTGTAAGGCAGATGCTCTGAACCAGCTGAGCTAAACTCCCAAATCCCCTAAACAGTTGGTATTCCGTCCAAAGGAGTGCAAAGATAAGGGCAAAAACCATTTCGGAAAACTTTTTTTCAAGGCTTTTTTTGGGGGCGACCCTTTGTTAAGCCCTTGTAAGCCAACTCGCTCAGTGAGAGGCCGGTGGAGGTGATGTCTTACCGGCGGCGCGGCTGATCTTTTTATCCAGGATGTTGGCCACATGGACGCAACTGTCCAACTCGCGAAACAGTGTATTCTGACGGATGGATTCAGCGTTTTTTAGGGTCTGCAGTGACTTTATCCGGAGATCCAGGGAGTCTAATTGCGACTGGGTCAATTGCTTGCCGGCGTTGTCCTGGCGCGATTGCTTCATGGCGTTCAGGGATTGCAGCAGTTCATCCTGTGAATAGAAGCCGGCGGTGGCTGCGTTAGAGAGATTCTTTAACGAATCTATGGATTGGCCGAGCGCGGCCCGGTGTGCCCGCAGTTTCGCGAGCGCAGGGGATTGGGTGGTATCCTGGGCAGCAGCGGACAGCGCGGCGCCGAAAAGGAGGAGGAAGAGTAAATATCTCATGGATTGGGTATTTTCCAGTTGTTGTTGTCGCGATTCCCATCAGGCAGCACATGGTCGGGATCGAGGGTGACGGCGATCAGGGGCTGGGTGGTCGGGAAGTGTAGGGTACGGGTGCCGGACTGCAGCCAGGTCTCTACGGGGAGGGCTATGCGTTGTTTGCTCCCGTCCTTCCAGGTGAGCTCCAGGGTGGCGGGAAGGGCCATCTGGCCAAGGTTGGCGATGGTGACCTCCGCTCCGGTGGCCGTGCTGCTGGCGCTCTGGACGGCGAGGTCATAGCTCCAGTTGTGGAGGAACCATCCCCGCCAGAAATAGGATAGGTCTTCGCCGGCTTCGTTATCCATCATTTTGAAGAAGTCGTAAGGGCCGGGGTGGCGGAAGGCCCAGGAACGGATATAGCGTTTGAAAGCATAGTCGAAGCGGTCCTTACCCAGGATCTGCTCCCGGAGGAGGACGAGACCCAGGGCGGGTTTGAAGTAGACCATCGGATGCCGGTATTTTTCGGGGATGGCATCGGCTCGGGTCAGCATGACAGGGGCCTGCGGGTCTTTGAGGATCGGCAGGATCTCGTCGACGGGGTTGCCGCCACCGGGGGCATATTCGCCGTCACGTTTGGGGGCGAATTCACCTTTGTTGAATTCGTCGGAGGC
>JAMFSL010000354.1 GCA_026225275.1 Puia dinghuensis
CCATTTTCCAGATAGAGCCGAAGACGGAAGCTTTGGATGTCTCCAGGGGGATGAATTCGACGGAGTCGAGCAGTTGGCTCGAGGTGCCGCCCAGAGCAGTGGAAGGATCTGCAAGGATCTTTTGCGGCGGAGGGGATGGCTGGCTGTGTGCCTGTATAAAGACAAAGAGTACAAGGAAGGGAAAAGCAAATCGTTTCATAGTATTATTGTTATTTTATTTACTGGCTATGACATTCCCGCGCAATATTAAAAGGATCGGTTCCGTAGATCCATTAGATGATGATCCCCTTGTCAAAGAAAGAAGTCGTGCAATAGCAGTTGGTCTTTATGTTTTCGATCAGCAGGCCGCTCCCCTTGCCCGGTTGTCGCCGAAGTGCAAGGCTGTATTCCTTATGAGCAGGAAGGACTGCAAATCCTATAAGGTCATTTCCGAAAATCTCAATATATCTGTCAGCACGGTAGAGAAGCATATTGTTAAGGCACTAAAAATTATGCGGAACAGCCTGAACGAATACATGGACTAAAGGTCCAGTCTTTTTATTTCGACGAGATGTGTTTTGGGCTGGTTCGCGGTATAGATTTCGTTGATTAATATATCGATCTCTTTTTGCCAGGCGACGCGGACGGCAGGGAAACGAGCGAACCGATAGTTGTCCCGCTTGGATGCAATGTCCCATCTCTTCGCCGAAGCAATATTGACGGAATCCATGGCTGCGAGGCCGTCTTTGAACTTCATGCCGAGATCACGCAGGCAATCGAATTGCACGTAGTAATAAGCTCTCAGTTTTGATTCGAGCGCCATCCGCTCTTCGTTTAGCTGCAGTACCGACACGGCCTGCTCATATTCCGGGGTATTGGTGAGCTTAGCGAGGTTGATACCTTGGGCTAATTCATCCGCGGTGAACTGTGCAATTGGTTGATGGTCGATAGTCAGCTGATAATTACCGGCGCTCAGGTTGCCGATACGGAGAAGCTCTCTGTCAAAGCTGCTATAGAATGGCATAACGGAGAGTGCTTCCGACTGACGGTGCGGGTTGCCCCAGAGCCGGGGAACGGTATCGACGGGGAAGGGTAGTGAGCTGGCCAGATAATTAAAATGGACGTCCGTATGGGTAGCGGCTAAATCAGTGATCTTGCAGTTAGTCGAGCGGTCGAGGCGGTCGCCGTCGATGACAATATCCGCTACGGGTAACGAATCCAGGCCCTGTGCTTTCAGGAAGAGCCATGCCATCACGAAATGGCCGTGATTACCAGGATGTATGCGGTCCGTGCCGGTGAGAGTAAAGGTGGAGTCTTTTTGCTGTTCCCGACTGTCGATTTCGGTCATCGGATGGAAGAAATCAACCCATCCCCAATGATTATCCTGAGCTGCCTGGTGCTGGAAGGCGATGATTTGTTCCATGGCCTTGCTTTTACCCGGGAAGTAATTGCCTTTGATCTTGGCCGTCTCGTCATAAGGCGAGCCTGCGATCATGATCTTTCTGACATTCGGCATTGCTTTCAATTTGTCTGCCAGCAGATCGAAATAGTGATGGGACCGATCGATGCGGACCTTAGCGGTAGAATCGGCATTGGCCGCGAGAAACTCATAGTAGCCGGTGTCATTCATACCGAAGGTCAGGCAGATCACTGTCGGATCGGCAGGTACCACGTCGTCATCAAAGCGGTCGTACATCTGTTTAACCACATCGCCGCCGATGCCGCGGTTGAATATAGTGATCCGGCGATTGGGGAAGTGCAGCATGTAGTACAGCCAGACATAAGATTCGTAATAACCTTGTTCGGTGATGCTATTGCCGACGAAGGCGATGCGGTCACCGGTTTTGAAGGGCTGGGTCTGGGCCTGGGCGGTTGAAGTGATGCCAGCGGTTAAAACGGAAAGGAGGATGAGGAATGCTTTTCTCATTTTAGTACATCTTTAAATTTTATGGTTCGAATACCGAAACGCGGTGCGGATAAGGCGATATAGGTTTTTCCCTGGGCGTCCTGCCGACTATCCAACTGCTGAATTTCGTGTCCATCCAGCGCAACCAAGAATGCCGTCTTTACCGGGAAGGCGGGGTAGATGCGTTGCAGGCTGTCTTTTCCTTCGGCATCGAAGAGCCTTATCAGCAGATCGGTACCGGAGGAGGTGATCGACGAGACTTCCCAACCGGAGTTAAATAGCTGAAGCATTGAATGGAAGGAATACGCTGCGCCCATTTTTGTCAGCAGCGGTTCATTATATCGGGTAGCTGCCGTCCAAATCCCTGCCTGGTCCCAGCGACCGGCATGGGGCAGGATCGCATAGTCCATCGTTGTGGGGCTGGTGATCGAATAGTCACGGCCAAAGAGTCCGGGGCCGGAATATTGGATCGTCAGTGCGAGCGGATAGTTCGCGCCATGGGCATACGATGTCGTTTGATCGGAGAAGACAGCTACTCCATATTGATCGTCTTTGTCCGTGACGTCGACCCAATTGACGACAACTACATTTTTAATGCTATCCCAGCTGTCGAAAAAGGTATTGTCCAGCCGGCTTTTCAAGACGTCGAAAGGAGCATTTTTATAGATCTGCTGACCATGGAGCGCCGCAGGAAACAGCGCCTGTAATTTGAAGGTATCGTTATAAAATTCTTTTTTGAGGGGATAACCTTTGATGCTGTCCGGAGACTCACCGATGGCGTGGTTGGAAGTCCAGTCAATCTGCAAATGGATATCGATGCGGGGTTCGCCTTGTTGCAGGGTGAGGCATTGGGTGAAAGGGGTGCCTGCGATCTGGCCGTTCACCTGTACCCGTACCCGAAGTGGGCCATTCTCGAGGATTTCTACCTTCGCGGGGGCTTCCGTACTGGAGTGGAATCCGCCTTCACGGTAGAAATTGCCGCGTAGTTCGTTGAAGTGGTGGAATGCCTTTGCGTCGGTGAATACTTTTGCTTTGCGTCCTTTGGTGGCCAGGCGGGTGATGGCGCCGCCTTTGGCCGGATCGAGGATCATGGTGTAGAGGTCTGTTTCGATACGGAAGGTTCCGTTGCTATCGTGCGTGGCGTGGGCGCCTTGCGTGTCTTGCCGGGAGGCGGCTTCGGTTTGTCGGGAGGCGGCTTCGGTTTGTTCAAGACCTTGCGCTTGCTGCAGATGGTAGACGGAGTAGCCCAGTGGCGGGACATGGGCACGGAAGATCAGCGTTTTTGTTTTGGTGGGCTGGCTTGTTATTGGGTGATTGTCGTTGTCTTTTATGATGGCGCCGGTCCATCCTTCAGGCAGCCTGATCTCTACACATTCGTCGCGGTCGGCGGCGGTGGTATTGAATACGGTAATATGGTCAGCGGCTGCCGGGGAGATCAGCGCTGTCATGGACTGATCCAGGATACTGTCGCTACGGTTCAGTGTATTTCCCGTCCACTGTTTCGTATGGCCGGCCCAGGTGAGATTTTGCCGGACGTTATAGGGAACGATCCAGCAATCATGATGCTGGGACAGGAGGAGGGTTCGCCAGGCTTCGTCGAGGGAAGCACCGGGCCAGGGGGTAGCTTTATATAGTGCTGCCATCGATGCCAGCTTTTCGGCGGCGACGATCCTGTTCTCCGCCATCCGGACTTCACGGGCAACCTGCTGCAGGATCTGCCCACCCCATACGAGGCTTGTCAGCACATCTTCCTGGGTGAAATGCCAATCCTGATCCGTTTGCCGGGTGGTTTCATTTTCGAAATAGCCGCGCCAGGTTTCGTACACTGTGGGTTGATAGGAATGGGTGACATCCTGTGTGTCGCCTGGCTGAGGCTGGTAGGTTTCGCCGGGTTTGATCCAGGGACCATATGCCCAGCCCGCGTCCTGAAGACACATGCCCACAGGATGGACGATGCCAGCATGGAAGGCGCTGAGGACATAGGCGATAGAATTATTCGATGCGATCGTCTCCCAAGTTGAATGTGGTTTCAGCGCTTCTACGGCATAGCGCGGAACCGTCAGCACGCGGGAACCGTCAGGGCCGATCCAGTTGACGAGACCATCGCCATAGGCACGGGTATAGCCACCCCAGCAGGTATTGGGGTTTTTCAACGAAGCATAGGTAAACCCATAGGACCGGAGGATCTGGGGGAGTGCGCTGGTAAAGCAAGGCTCTTCCGAAGAATAGGTCGAAAAGATAAGACCCGGAAAATGCTGTCTCAGCTTACGCATTCCATAGTAGAATTGCCGGATGATGCTTTCACCGGAAATATTGTACAGGTAGGATTGGCCGTATGCGGGATTGATATACTCTATTCTGCCCTGTGCCGACTGATCAACTATCCGGGTCTTGAATACTGCGTATGCTGCGGGATCGTTGATGGCGATCGTGTCCCAGGACTCAGGTTCCAGCTCGAGGTTGATTTTCCAATCGGGACACTGATCCAGCTTGTCGACCATGAATTTTGTTTGCCATGGGGGAATGTGGCCGTAGATGCCGCCGTGGTAGCCGTCGATGAAAAAGGCGGGTTGCGGCTGCGCGGCGGGGGTGTGTGCTTGCGGCTGCGCATGGAGGATGCAGGACAATAAGAGCAAGGATGCAAGTAAAGGCTGATATTTTCGATGCAATGTCATATTATTTGTTTTCCGGCGATGGCGTTTTTTCCGGCCAGTTGTCGGTTCGGAAAGGTACGACAGGCCAGCCAGCACCATTCTCTAGATTTGTCACGGGGTAGTTGGTGAAGGCATAGCGGACGGCCGCAGGTTGTTTCACCTTATCGCAGTGGATGATCATCTCGTTACCTTCGATGCGGGCCAGCGCCGGATAGAAGACATGGTCGCGGCCTGCTATTGTAAAGAAAGCAGGTTCTTTGCCATCCCGCGTTCTGAGGCCGCCGGTCACAGTGCCCGGTTCGAAATGGATGATGGCTTTCCGGCCGGAGATCTCCATATATCCATATTGCGGACCACGGTATACTGTGGCCGACAATCCATATTCACGGTTGAGGGCCATGGCGGCGAGGCGTTCGCCGACCGGTTTTTTATTGATCGGGTGCAGGTTTTTACCTTCGCCGACGTCCATGGTGATCACCATTCCGGTATTCGGCAGCGTGGCGACTTTTTCCTGGGCCTCGCGGAAGAAGGCGTAATCTGCCAGCGTCGAATCGGGTTTGTCATAGAAAAAGGGCGCAACCTGCACATAATAGAAGGGTAGGTCGCCCTGGGCGAAGACATCGCGCCAGTTGCGGATCAGGGTCTGGGTAAGCAAAGTATAGGCATCCCTTTCCATTCGGTTGGATTCACCCTGGTACCAGCAGAAACCGCGAATCGAAAGATGACGGAAGGGATAGATCATGGCATTGTACAGGAGAAAGGGACGGGTCACTTTCTCGAACGAAAAGCCACCGTCCACGGGTTCATGGCCATGCGGGCCCTGAAGATAGGGCTCGAGATAGCACCGGTCGAGCATCGTATCTGCTGCTAATGCGGGTCTGGGCACATAGGCTTGGGCGGCAGAGGCGCCGATACCGGAAAAGATGATACCTACGGGAACGTTCAGGGTCTGTTGCAATTGACGGCCGAAATAGTAGCCTACCGCGCTAAACCCGCGTACCGTTTTGGGTGTGCACTCGACCCAGCTGCCGCCAATTTCGTCCAGCGGATGGTCACTGAAGTTCAGGTTCGCATTGAACAGGCGGATATGCGGATAGTGGGCGGCGGCGATATCGGCGGTCGAATCCAGTACAGTCGACATGCTGAATTGCATATTCGACTGGCCGCTGCAAAACCATACTTCACCGATCAGCAGATGGGAAAGGGTGACCATCTCGCTGCCGCAGCCTGCGGTGAGCGAATGCTCGCGATAGTCGCCTGGTGTAATGACAGGCACACTGACGGTAGCGCTAAAGACGCCGGCAGTGTCGGCATAAACGGTGACAGGACCGGGCAGCCAGTCGGCCCGGATGCTGACGGCGTCGCCGGGATTGGCATGGCCCCAGATCGTGAAGGGCTTGTTTTGCTGGATCACCATATTGCTTTGCAGCGGGGAGGCGAGTGTCAGCGGGATATCCGGAGTTTTGGCAATGGGTGCGGCATGGTTATAAGGTTCGGCGAGGAGTTTGTAGCGACCATCGGGCAGCAATGCAGGGTCGAAGGAGATATGGATGGTTTTGGATTCGCCTGGCAGTAAGGTGAAATAGTTGTCGTCCTGAAGGGCGGGAAGAATCCTTTTGTTGTCGCTGGTGCGAAGGGCCTGGACGCGGATGGCGAAGGCTACAGTGTGGCCGGGATTGGAAATTGTTGCTTCGATGACCGCACGCCCGTCCTTGCGGGTTAAATGGGACGTTACGTCCAAGTGTGCAACGGGCAGGCTATTCAGGGCGGTATAATCGTTGCCTTTGTCGCTGCGCCAGTAAAAATTGTCCGAGAGCGGGCTGCCCTTGTCATCCGTCAGGAGAAGCCGGATGAACTGAACAGGTGAAAGATCCGAATGCCGTTGGCCATCCGGGCCGAAGGGTAGGCGGAAACATTCAGTCGTTGTGTCAGTGGGAGCATCCGTCACAATGGTCTTGCCGTAGACTGTCGCGGTGGTGCCGTCCATGTTGTAGACGATAGCGCGGGCATGCAGCTGATACAGGTCTTTTCCGGTGGTATTGATGATCTTTACCGTGTTATCGGCACAGCTCCATTGGATATGGACCGGTTCGCAGGCTTTACGGACGCCCCAGTAAGCGCCCGTGAGATCGTAATAATAATCATAGGTCTGCCAGACCATCGAAGGATAGGCCGATTGGCTCATCCAGGTCATCACACCGGAGGCGTCGTCCCACATATGATGTTGCCAGCCTTCGTACAGCGCTTTGTTGGTTTCGATATTTAGTAATTGCGCTTTGCGGCAAAAATCTTCGATGTTTTCGGGCCGGCCATAGCTCTGGGTAATGGTACGCGCATAGTTGTCGGGACCGCCGTTCGCGGCCGAAGGGCCGAAGAAATGTTTGTCCCAAAGTTCGTTCCTGGGCCATTGGGCGCTATCGGGCATGAACTCTTTAAAGCTCTCGGCATTGGGGAATACGGCGGTGCCGATCTCGGTACGAAAGCCCCAGCCGGGACTGCCGCCGAAGCCGCCGGGATATCGGGTAAAATACCAGGCCGCACTGGCATTTGTCCAGGGGCCGCTGCCGGTGAGCGCGTCGGCGTGGGAATTAGGTTGATACCAGCGGTCGCCATGATCGAAGGTGGCGACGTCTTGTCGCAGGTCTTCATTCAGCGGTGGGAGCGGTTGGCTTTCGTTATCGCCGCACCATACCGCGACCGAAGGATGATTTCGGATTCTTTTAATCTTTTCGATCGCGTTGTCGTTGAAGGCGGCGACGTCATCCGGCAGGTTGGGATGGGAGTTCAGCCAGAAATCATCCCAGACCATGATGCCATATTTGTCGCAGGCGTCGTAGAAGGCATCGTCCGTTGTAGAACCGATCCAGTTGCGGATCATGTTGTAATGCATCTCACGATGCAGCAGCACCTTATAGTCATATTCCGCGCCCCGGCAACGTAGCAGGTATTCGCTCATCCCCCAATTGCCTCCGCGGACGAAGATTCGTCGGCCGTTGACCCAAAGATGGAAGACGCCGTTGGTGGTGTCATAACTATATTGGCGGATACCGAATGGGACAACGGCGCTATCGGTAACGCGGTCAGATGCATGGGTATCCGTGCGGAAGGTAAACCGACATGTGTAAAGGTTAGGTGCTCCATAGCCATTGGGCCACCAGAGCCTTGGGTTATGCACGACAAGAGCTGCATCATGGGGGGCATAGAAAGCCACCGAGTCTGTGGAAAGGGGAGCAAGGGTCATCTGACGGGTAAGGGTGATATGGCCGGGTTCGATATTCACTGTCAGCAAACCCGTAGTGGGTGCAGCAGAATGGTTGGCCAGTTTCACCTGCAGTGACAACCGGGCCTCTTTGTCAGAAGCCGTTTCTGTCCTGATCCAGGGGTCAATGATATTGACATCGCCGGTAATCGTCAGGTATACGTCGTCGGTGATCCCTGCCAGAAGGCCCGGTACAGCTGGCATCCAATCCCAGCCATCGCTGGAGATATAGGTGGGGCTGGCATGGTTGGCGATAGGGCGGCCAGGCCAATGGACCAGCACGGCGAGGACATTGGGGCCTTTTGAGGTGACGAGTCCGGTGATATCATAGTCACCGCGTTGCATGAAGCCATCGAGCAGGCCCAGGCGCCGGCCGTTGAAAAAGATCTCGCCTTTACGGTTGATGCCGCGGAAGTGAAGCCAGAGGTGGC
>JAMFSL010000062.1 GCA_026225275.1 Puia dinghuensis
CACGAACCGCATTCACCGCCTCCTGTACGGTCCTGAAATCCCCGCTGCCATCCTGTGCTACGGTAAAAGAAGAAGGATAGGTCGCCGGCTGAGCCATTGCACCTATCCTTCCAAGTATGATAATGAAGACAAGTGATATCGCTTTCATTGGACTAAGATAGCAATACCTTTCAAATTTTATCGCGGCCTGCCGCCACCATGGGGCGCCCCTCCGCCATGTGGTGCCCCTCCGCGCATTCCACCCCCATGCGCCATCGGATGGGGAGCGCTATGCTGTGTCATCGGATGCGAAGGCGCCGTATGCTGAGCCGGTGCATGATTCACCGGACTCATCGTATGATTCGCCCCCGTCGTTGCCGCCGGTCTGTTCGCGGTCGCTGTATGATTCATCGTCGTCGAATGCGAAAGACTTCCGGTATTGCCCGGGTGATAGGCCGATGTCCTGGACACTGCCGCATTCGCCGGCCGGCCATGGTTTGCATTGGCGTATTGACTTCTATCGTTACCAGCTGTCCGTTGATGCGACATCTGGGCTGAGGTCGCCCCTACGTGATGCTCATTGGCCGCTTGCATTTCCCCCGCCGTCGCCCGCGCATTGATCCCCCCGGGACCTCCATTATATGCTACCCGGCTGCCACCTTCATGCACAACCGTCCTGTCGACATAAGTATTGTGTACAATGGTCGTATTGACATGCATCACCGCGGTATTATACCGGAAATGCCCGCCGGCCCAGCCGCCACCGACGAAGCCGACGCCGCCATAACCAAACCCGTAATTAACTCCGCCGTAAAATCCTACATGCGGACCCCAGTAGCCACCATGCCACCCGTAAAGACCGCCCGCATAGCCCCAGTAACCTGGCGTCCATAAATAGCCGACCATCGGCGGCGCCGACCAGTAGCCCGGTACCCAGTAATAACCGTCATCCCCGTATGACCAGTAACCCGGCACCCAAAGATAGCCGTCCACCGGACAAAAAGGCTGAGAATAAACTGGTATGGCAGGAGGCCCGACCCGGATGCTCACCCCTACACCAATGACCTGCGCATCGGATTTTATAGCCGCAATTGAAAGAGCTAATAATAAAATGAGTGATAGTTTGATCTTCTTCATAAATAGATGTTGAGCTGATGAACTAATTTTAACCTACACTTACATTATATTGCAAGATGACTGCCAGTCATGTACAAAAACAGTTATATCTTGCAAATTTTTTGTTAATGCACTTCAAATCTGCCAAATAAATAATATGAAAATCACTCATTTGTCTCTTATTTCTCTCCTCCTCACTGGCATTATCTTCCTCCCCACCAGCACCACCTTCGGGCAAAAAGTTCTACGTGTTGGGGTAGCCGGCCTTACGCATGACCATGTGCATAACATCATGCATCAGTTTAAAAGCGGTGAAGTCATTATCGCCGGCATCGCTGAATCTGATCCCCAGCTGATCGCCCGCTACAAAAAAAGCTACCAACTCCCGGACTCACTGTTTTATAATTCTCTTCCCGACCTTATCTCTCACACTCACCCCGACGCAGTATTGGCTTATAACGCCATCTCCGAACACCTCGGCGTAGTAGAGATCTGCGCCCCACTCCACATCCCCGTCATGGTAGAAAAACCTCTGGCTACCACGGTCAAAGATGCCGACCGCATCGCAGCCCTTGCTCAACAATATCACATTCAGGTCCTCACGAACTATGAAACCACCTGGTACAATACCAACCAGCAACTATATGAAATGGCCAACGCCAACGCCATCGGTGAGCCCCGCAAAATGGTCGCCCACGATGGCCACCAGGGCCCCAAAGAGATCGGCTGCAGCACGGACTTTCTCAATTGGCTGACGGATCCCATAAAGAACGGCGGCGGAGCTTCTCGTGACTTCGGTTGTTACGGCGCCGACCTCATGACCTGGCTGATGCACGGCCAGGCCCCGATCGCAGTCACAGCCGTGTTCCATCATATCAAACCTTCCGTCTATCCCAAAGTGGAAGATGACGCGACGATCCTGCTTGACTATCCCAACGCTACAGGCATCATCGAAGGATCCTGGAACTGGCCTTTCAGCATCAAAGACTGGGAAGTATTCGGCACGACAGGTTATCTCCACGCCGTGAATGATAAAGTCCTGCAGGAAAGAACACACCAATCCTATGATAGCGTCGCCGTCCACCCCGCCGTCTATCAGGACAATATTCAGTACCTGGCCGATGTCCTCAGCGGAAAGACGGACCCCGGTAACGACCTTTCCTCCTTACCCACGAACCTCATCGTCGTCCGCATCCTCGAAGCTGCCGGCCGCTCAGCCAAAGAAGGCCGTCGCATCCCGCTGTAGAAGGCCGTCGCATCCCGCTGTAAGGTGGCTGATGATTTTATCTCTGTTTCTGCTATAGATATATAGACAGCCTTGTTAAAGTATGATTGAATTCTTACATTTGAAGGCACAGAACTAACACAATCGTATGGATTGCACAGAATTAGATCAACCCGTCCAGCTGACCTATCTTTTTCGGGAAAAACAGCAACGCGAGCTGAACAGGATATTCAATTGTTTCCGGGACCACTATTTTCACATTTTCATGGGCATCCTGTATAAAATGTCTGCGCGCCACCCTTTCCTGAATAATGACCCGGACGGCTATGGCAACGACGCATTCAATGACGGATTGCTGGCTTTCTATCAGAGAATGACGGATAATGGATTTGAAGAAGGCAAGGCTAAATTGAGGACCTTTTTTTTTTCATTCTGTGTTTTTAAGCTGCGGGCCATGATCAGTGACAGGTACCGCGACCAGAAAAAATTAGGCGAATTGATAAAGAATAGCCCACAGGAAGGAATGGTAGATATCGAAGTGGAAGATCTGTTGAACGAACAACAGACCCTTTTCCAAAAGGCATTGAATATGTTGAACGAGAATCAAAGACAGTATATAATAATGCGAAAGATCGACGAAGCCTCAAATGAAGAAATTGCAGCTAAAATGGGTGTCGCCCCCGGGTCAGTCAATAACCAGGTATTCGTGGCATTCAAGGCGCTGAAAAAAATCATCGATACCCTTAACAGTAAACAATAATTCCATGGAGATTACCCTCGGGCAATATGATGATATTCAACAATACCTCGACGGTAAAATGGAGCCAGAACAAGCCGCCTCCTTTTTGCAGGAATTGCGCGCCAACAAAGATTTGACGGAAGCCTTCGAATTCGAAAAATCAGTCAGAGAGAATGCTCAGGGCATCCGGCAGGCCCGGGAAATATTGGCGGTCACCCAGGCGCTCACCCAAAACGCCGCCGATGATCCGGCAGCAGACACGGATGTCCGGAATTTGATTCAGCAATCAGGTCGGGAATGGTCGCAAACGAGAACAACGCCCCCCCTTCCACAGGCCTCTGCCCCACCAATGACGGCCACCGCAAAAGTCATCCCTTTCAGGTGGACAAAGATGGCCATAGCAGCCAGCCTGCTCATCGCTACAGGCAGCATTGTCTTCCTGTATATCTATAAGAACCGGATAGAACAGCCGGCCGCTCTATTCGCCGAATATTTCAGCAAGGACCCGGTCCCCGAAGGCGACCACCCCATGCTAGCCCAGGCCCTGACTGACTATACCCATAATAACTATACGACGCTGAAGAGGTATGATCTGGACAACCTTCCTACCCTGAAAGGAGGGGGAGAGGATCAACGACAAAAAATTCTCGAACTGGGTTATTATTATAAGGGCATCGCATTCCTGGCCTCAGGGGAAGCCGATTCCGCCACCCCCGCCTTCCAATGGGTCATCGATCATGCGGTCACCGACTCGCTCGTATGGAAGGCGCAATGGTATGAAGCCCTCGCCGAGCTCAAATCCTCCAATATCCCCGCAGCCATCAGCATGCTCCGGCCCGTATCATCAAATCCAAAAGCCGGAACATACAGGGAGCAAGCCATCGCCCTGCTCAACAAATTGTCAAAAGAAACGCACTAACCAGATACGCACTAACCCGTTAATGATATGAACAGCGTCGGAGGATTACTCACCGTATTATCATTCGCAGCTCCGTTTTTCGGCCTTGCACAAACCCCATCATCCCCGACGGGCTCACCAGGCGAAGGCACGACGTATGGACTCGTCATCGGGGTGGCGAACTATACGAATCACCCCAAACTGGGCTATGCGGATAAGGATGCATTGGAATTTTATCTCTACCTCCTGAACGCTACGCACTCGGATGAAAAGAAGGTGACCCTGTTCCTGAATAATGGAGCGACCCGCGAAAAAATTGCCGAAAAATTCACCCGTATCGTCGACAATGCCCAACCAGGAGACCGCGTCTTCATCTATTTCAGCGGCCATGGTGATACCGAACAATCCCCGTCTTCGGATAACTTCTTCCTTCTCCTCACTCAGTCCCCGGAAAAAAATTACCTCACCAGACCGAACGAACAGCTGGATAAAGACTTCTTTGACCACTATATCCAACGGCTGATCAATAAGCAAGTCAGGATCGTCTTCATCTGCGATGCCTGCCACGCCGGCTCGCTCATCGGCGGAGAGACCGGGAAAAAGACGAATGCCGAAGCCATTATGCATAGCTGGAAGAACGAAATTAAATTATTATCCTGCCAGCCGGATCAGACCTCCCAGGAAGGAACCAAATGGGGCGGCGGAAGGAGCCTCTTTTCCTTCTACTTGCTACTCGGCATCGAAGGACTGGCAGACAAGGACGGCAATGGCCAGGTCAGCGTATCGGAATTGCAGGATTACCTGAATAATAAGGTCGTCCAGGACGCGAAACAATTCGAAGAACAACAACAACCGGCCATCCTCGGGGACCAGAATTTCATCATCAGCAAGACCTCGCCGGACGAATTGTCTGCAGCCCGGCAGCAATTACTGGCGAATTCAGCCTCACCTCAATATAACCGGCTATCTACGGTCAAGGGCGCCCCTGTCAGGATCGGTAACAATACCTACATCTTTAAAGGTGACGTGGCCGGAGCGACGGACCAATACCTGGAAATAGATCCCGCCAATGCGATCTCCGACTACTATTTGCGCTCTGTCTACTATTCCTTCAAAGACAAGATCGTGGAAGGCAGCCTGCTACTGCCGGAAGACAATTCCGCCTGGCACTATTACCAGCTCTTCAGGAACAGCAAAGGCGCTACAGCGGAGTGCGAAGAGATGCGCACTACCCTGCTCACCGCATTGCTGCAAACCTATGACGCCTTGCTCGCACCGCTCTACCAGGATGACAGCGCTGCATTTTCCACAGCGCTGCGATCATATGATATGAACAACCTGACCGCCGCCGCGACACTGGCCGCAGCTCCGGCAGAGGTCGACAGCCTGGCCCCCATTGCCGGCCAGATCAGGGCAGACTCTTTTTTCCTGCAAGCCAGCCGGTTGATGATGGCCGATACCAGCGCCCGCGACAGCCTGGCCCTTCCCTTCATCAAACAGGCGATGGCCATGAATTCCTCCTGCCCGGCCTTTTACTGGCAGTTGGGCAATTTTTTCTTCGCAAAACAATCCTTCGCCATTGCAGCTGGCTACTATAGAACTTACGTGCAACTGCTTCCTAATGAGCAACATGGCCACAATCGGCTGGGCATCGTCTACGTGGCCCTCGGCCAGAACGACCTCGCCAGGGTTGAATTCACGAAAGCGCTCCAAATCGACCCCTCCTTCCCGGACGCCCGCCAAAATCTTCAAAAATATTTTCCATAACCAATGATTCGCTCCCTTTTTCTGCTATTGATGTATATAACAATCAAAAACATCTGGTATGAAAAAGATCATTGCTATCCTTTGCACAGGCATCCTTTGCTTCTCTCTTATCCCCGGCTGCAAAAAAAGTAACGCTGGCCCCGGCACCCCTGCCAACACAGACAGCACCACTGCTTCCACGACCGGGAATAATTTTTCGGACTCTATCAAGAACATCGTCCCCCAGCCGATCATCGACTCCCTGCGCAGCTGGGGCATGACTATCTATGACGGTCAGCAGCCTCCCACCCTTTCCGGCTCCTACCTCGTCGTGACGGACAGTTGCGTATTCGACAATTCCGGCTACAATGAGGCCGGGCGTCTATTTGACGAATATCAATATACCTTCAGCGCCGAAAACCTGTCCAAACTCACCATCACACTAAGCGCGAAGGCCATCGACGACCCTAACGGTGATACGGATGCGGCAGTCGATTCAACAGCCACCTTCCTGGCAGGCACGGGCAACAGCTTTACCATCTTTGCCCAGGTCAAAGGCGCCGCCACCACGGGATACGGCACCAGTACCTACACCGAGATCAATATCGTAAGCGGTCAGATCGCCTCTGACGGCATCGCTCATTTCCAATTTGCCATCTATATGCAGCAAAAGGACGATCCTTCAAATCAGCTCATTGGAGTGAATACGAGCAGAATATTCGTAGATGGCGACCCCGATGGTCTGGCCCGCCAGGTCACCAACGCAACCACATCCTTCTCTCCCGGCCAGCGGCAGATCGATCCCGCCAGGATCATAGGCGGCACCACGGGCAGCGTAAAATAACCCACCTGTCCGTACCCTCAATTATCCCAAAAAAATACCCACTCCACCTTTCAAAAAATTACTTATATGAAATCGAGACTGATTATCTTCGCCCTGCTCCTCTCCGTTACATGGGCCAACGCCCAAAACGAAAAAGTAGAAACCTACTTCCACAACAAAGGCGTCGCCCTGCTGGCCAACTGCGCCCATCCGACCGGCACTATCGAAGGCGGCACCTATTCCGTTGACGATCAATCGGTAATCGTAGACATCGTCTATACAGGAGGTACCCGTACCAAATTAAGGCTCGACAGAATGGGATCCGGCTTCTCCAAAGTCACCGTACTCTATGACAATGGCATAGTCCCCGCCTTTGCCTTCATCAAGGTAGTGTCGGATGCGATCCTGTCTCAATACAAAGACAGCGATGCCAAAAATGAGATCATCCGTGAATTGGAGAACAGCCTTGACAAGCAGCTCAGCGATTGGAGCGGCTCAGATTGGGCGCTACTCCTCGTAGACCTTGATTATTTTTCTAACAACTAACGGTTGTCTCGTTACGTATCGCAATTTGTTAATATTAAGATGACACATTTTCGTTATATTAGTTTTTAAAACACCTAAACATTTAACCGTATGACTAAGCTTAAGCTTTTGGGAGCCTTTTTATCCTTTTCCCTTTTCGCTTCCTCCATCGTAAAAGCACAAACGACCGACACCGCCAAAGTACATATCGCCGTTCTTCCCTTCGTCCTGTCACAGGGCGCGCTCATCGGCAACCCGGGCGATGTAGTGACCATCCAGGGAATCGTCGCCGCGGAATTCACTTCGCTATCGAGATTCATGGTCCTGAACCGGGCGGATTTCCAGAAGATTATTGACGAACAGAAGATTCAGAGCAGCGAACAGTTCCTGAATGGGCAGATCGTAGCAACAGGCAAACAGATCGGCGCTAAATACCTGGTGACCGGCGTAGTAAACGAATACAAGGTAACCCGGACAAAAAGGTTCGATCCGCGTCATCCGGGCCAGGAAATTAGCGGCTTTGCCTGTGACCTTAAAATGAATTTCGGGGTGATCGACGTGGAGACCGGTCAGTCTCTGTTCATCAATCCCATCAACGAAAGCGCCAATGACCCGGTCAGCATGGTGGATTCAGCCACCGCTGCGAAGTCGGCCATGGCAAATATGCAGACGGAAATAGGTAAAAAGATCAAACTGATTCTTGCCGGCCAGATGCAGATCGAGGCGCTGGGTACGCTGGATAAGGAAGGACTGCCCAAGACAGTACTGACCAATGGCGGCGGGGATATCATCAAGGATGGTGACAAAACCAAGGTCATCTTAAACACGATTCAAAAAGTAGGCGACCTCGTCCGGTATGTACCGATAGGCGAGCTTACCCACCCCAAGGTCCAAAACCAAATCGTCGAATGGGAAGTAAACAAAAAGGAAGCCAAAGCGATTTCCGACGCTTTTAAATCCAAGACTACCATCGTCTTATCCATTGATACTCATCAGAGCTTTCTTGATAAATTACATTAACCATACAACTCCTTCGCCATGACAAAACAATTACAGCTATCGGCTATCCTGGTGACGCTCGCCCTCCTGGCTTTCGGCTGCAGTCCCAAACTCCGTACCTATAGCGCCCAGATCTCGGTCCTGCCCCAGTCGGAAGAAGGCACTATCTTCCTCCGCGCCTCGGGCCTGGGTTCCAATGAAAGACGAGCTTACGAAAACGCCATCTATAATACCTTTTCCACCGTCCTCTACCAGGGAGTTCCGGAATCGATTCAGGCCACTCCCATGATCCCATCGGAAAATGCCGCGAAGGCCAGGCCGAGAATGGACGATTGCCTGCATGATAACAATTGCTATAAGAATTTTATCACTCAGATCACTCCGCCCGGTACTGCCGAAAAGGTAAATGGCGGCTACAGCACTTCGATCGACATCAAGATTAACCTCCACGCCCTCAACGACTACTTAATCCAAAATAACATCATCAGAAAATTCGGTTTTTAATATGAAAAAACTTCTGCTTTCACTTTCGATCCTGCTGCTGGTCGCCTTCAGCTGCCAGTATGCATCTGCCCAGCAACCTATCAATAACAGCTCCAACCAGGCTGTCATGACCCACCAGGAGGCTATCATGATCCTTCCCTTTATCATCAAAGGACAGGAATACCGGTCGGTATACGACAGCTTGAAAATGACCCAACTCGTTATCGATAAGCTGAAAGAAGGATTTGGAAATCGGCAATACCATGTGGTCGATTTCGTGACTTCCTATGACAACGCCCAGACTGATGGGTTGCTGACCAGCCTGAAAAGCCAGGATGATATCATTTCTACCATCGCACGCAGCTCCGGCGCGGACATTCTGATCAAAGTGGATGTATTGCCTTTGTCCCAGGGAACGATGGGCCATATCGCAACCATACGCCTGATCGCCTCGGATGCAGCCACCGGCGTCGATTACGCCACCGTTCCCTGCCGGTCGCCACAGAATAGCACACCCGACACGGTCGGATTGTTCCTTCGGGCCATATCGGAAGAGGCCACGCCCGCACCGGTACTCGGGTTCTTCAATATGCTGCAGACCACTTTTACGGACATCATTGAAAAAGGCAGACAGCTGAAGGTCATTATCAACTTCGACAAGAACAGCACCAAACATTTCGATTCGATGGTGGACGGCCAACCCCTGTCTGATATGATCAACACCTGGATGCAGGAAAATGCATACAAGAATGATTACGATCCGATGAGCGTCACTGATATCCAGATGATCTGCTCGGTCAAAGTGCCCGTAAAAGACCCGAAAGGACACAATTATAACCCCTATGATTTCATGAGCCTGTTTGCCAAATTCCTTCGCAGCAAAAAACTGAACGTGGGACAACCCGCCTTGAATGCAGGTGCTATTAGAGTCAACATTAATTAATTAGTTATGAAACAGCTATCCACCCTCCTCCTGGCCCTATTTTGCCTTTCCTGCGCTGTCACTTACGGCCAGGACGGAGACGCCAATTCCGGCGGTTCCACTATCTCCGTAGCCGTCGTCATGCCGCCGGCGATCCAGAGCTTCACCGATGCCCAGATGTCGATGCTGGAAGATAGGATCAAGGACATCGTTTCGATGAACGGTCTCTCGGCCGAAGGCAGCCTGGACGGCTTTCTTATCTATCCCAAATTCGATATCAACGGTACCCAGACGGTAACCCTGCCCCTTGGAAATATGACGGTAGTGAAATGTACGCTAAGCCTTTTCGTCCGCCAATACATCCCCAACTCTACCAATGGTCTCGTGTTTTCCTCCTTTAACAGGGATATCGCCGGCAACGGCAATTCGGCAAGTGAGGCGATCTCTAATGCCATCACCCAGATAAGACCGGATGACGAGGCATTGCAAGCCTTCATGACGAAGGCCCGTACCAAGATCGTCAGTTATTATGTACAACACTGCGAGCAGGTCATGAACGAGGCGCAACATGCCGCCGACCTGCAGAATTATGACAAGGCTTTTGCCCTCCTGCTGAGCATCCCCAAAGAAGCCACCCAATGCTACAACCAGGTCCAGCAGAAGGCCGCCGAATACTATCTCAGTAAACAACGGCACGATTGCAACCGCTACATTGTCGAAGCAAAGACCTTTGCCGCCGCACATGAGTACGATAGCGCCCTGGCCGTACTCAAATTAGTCGATCCCGAAAGTGTCTGTAGGGATGATCTCGCAGCCGTCCTCAACGATATCGTGACGCGGGTGGACGAAAACGAGAAGAAGAACTGGGAATACCTGATCGAGCGCCTCCACGACAGCACGGATATCGAAAAGGCACG
>JAMFSL010000355.1 GCA_026225275.1 Puia dinghuensis
AACGTCCATACGCTATTGAGAGGAAATATGAAATCTATGACAATGGCTTTGCCTAATTACATTTTAGCACAGAGACTCGCCAAAGAATTCGATTTAATGATCGGCTGATACTAGACACGACGCAGTTTGGCAAGATAGCTGAAGATGCCCAGGCCGGCGGCCAGCACTACTGCGCAAATCATCAGCTTGATGGCCGAAGGCCGGATGACCCACATGGCTCCGAAAAATTGTAAGATCAATATAGAATAAAGTATCTGAGCGATACGTCGCCGGGGTAATCTGCTGATCACGAAAGCCCCCAGCGGTGCGAAGAAAATGACGAAAGGCACGCAGGCTATCCACATGTCGAAAGCAAGGGGCTGGAAATCTTTCAGGAGGCGTGCATGAAGAAAAAAACCAATGATCACCTCGATGCTCATGATGATGACAGACGAAGGTGTAGCCACTTTTTCCGATACCCGGTAGTAAATCGTCATCAAACAATAGGTAAAGATATTGATACCGGTCCCAAATATCGACGAGATGCCGCCGCCGACGAAACCGAATATCACCAGCCTGATCTTGTCCGACCGGCTCAAATTCATGATCTCCTCGAATACCTGTCTGTTAGCGCGCCGGTTCTCTAGCCACAAAATGATCCCAAAGCTCAGCCATAACGACACGAAGAATAGCTTGGCCATAACTGGCGATATCAGCGGAGCAATTTTATAAGTCCCGAAAATCAACCCCGCAATCCCGCCCAAGGTAACAAATCGGATGTAGTTCCATTCTACCTTGATACGCAGGCCGAGAATGAGCAAGCTGGCCCCTACCATGCCAATGCTTTGGATGGCAAAAGCGAAATTACGCGCCACCGCAGGAGGAATGTTGAGTAAAAGGGTAAACACCGGATAAGCCACGGCGGCGCTACCCTCGGGGCTGGACCCCGCAACGAAAGAACCGAAAATCATGGTTAGTGTGGCAGGCCACTGCTTACTATAAAGAGCCAGCAGGTCGATATTGCGGACATACAGTAACCAACTGATCAGTACCATTGTCAAAAAAACCAGATAGAAAACAGGTAATTTCTTCATCGCTATATAATGAAAAAAGTTATATTTATGACTTAACAATTTTACTTAACTCATTTTCAATTTACTACTATGGCAGAAGTCAATCAAATCGTTAATGCGAATAATAAACTCCTCACGAAAAATCATACCCTGCTGACGCAAAACAACCAGGCTATCAAAAGCAATGGACAGTCCCTGAAAAGTAATCACCTCGGCATCCAGGAAAATACCAAGATCCTTAAAAGCAACGCCAAATTCCTTGCTGACAACAATAAACTATTGAAGTCGAACCACACTTTGCTCACCGCCAATAACAAACTGTTGCTGAAGATCGCTGCGAAACTGGGGATTTGATCACCGGTCATTGAAATTTATCCTCCCTGTCAGTTTATTTGCAACTGGTATTATCACCAGCCCAGCCAGAAACGCCACCGGGAACATGGTCAACCACGTGATTATCATTTTCATTATCCACACGTGATGTAATCCGTAATTCCTTAATACACCCACAAAGGCCATAATGAACGTCATAGGGCCAAGGATGAATTGATACCTGCAACGAATGGCTGGTGGTTCCAGCAGGAAATTACTATCAAAGGACCTAAGAATGAAATTTATCTTCCATATGAATAAGCTATTACTGGCAGCCGTTCCTTGCTTTTGGATTGCCTTCGCCGGCTGTCACTCCCCCACCACCCCAGCGGCGCCTGCCAGCACAGTCGGCAAGGTCGAACTATATGACAGCAGCGCCGCGCGTTTCATCGACAGCAATGCCGTCGTTGAGGTTATCGGCAGACATTACCTGTGGTCAGAAGGACCGGTGTGGGTGCCGGCTAAACAAATGCTGCTGTTCTCGGCGGTCAGGGAGAATAAAATATACCAGTGGAACGGCAAGGACACTCCTGTTGCATATCTTACCCCGTCCGGCTATACGGATACAGCTTACCGGAATGGCGAGAATGGGTCCAACGGGCTTGCACTGGACAAAGAGGGAAGGCTATTGCTTTGTCAATCGGGCAACCGGCAGGTCGTCAGGCTGAATGCACCGCTGGATTCACCAAGGGCAGCCTTTACGATCCTTGCTCCCAATTTCAAGGGAAAGAAGTTCAACAGCCCCAATGATCTTGTGGCCGACAGCAAGGGTGATATCTATTTTACGGATCCGATCTACGGTTTACCAAAGCACGAAAATGATCCCACCCGGGAGCTCGCCTTTGAAGGAGTTTATAAAATCAGCCCCGACGGCAAAGTCACTTTACTGATTGACAGCATCTCCCGGCCCAATGGGATAGCCTTATCTCCGGACGAGAAGATACTCTATATCGGCAGCACCAATGACCGTCACCCCCGATGGTATATGTATCCCCGGGATAGTAGCGGTGACATTAAGGGCGGTGGCGTACTGCTCGATGGTACCGCGCTGCTGGAAAAAGCAACGATCAAGCAAGGCGGTGACGGTTTCAAGGTCGATAAATATGGCAATCTCTTTGCCGCCGGACCGGATGGCATTAACATCATCAGCCCTGCCGGAGAGTTATTAGGGCTTATCAGGATCTACAACCGGCCGGCCTCTAATTGTGCTTTCAATGAAACGAAGGATGTACTCTATATCACAGCGGCCGATGAAGTACTGCGGGTGAAGCTGAAATAAGCTTTTTGTCGATTTAGAATGTAGTCTGTCTAACATGATTGCTTACTGTAGCCTGTAATAATTATGTTTGACTAAACTATGTAAAATGCCTGAAAAAACACTTTCCAGAGCGGCTATGCTCATGGCCCTGCTCGTCCTGGCTGTCATCGGAAGCTGGGAGCTGTACTTGAGATGGACAGGACTTCCCCTCGATTATGATGACGGAAAAGAGCTCTGGTCCGACAAGCGGGCTAAAGTGTATGACGATCCCGGCAAGACGACTGTTTTTATCGGATCTTCCCGGATCAAGTTCGACCTCGACATCGATACCTGGAAAAAGATGACGGGGAGGGAAGCTGTCCAGCTGTCCATTGTCGGCAGCACGCCGATGCCAATACTGAGGGATCTCGGCAACGATACAAATTTCAGGGGTAAGCTGGTCGTGGACGTTACGGAACCTCTCTTTTTCAACAACGATTCGGCTGAGGTTCAAAAACCAGACCTCTATGTGGCCTATTACAAACACCGCACACCAGCACAGCGAGCCAGCTTCGAGCTGAATCATTTGCTGGAATCACGCTTGCTTTTCCTTGACCAGGAAAGCTTTTCACTGAATGCTGAGCTGGATAAAAAAGTGAAGCTACCTAACCGCCCCGGGGTTTTTGTCTTCCCGGATTTTCCCGATGATTTCGGCCGCACCACCTTCCAACGGCAAAGTTATATGACGGACAAGTTTGTGGCCGACACCACCCTTCAACACCAGGTGCAGAATATCTGGCTTTTCCTGATGCATAGTGGCGGCCATGATGCGGCCCCGAAGGAAGACCCGGTGCCCATTGTCCTGCGGTCAGTTCAAAATGCGGTGAACAAGATCAGGGCCCGCGGCGGCGAAGTCGTGTTCACCCGGACACCTTCGAGCGGCCCGTTCAGAGCAGGGGAAGAACACGTCTTTCCTCGCGCTGCCATGTGGGATCCCTTGCTGGCGATGACACATTCTACGGGATTCTATTTTGCGGACAACCCTGCTACTGCTCATTTTACCTGCCCCGAATGGTCGCATCTCAGCCCGTCCGATGCTACTTTATACACTAAGGCGCTGATCAATGAGCTGCCGCCTTCGTTCGTCACCTCTAAATAAGATCGTCATGGTTTTCAACTCCTATACATTTATTGCCTTTTTCATTATAATACTGATCCTGCATAACCTGCCCTTTTCCTGGAAGGTGAAAAAGATCAATCTGTTGCTGGCCAGCTATGTATTTTATGCCGCATGGAATCCACCCTTCATCCTGCTGTTATGGCTATCGACGGTAGTCGACTATTTTGTGGGCAAGGCGCTATATACCCAGACAAACAAACATAAAAAAAGGGGGCTGCTGGTGATCAGCCTGATTGGCAACCTGGGCATGCTATGCTTTTTTAAATATGGCAGTTTCCTACTGGATAACTTCGTCCACCTGGTGCAGCTGCTGGGCTTCCATTACCAGCCGGCGAAACCCAATATAATCCTGCCTGCCGGCATTTCCTTCTATACCTTTACGACGCTGTGCTATACGATCGATATGTACAAAAAGGAAAGCAGGCCGGTGCGTTCGCTGCTGGATTTTTCGTTGTTCGTCACCTTCTTCCCGCACCTGGTAGCCGGTCCGATCGTCAGGCCGCCACAACTGGTACCGCAATTCGAAACGCCGCGCACGGCCAGCCGGAAGCAACTCATGGAGGGACTTTTTCTATTGTCGGTAGGCCTCTTTATGAAAGTGGTATTGGCGGATGGCATGCTGGCGGACCCGGCCGATGCGGTCTTCAATTCGAAGGATGTCCTTCCGGGGTTGGATGCATGGGCGGGATCGCTGGCCTTCGCGGGGCAGATATTTTTTGATTTTGCCGGGTATTCAACCTGTGCGATCGGTGTAGCCTTGTGTCTGGGCTTTGTGCTGCCGCAAAATTTCCGATTCCCCTATGCGGCCACGAGCTTGTCGGACTTCTGGAGGAGATGGCATATCACGCTGTCTTCCTGGCTGCGGGACTACCTTTATATACCGCTGGGTGGCAACCGCCAGGGACGCTGGCGGACCTATCTCAACTTAATGATCACGATGTTGCTGGGCGGGCTCTGGCATGGGGCGAACTGGACTTTCGTCGCGTGGGGTGGCCTGCATGGATTGTATCTGTGGGTAGAGAAATTTTTTCGGGATCGCAAGGAAAAGGCATCGCCTATGCCTGTCACCACCACTGCCCTGGTTTTACCGGCTTATGGCCGGAAGACGGGTGTTTTTGTGTCAGGGACGACCGGCGAACTCATAGAAGAACCCGTGCCGCATGCCGCCTTAAAGGTGATGCCACAGCAGGGCATCTTCAATACGCGACTGAAGGGCCTGCCCTATGCATTGCTGGTCTTCTTCCTGGTCAATATTACCTGGGTCTTTTTTCGGGCCGGCACGTTTGCGCAGGCTGGTCATCTTCTTACATCGATGTTCGGTTTTTCTCATGGGGCTCATCCCCTGCTGAAGACACTGCCCATGGTCAAGGTCGGCGTAGTGGTAGTCCTCCTGTTGATGACGCAGTGGCTTTTACGAAACACCAAATTAACCGATGTAGCCTATCGCCTCCCGTGGTGGCTGACGGGGCTGATCTGGTCTTTAATGGTCATTCTGCTGATATTAAGCCAGGAAAGCAGCGGGTCATTTATTTATTTCCAATTCTGATGTATTATTTTTATGTGAAAAGCCTTTCGTGACTGTCACAAAGAAAAAGGTTAGTTAACGAGTTGTAATTTTTTTCGGTAGGTTGCAATAAACAATTTACTCATACCTAAAAGAAGAAGCTATGATACCCGTTAAAGGATATGCAGCACAGACCCCGACATCCGATTTAGCCTCCTGGGATTTTCAGCGCCGCGAAGTTGGCCCCCATGATGTACAGTTCGATATTTTATTTTGTGGCGTTTGCCATTCCGATCTGCATCAGATCAAGAATGAGTGGTTCGAGGGCATTTTTCCGATGGTCCCGGGGCATGAGATCGTTGGCAAGGTGATGAAGGTCGGAGACCATGTGAAGAAGTTCAAGGTAGGGGACCTTGCCGGCACGGGCTGCCTGGTTGACTCCTGCCGGACCTGCGAGAATTGCAAAAATGACCTGGAGCAGTATTGTCTGAAGGGCAACTCTCAAACCTATAACGGCCTGGAACAGGACAAAAAGACCCCTACGTATGGTGGCTATTCCAGGACCATCGTGGTACACGAGGACTTCGTCCTGCATATATCGGAGAAGCTGAATTTGGCAGCAGTTGCTCCCCTCCTCTGCGCAGGCATCACCACCTATTCTCCGTTACGGCATTGGAAGGTGGGTAAGGGTCATAAACTCGCGGTGCTTGGGCTGGGTGGATTGGGCCATATGGGCGTAAAATTCGGGGTAGCATTCGGTGCCGAAGTGACTGTGCTTAGCACATCCCCGTCTAAAGAAAAGGATGCCAAGAAGCTAGGTGCTCATCATTTTGTGGTAACGAGCGATCCGGCACAGGTAAAGGCAGCCATGGGCACCTTCGACTACATTTTGGATACCGTCTCCGCCGAGCATGATTTTAATATGTACCTGTCTTTACTGAGGACGAATGGTGTTCATATTTGTGTGGGAGTGCCGTCAAAGCCTGCGGAAATTGCAGCTTTCAGTCTGCTGGGAGGCCGGAAGAGCGTCGCCGGATCGGGAATAGGCGGATTGGCCGAAACTCAGGAAATGCTTGATTTCTGTGCGGAACATAACATCGTATCAGATATCGAACTCATCGATATCAAGGATATTACGGCCTCCTATGCACGGATGGTGAAAGGAGATGTCAGGTATCGTTTTGTGATTGATATTGCTACGCTCCATTAGGGGCGTAGTTTTTAGCGGGGGGAGTCGGTGGGGGAAGCGAAAAACAAAAAGCATCAAGTCTTATTCGGTAGTTTGACCTAAGTCGCTCTACTTACTGACCCGATGCTTTTCTGAGTTGTTTCCGTCCTTTCGGACTTTCACTTCTCAACTGAGTCGCTTCTTTCGGTTGATTGATTTCTGCTTCTCAATTTGTACTGTTAAGGTACATCTATTCATTACCTGTTTCCAAATTTTTACCTCCGTAGATATGCACCCGTTAAGCACATAGTTATGCACATTGCCATAAAATGCAAGGTCGTATTCCGTATTTTTGATTGTCAATAAGCTAGTTATGCAAACAAGTGAATTAGAACAATTCCGGCTGTATGACAACTGGGCAAACGATATTCTGTTTAAGGCCTTTGAGGTATATGGCGATCGAATGCCCCCTTCCTGTCTGCGCCTGCTAAGCCATCTTATCAATGCACAGTCTACCTGGCTCAGTCGGATCAACGGCGAAAAACAGGTAGTGGGTATATGGGATGTGCATGACCTGGAAGGGTGTAAAAAATTGCATTCCGCCACGGCGCAAGGACTCAAGGCAGTTTTGGAAAAGCACGCCGGCGATCTTAATGCCAAAATAGAATACGCTAATTCGCAAGGACGTGTTTTCCAAAATACTTTGTTCGATATATTGTTTCAGGCATTTAATCACGCGACTTATCACCGGGGGCAGATCGCCATGGAAATGCGACAAAACGACCTGCAGCCGGTCAATACGGATTATATCAATTTCGTGCGGTAGGGATAGTAAAGATTAAACAGGATCGACTGCGGGGAATTCCAAATAAAACGTAGTGCCCTCATTCTCTTTGCTTTCAAACCAGATAGAGCCGTTAAAGTATTCAGTAATCTCTTTGCAAATAGAAAGGCCTAAGCCAAAAGTGGGTTCGCCCATGGTCCCTTTTCTTTTTGCTTTTGTAAATTTCTCAAATACTTTGTCTTTCAATCTATCCGGAATGCCAATGCCGTTGTCCTGAACGGCTATCTGCACTTTTTTGTCCTTAGCCGATGAGATAACCGTTATTTGCTGATTGTCATGGCTAAACTTAATAGCATTTGTAAGCAAATTATTGATCACGCGGTTTATTTTTTCTCTATTGGCAGAAAAGAATCTTGCTTCGCCGTTTAATCGCAGATTGAAAGTTTGTTTTTTTTCCGATGCCTTCATCCGTAACAGCTCTACACTATCATTCATCAGTTTATCCACATCTATTATTTCCTGCACCTCATTTTCATTATTGTTGCTTTCCGCCGCTCCTAAAAGTTCGGCGATCAAGGCCAATGAATTGTTACACGCCGTATGTATAAACTCGAGCACCTTATCGGTCTCCTCTTTACTGGCGGCTTTTTTAATGACGCTTGAAAGCATCATGATGGATGCGATCGGTGATCGTAAATCATGCGCTACGATATGTAATATCCTGTCTTTTTCTTCGCTTCTTTTTTGCACCAGGCTCAAGGCCTGCTCCAGCTGAAGCTTTTGACTGTTTATTGTATCGTTTAGCTTAGTCAGCCTTTCGACATTTTTTTTGGAATGCTGGGCATTCTTCCAGATCAGCCATCCAATCACCAAGAGCAGCAGGCTGCAGGACCCCGCCAGCATCAAATAATGATCTTTTAAATCATTATTCTTGGTTAAAAGGTCGATATCATGTTGTTTCTCCAAAACTTTTACATAACTGGATGCATCGACGGTAGTGATGGCCTTATTGATTTTATCCAACGAATCTTTCCCCCTGGTATAAAGAGCCAGGTAGGTATATGCCGCCGATGGCCTGTTTTGCTTTTCGGCGTAGTGCCACATCAGTTTGTCCCATTCGGTTTCCCAGGTGAAATTAGGCATCGCATCGAAGCTCTTCCTGATCTCCCGAAGCGCAATCCCCATGCTGTCGATTTTGTTTTCTGTATAAAACATGTCAGCAAGTTTGACGTAGGCCGATTGAGCATCCCAGATGTCGTTCCCCTTTTTTAAGTTAATGGCTATGCTTTGGTGGAACAGTTTCTCAGCCTCATCATATTTGCCCTGGTCCTTATATATCTGGCCCATGTTACCATAAATCACTCCTTTGGCAATATCGTGCCACCTGTTGTTGGGTTCATGCGTGGGCCGGTTGGCGTCAATAAACGCAAGCGCCTTATTATAGTATTGTAAAGCGCTATCGCCATTACCGGATTTATAATAACAAAGTGCGATATTGTTCAATAGCTCCTGTGATCTCAGGTACCTGCTGAAGGTTTCCGGACAACCATCCGTTTCGGAAAAAGACTCCTGAAATGACCTGGCTGCCTCCATGAATCTGGATTGTTTGTATAAGATCATCCCAATGCGGTAACTGTAGTCGGCATTGGTGCAGGTCGAAACGTAGGTTTCAGGTAATAACCTGGCCTGGTAATAATTGGTATAGGCGTCGCTATATCTCCCTTCTTTAAATAACACGTCACCTTTGGCATAATTGGCCAGCTCATATTGGGCCGGGTATTTTTCTCTTGCTTCATCACTGCCAGCTAAATACAAGGCGCTGTCGGCATAAAGTTCTGCCTTCGCATCATTTTTCAGGAAGGTGGAATATACCATGCTTTTGTGGCCGTAGATGGCGACCTTTTGTTCGAGGGTCAGGTGCTTTCCGGTCAAGGCGGAATCGATATAAGCAATGGCCTGCGATGCGCTTTCGGGTCCAAATTTTTGAGTTTGGTTAATCAGGCTGTCGACGAAGAAAAGATTACCCGTGGTGGGTATGTCACTTTTATTTGTATTGCAGGAAAACAACACAAACAGAGAGATGGCGGTAATGAAAGAATGGGATAATAGTCTTGGCATCACGAAAAAGATTACCTCTCATTAGAAGTGTAGAACGACAATCTACTGAAACATATTGTATTAAAGAAAGGGTGGATACGTTGAGAGAGGGGTGGTCCCGACAGGAATCGAACCTGTATCTAAAGTTTAGGAAACTTCTATTCTATCCATTGAACTACGGGACCGTGCGTCTCGGGCCGGGTGCAAAAAAGGGACCGAGGGTCGCAAAAATAGGGATTTTTTTTTAGCTTAAACTAATTCCTTACTTTGAACTCTTCAAAAAAAATCATCATTTATGAACCGATTGAATTTGCCGTATGGAGCCCGTGTTGTACTGATGTTACTGGCGCCATTTCTGATGGCCCTTTCCGCCCATTCTCAAGGCACACATCTCAGCCATATAGCAGTTTATGTAACCGATCTGGACCGATCCGCAAATTTTTATGAAAAAGTGATGGGACTGCCCCAAATCCCGGAACCTTTTCATGACGGCAAACATGTCTGGCTGAGGGTCTCCGAACACGGACAACTGCATATCATATCCGGCGCCAAGGAAGACGTCCCCCACGATATCAATATACACCTTGCCTTCAGCGTTCCCGACCTGGCCGTCTTTACGAAGCACCTGGACGACCTCAACATCAAGTATGGCAACTGGGCCCAAAACAGCAAAACGCCACAGGTCCGGCCCGATAAGGTCAAACAGGTCTATTTACAGGATCCTGACGGGTACTGGATCGAGGTGAATGACGATACGTTCTAAGGACGCAGCGCGAAGGCGAGAGAAGGCGGCGGCGGGGCACCCGCCTACGCCGGAGGCATCGGCGGGCAAAGGCGGGAAGGCGGCAAAACCGGGGGACTGGGAAAACCCCTATCTTTGCACTCCATTTTAAAGCAGACCATGAAGTTCTATAATCTCGTCATCAAGTATCGTCTCCAAATAGCCATCTTTTTACTGATCATCGGCGTCGCTACGAATGTATATGCCGGATTCTGGCCAGCCTTCCTAGCCTACTTTATCGCCGTGCTCCTGCTGTTCGGCTACTTCTTTTTCGGTCCGCTGCGCCTTATCCAGGAACATATGGAAAGCGGAGACATGGAAGCCGCGGAAAAAGTGTTGAATTCCGTCAGATTTCCCAATCTGCTATATAAACCTATCCGCAGCGTATATTATACCCTGAAAGGTAATATCGCCATGATGAAGCAGGATTTTGACGGCGCAGAAAGGAACATGAAAAAGGGGTTGGACCTGGGAATGCCTATGAAAGAGGCAGAAGGCGCCAGCCTCCTCCAGATGGGAATGCTCTGCATGCAAAAGAACGATATCAGACAAGCAGAAAGTTATATCCGCCAGGCCCTCCGCAAGGGATTACCCGATAAGGAAAACCAGGCCGCAGCATTCCTGCAGCTTTGCTCCATCATGATGACCAAAAGAGAGTTCCGTGCTGCCAAGGATTTTTTCCGCAAGGCTAAAGCGCTGAAACCCACTACTCCTCAGATAGTTTCCCAGATCAAAGAAATCGAAAGATATATCTCCCGGATACCGGGATAGGAGAAGACGCCCTGTTTAATTATTTTGGCTGGTATTGCCGGGAGAAGTTACACAACCCACCATCTGCCGGAGCGTACGAAGCGAAAGACTGTTCTTTTCCAGGAAATCGAAAGAACCATATTGAAGGAAGACTTCTTTTGTATTCAACCCTTTCTGACTGGAAAACAAGATAACATACACATTAGGATCAAAATCTCTCACCCGCTGCAAAGTGTCCAGGCCATTCATTTCTCCATCCAGATTATAATCCAGCACGATGACCGCAGGATGCTTGTGCAACTCGGAAATACAGGATTCCCCATTGGTATAAAAATGAATGTTGCTGCTGAGCGTCTCGAGCTCTTTAGCGATGAGGCCTTGATAGATAATGTTATCTTCAACGACAAAAATTACCGGTTGATGCATTAATTCCATTGGGTGTATGCTGTAGTGCGATGTTAAACCCTGAAAATAATGCCAGAAAAAAAATAGCTATATTTTATTGATTATCAATGCATTGTAAGTTTTTAAATCCTAAAGGCACTCTCAAAATGGGAATTTAGGCGAATTGCTGGGAATCAATTAAGGACTTCCGCCTGCAGCTGTCCGATACATTCCGTAATCACCATATCGATGGTAGTCACCAGCGACGGTATGGTCTGTAAGGATTCCAGCGCCTTGGCGTTAGCCTCCACCGCCCGGATTTCCTGGCGGATGGATTTGATGCCCATCGAATCGATAGTGGACTTTAATTTGTGCGCTGTTTTACCTACCTGCTCCCAGTTTTCTTCCTGCAGCGCCTTTTTCAGGTCCTGCACGTTCTGAGGTACGGTCTCGATAAAAAGGGCAACCATTTTCTTAATAAATCCTTCATCACCGCCCGACACGGATTGTACCATCGTCAGGTCATATAATCTGGGCTCGTGTGACATAGTTGTTGTATTTATAAGGGGGATATCTATTTTCGAGATTGCGGATGTGGAGACGGGAGTAGCATTTGTGGCAGGGGAGGCCGCGGAATCGGCATGGACTATGGCTGCGGGGGTCAAATTCCTTGAAATCACCCTGAACAACCTTTCCTCGTCAAACGGCTTGGCCAGGTAATCGGTCATGCCTGCCGCCAGGTATTTTTCACTATCGCCTTTCAGCGCATTAGCCGTCAGTGCGATAATGGGGATTTGAGCCTTTACAGGATCGGGCATACTCCGAATATGATGGGTAGCTTCCATGCCATCCATCTCCGGCATCTGCACATCCATCAGGATACAATCGAAAGATGCCTCGGCCATGGCTTCAAGCGCTTCACGCCCGTTATTGGCAATCACTACCTCGAAGTCCCATGATTCAAGAATATGCCGCGCCAGATATTGATTCAACTCTACATCTTCTGCAACGAGAACTTTTCTATGTCCAAGGCTTTTGTAATCTATTTCCTGTCCTATTTCGTTTTCCTGCATAGCTTCAATACTTAAATAATAGGGAATTCGTATGGTAAAGGCCGATCCTTTACCTGGTTCGCTCCGAACGGCCATATCACCGTGCTGCATTTCAATCATGTTCTTACAAATGGCCAATCCCAGGCCGGTGCCGCCATATTTACGGGAGATGGTCGCATCAGCCTGGACGAAAGGCTCGAATACAGTCCGCAACCTTTCCTTTTCGATCCCGATGCCCGTGTCGCTGACGGTGATTTCCACGACCACTTCGTCTTCAGACTCTTCGTTGATACCCGAAGAAATCGTGATATGGCCACTCTCGGTAAACTTCAAGGCGTTGCTTAGAATATTGTTGAGTACCTGACTTAGCCGGTAAGGATCGCCTTTTACGACCAGATCGGCCGGGATGAAATTCTGGTAGATCAGGCCCAATTCCTTTTCCTCTGCCCGGTAAATAAAGGACTGGATCGTTGTCGCAATCTTATCCACGATCTTGAACGGGATGACCTCCAGCTGCAGCTTGCCTGCAACGATCTTTTCAAGGTCAAGGATATCATTGACGATCACTACCAGGTTATTGGCCGACTCCTGGATCAACTGGAGGTAGTCGCGCTGCTGGGAATCCAATTGCGTCTTTTTCAGTAGGCTGGCAATCCCCAGGATGCCATTCATCGGTGTCCGGATCTCATGGCTCATATGCGCCAGGAAGGATTCTTTTGCCCGGGCCACTTCTTCGGTCAACTGCTTGGTCAGCCGTAATTCTTTCTCCATTTTGATCCTGTCGGTGATATCCTGCGCAAAGCCAATGACATATGGATCAAGGCCGGGCTCTTCCACCCGGTAGTTCTTATACAACAGATAAATTTCCTGCCCTTCCTTGCTCAGCACACAAAATTCCCCGCTGACCACTGTATTATCGGTATTGCGCACCGCGGCGAGATATTGGTCTTCGTACCTGGGCCGGTGTTTGTCGGGAATCATATCCCGGAGGTTCCGTCCCAGCATTTCTCCTTCGGTATAATTGAGCGCCCGGCAAATAGACGGATTGACAGCCAAAAAATTCCCATCGAGATCATGGGTACAGATCAGGGCCTGGCTATAGTTGAAGAGGTCCCGGTATCTTTTTTCATGCAGCTTGACCTGCTCTTCGAATTCCTTTGTCTCAGTGATCCGGACCACATAAATAATGACCTGTTTAAAGTTATCCTCCGCATCGAACACGGGGTAAATCCGGTGCAGGAAGTGTTGTACTACGCCCTCATTATCCTGTAGCGACTCCGACCACTCGACTGCCTTCCGGGTACGACGAGCCTTTTCGAAGACCATTCTCCTTGCTCGCGCCATAGCCGCAGGCCGGCCAGAGTATTGACAAAACTCTTCGTTAGTCTTTCCGATCATCCATTCCCGGAGATGCGAATCCGGTACGGCAACCGGATTGGCGTATAGGAAGCGGTACTCGGCATCCGCGACCATGATCTCCGCAGGAACTTTGTCCAGGATATTTTCGAAGAAGTGGTTTTCGAGAGGCATTCAGGGTTGGGCGTTATTTCATTTTTAATTCTCCATTCTGGATCATACGGTACAGCGTAGATTTACCGACATCCAGCTTTTTGGCCACCAGCAGCACATCCTTTTCATATTTATCCAGGTAATGCTGCAGAATCTGTATTTCAAATTCTTTCAGCGTCATTTCTTTGTTGAGCAGATCGGCAATGCTGGCGGATGTGTTGAGCGTGATATGCTCAGGCGTGATGGATTCTTCATCGGCCATCACGACGGCCAGTTCCACGACTGATTTCAACTCACGGACGTTCCCGGGAAAGGGATACTGTAACAGCTTCTGCTGCGCCTCCGGAGAAAGGCTATTTATGTCCATCTTGTTGTCCTTACAGAATGCGTCGATAAAATGTTTTGCGAGAATGAGGATGTCATTGCCTCTTTCACGCAGCGGCGGAAGGGAGATCGGCAGACCGATTAACCGGTAATATAAGTCTTCGCGAAAATTCTTATTCTTTACTTCTTCGAGTAAGTTCTTATGTGTCGCCACTACTATGCGCGCATCTATCTTCGTTACACCCGTGCTACCGATCCGGGTGATCTCTTTCTCCTGCAACACCCGCAGCAGTTTGGCCTGCAGGTTGATATCCAACTCCCCGATCTCATCGAGGAACAAAGTGCCTTTGTCTGCCTCTTCGAATTTGCCGATCCGGCGGGTAACGGCGCCGGTAAACGCTCCCTTCTCATGGCCAAACAGCTCACTCTCGATCAGGTCTTTGGGTATGGCAGCTACGTTGACGGCTACGAAGGGCAGTTTGTGCCGCTCTGAATTATAATGGATGGCTTTCGCAATCATTTCCTTACCTGATCCTGTCTCACCGCTGACGGAAACGGTGATATTCGTCTTCGCGGCTTTTTCGATCAGGGAGAAGACCTTTTCGATCTGCTCGCTCTTGCCCAGGATCATCTGAGAGAAATCATACTTCCTTCCTACCTGGCTCTTCAGCGTTTCGACTTCCTGCTTCAGGTTGCTGATCTCGCGCAGATGCAGGATGCTGTTCCAGAGCCGGTCCTTGGTGTCGTCGTCTTTTACGATATAGTCAAACGCACCATTCTTCAACAGGTTGATCGCCGTCGCCACATCTTCCTGACCGGAGATGACAATCACCCGGATGTCGGGGTTATGCTCCTTGATCTTCTTCAGCACCTCAGCGCCATCACAATCCGGTAGGGAATAGTCAAGCGTTACAACTTCCGGATTTTCATGAAGTTGGGCAAAAAAATCGCGTGGGGATTCAAATCTTTGAACTTCGTACTCCGGGTTAAGGGAGAGATAATGCTGGAGCATCGAGCCGTACCAGACATCATCTTCAACAATAAAGATTTTAAAGGAAGAGTGGTTTTTCATGTTTGCGTTTACTTAGGATAGAATTCTAACGTGGAATTGACAAATTTATTCCCATATTAAGACAATTTCCAATTTCTTTTGACCTTTTTTTTGAAAATCCGGTAGCGGGCTGGGAAATAATCAATTATGTACCTTTGAATCATGTCTATCAATCGGGAAAAGCTCCGGCAACATTTTCAGGAGGAATACCAGAAGCTGAACGGGCAACAACGGCTGGCTGTCGATACGACGGAAGGTCCGGTGATGGTTATTGCGGGTCCCGGTACAGGCAAGACTCAGATCCTGGCGGCGCGCATCGGGAAGATCTTGCTGGAAACGGATGTTTCGCCGGATAATATCCTTTGTCTTACCTATACGGATGCGGGCGCGATCGCGATGCGGCGACGGCTCCTGTCATTTATAGGGCCTGATGCGTATAGGGTGGATATAAATACGTTTCATTCTTTTTGTAATGACGTCATCCAGGAAAACCTGCCTTTATTTGAAAAGACTGCCCTGGACCCTATTTCCGACCTGGAGCGGATCCAGCTCTTTAAAGTACTGATCGATGGCTGGCCGAAGAATCACCCCCTGAAGCGTTATCGCGGAGACGTCTATTTCGAGATGGGCAACCTGCAGCATTTGTTCTCGACCATGAAGCGGGAAGGCTGGACACCCGAATTTATCGACTCGAAAATAGACCAATACCTGGCCGATCTTCCAACGCGGGATGAGTATATCGCCAAACGCGCTACGAAGGAATTCAAGAAGGGGGATGTCCGTACCGATAAGATCGAGGAGGAAAGTGAGCGGATGAATAAGCTGAGGGCGGCGGTGGGAGAATTCGGGCCCTTCCAGGAGCTAATGCGTCGCCGTAACCGCTATGATTTCGACGATATGATTAATTGGATCATCAGGGCCTTCCAGGAAAACAAGGGCCTTTTGGCCACTTACCAGGAACGTTATCAGTACATCCTCGTAGATGAGTACCAGGACACCAGCGGCACGCAGAACCGCCTGGTCAGCCTCCTGACCGCCTATTGGGACCAGCCCAACGTATTCGTCGTAGGGGATGACGACCAGAGCATTTACCGGTTCCAGGGAGCCAATGTGGAGAATATGCTGGAATTCGCGCATGCCTATGAAAAAGACCTGCTGACGGTGGTGCTGACCAATAATTACCGGTCCACCCAGCCGGTACTGGATATTTCCAGGACACTGATCGAACGGAATGCCGAACGGCTGGTGAACCAAATCCCCGGACTGTCGAAGGAGCTGATTTCCAGTCATCCGGTGGTGAGTCGGCACCACGACGCCCCGCGACTGCTGGAATACCTGAGTCCACGCCAGGAAATGACGAACATTACCCTGCAGGTGGAAAAGCTGCTGGCTGAAGGGGTGGCGCCAGGACGCGTGGCGATCATCTACAAAGAGAATAAATACGGGGAGGAGCTGGCGCGGTTTCTCCGGCTGAAGAATATACCGGTCTACAGTAAGCGGAGCCTGGACCTGTTGGGCGTGCCCCTGGCGCAAAAGATCCTGTTGCTGCTCCGCTATCTGGCAGCGGAACATGACGCCCCTTATGGCGGGGATGAAATGCTGTTCGAGATCCTGCATTTCGATTTCTTCGGCATCGCCCCAATCGAGATCGCGAAGTTGTCTGTGGAGGTGGCTGACAGGCAGTTCAGTGACCAGCGCACGTCCTTACGCCGCCTGCTGTACGAGAAGGCCAGCCGCCCGGCGCGGGACCTCTTCGACACCGGACTGCCGGAAGGGTTGAAAAAGGCGAGCAAGGCGCTGGAAAAGTTGATTGGAGACGTGCCTAATGTGACTTTGCAAACGCTGTTCGAGAATTGTATCCGGGATACGGGTATCCTCGCGGCGATCATGGGCAGTACGGACAAGATCTGGCAACTGCAGGTGGTAACGGCACTTTTCGAATTCGTACGGGAAGAATCGAGGCGTGATCCCGACCTCAACCTGGAAAGATTGGTTCAGATGATCGACCTGATGAAGGATAATGGACTGACGCTGCCGCTGGTACAGGTGTCAGGTAGTGACAGGGCGGTGAATTTGCTGACTGCCCATGGGTCCAAGGGGCTGGAATTCGAGTATGTGTTCTTTGCCGGGTGCAATGCGTCGATCTGGGAGAAGAAACGCCGGCCGGGAGGTGGCTATAAATATCCGGATACGATGTTTGGGACGCCGTCGCCAAAGGCTTTGGCGTCCGATGAGGAAGAGTTGCGGCGGCTCTTTTACGTTGCGCTGACAAGGGTCGAGCGGCATTTATATATTTCTTATTCCCGGTTCCGCGATGATGGAAAGGAACTGGAGCCTTCCGTCTTTATCGCGGAGATCCTCGACCAGCATACCCTTCCCGTCGAAAAAGTGCTGATCCCCGAAGAAGCCATCGCGGCCTTCGACGTGCTGCCGTTCAGCGAAATCATCGCGCCCGAGATCGCAGCGGCCGAGGAAGACTTTATCAGCCGGATGCTCGAAAAATTCGTTATGAATGTCACTGCGCTGAACAACTATCTCAAATGCCCGTTGGAGTTCTATTATCGGAATCTCGTCCGCATCCCTTCGCCCAAGAATGAGGCCACAGAATTCGGGAGTGCGGTGCATTTTGCCTTGCAGCGGCTGTTCGAGAAGATGAAGGAGCATGTCTCGGAGGCTTTCCCCCCGAAGGAAGAGATGCTGAACGATTTTCAGTGGTATATGCGGCGGCATCGAGAGATCTTTACCCGGGAAGCATTTGCCAGGAGGATGGAATACGGGCTGGAAGTCCTGGGCAATTATTATGATAAATACCTGCAGCAATGGAACCGGATCGTTGCGGTGGAGAGGAATATCCGGAATGTCGTTGTCCGGGGAGTGCCGTTGAAGGGCAAGCTGGATAAGCTGGAATTCCAGGGTAAGGAGGTCAATGTCGTAGATTATAAGACGGGAGATGTGGACAAAGCAAAAGACAAGCTATTGCCGCCCAGTGCCAAAGACCCTAACGGAGGGGATTACTGGCGGCAGGCTGTTTTTTATAAAATATTGGTAGACGGTTATGAGCAAAAGGACTGGAAGGTGACCAGCACGGAATTCGACTTCGTGGAACCCGACAAGAAAAAAGAATACCGGAAGGCGAAGATCATGATCACCCCGGAGGATATCACCACGGTAACCCAGCAAATCGTCAGTACCTGGCACTCGATCCAGCGCCGGGAGTTTTATACGGGTTGTGGCAAACCGGATTGTCACTGGTGTAATTTTGTCAAGACCAATAACCTGGCTATCGCCCTGCATGAGATAGACGAAGAAATATCCGAGTGAACCCGGGGTCAGTAGCCTCGAAATAACATTTTTTTGCGGGGTAAACCCACTATGTTTGTAAAATATGAAGCTCCAAAAAGGTCTTTTGTTCCTTTTCTTTGCCCTGCTCATCATTGGTGCCATCGCGCATTCCGGGTGCGCCAATATCGTCCCGCCGTCGGGGGGTCCCAAAGACACCATTCCGCCCGTGCTGATCAGCGTCACACCTTCGGATCTGACTAAACATTTTGGCGGCGGTAAGATGACAGGTCAGAAGATCATCTTCAAATTCGACGAATACATCGATCCGAAGGATATCCGGACGAATCTGGTCGTTAATCCTTTGCCTAAAGTAGATCCCATTGCAGATGGCCACCTTCAGTTGCTGACGGTCAGGTTGAAAGATACTTTGCAACCGAATACGACCTATTCGTTGAATTTTTACAACGGTGTCAAGGATGTGAACGAAGGCAATGTCCTTAAGAATTTCACCTATGTCTTTTCCACCGGCGACCATATTGACTCAGGACAAGTGGCCGGACAGGTCATTCTGGCGCTGACGGGCAAGGCCGATTCCAGCATGGTGGTGGTATTGCATAAGAAATTCGATGATTCGGCAGTCGTCAAGGATCGTCCCCGCTATCTTACGAAGGTTGATACAAACGGCCGCTTTTCTTTCAACTACCTCGAGCCCGGGCGTTATGCGATCTATGCCATGAAAGACGAAGGCGGTTCGCATAAATACCTGTCGAAATCCCAGTTGTTCGCCTTTTCGGATTCGGCAGTTGTAGTCCATACCAACTATGGGTCTTTCGTCACGATGTACGCCTACTCGGAAATACCCGATACCAAGTCTAAAACCAGCGGTTCGGGCAGCGGTTCGGGATCCAATGGATCCGGCGGGTCTGGCGGGACTAACAAAAGCAGCAGCAGTTCGAGATCCAAGAAAGAAAAAGACAAAAGATTGCAGTTATCGGTCAATGTGGCGAATAATGTTTTCGATGCATTGGACACTTTCCGGGTGACCTTTACCCAAGGTCTAAAGCTATTCGATTCCACCCAGATCCGGTTCACGGATGCAAATTTCAAGGGATAGATTCTTTATATTCATGGAAGATGATTGTTTATATATTAATCAGTGGTCTGGTGAAGGGCTCTATATGCTGTGGTTCAA
>JAMFSL010000356.1 GCA_026225275.1 Puia dinghuensis
ACAGATTAATGATAATAGCTTGTTTTATTTTGACATCCTGTACGAAAGTGGTTCAGCTCGATTTGCGTACGGCGCCGCCCGTATATGTGATCGAGGGGAACGTCACCGATCAGCCGGGGCCTTATACCGTACAGATCACACAGACGACCGGATTTTATCAGCAGAACGTATTCCCGGGCGTTGCTGGCGCAACGGTGACAATCGGGAATGGGGAAGGCTTTTCGGAACTGCTGACTGATAAAGGTAACGGGCAGTATTCGACACAGTCGTTACAAGGCATTGAAGGGAACACCTATTGGCTGTCAGTGATCATCGGGAAGGATACCTTCGCCGCCTCTTCGACGATGCCACACCGTATCAACCTGGACAGTGTGTATATCACGACCGCCAATAATTCAGGGAAGAATGTCTTGGTAGCAGTACCGTCTTTCCTGAATCCGGCGGGCACCCCATATGCTTATTACTTCTTTAACCAGTTGATCGACGGCTACCTGGATAAGACGCTATACTATTCGAACAGCCAGTATTCCGGCGGACAGGTGAACAGTTTTCCGCTGGAGCGGGTCAGCGAGGATAGTACATTGCATTCGGGCGATACCGTCCAGATCGAGATGCAGTGCATCGACAAGCCCATGTATGACTATTGGTCGGACCTCGATGCCTCGGCGACGGGATCGGGGTCGGCATATCCGGGCAACCCGCCCAGTAATCTCAGCGGTGGGGCGCTTGGGTATTTTAGTGCACATACATCTCAAACGAAGGGAATACGGGTGCACTGACAACTATCTGAAAATCGCAATTGATATTCAACCGCTCAAAACTAAAAGCCCCCGGTCCGTAAACCGGGGGCTTTATTTGCCTCTAAAATAACCCGCCCACTAAGCCGATGAAAAGCCGATGAAAAAATAAAAAATGACTCCGTGGAAGGAGCAAAAGCTCCTTCCGTAGGGAATCACTTCACATGAGAAAACACTAATTCTTATAAATCTCTCTCAGCTTTTGCTCCAGTTCGTCCCCTCGCAGCCCCTTCCCAATGATCTTCCCCTGCGGGTCGATCAGGAAATTCTGGGGGATCGACTCCACCCCATATTCCTTTGCCACTGCATTATCCCAGAACTGAAGATCCGAGACATGTGTCCAGGTCAGTTTATCGGCATCAATCGCCTTCAGCCACTTGTCCTTATCCCCGGGCCTGTCCAGCGATACGCCGAGAATTTCGAACCCCTTGGGATGATATTTCGCATAGGCGCCGACGACAGTCGGATTCTCCAGCCGGCAGGGACCGCACCAGCTGGCCCAGAAATCCAGCAGCACATATTTGCCTCTGAATGCCGACAGGCTAACCGGCTTGCCCAGCGTATCGTTCTGCGTAAAATCCATGGCCATCGACCCGATACCGGTCTTTGCGGTAGCAGAGAGTTTTTCCGCCAGGGCCTTGCCCGCGGTCGAGCCTTTCAGCGCGGGGCTCAACCCGTCGAATAAAGGCCGTAATGTGGGATCACCCGGGTTGTCTTTCGCATACAGCCGCAGGACATAGAGGGCCACCGGAGATTGGGGATGAATGCGGATAAAAGGAGCATAAATAGAATCAGCCAGTCCTTTTTCGATGCTCATACCCCGGCTTTTTATTGCATTGGCAGTTACCTCATCGCTCGCCTGACGGGCCGCCTTGTAGGCAGACATCAGGGCCTTCTCACGCTGCTCGTAGGGCTTCTCCGCCGCCGTGATCTGCTGATAATCCGTATTCGCTGGGGAGCCGGTCATCACATCATTCGAAAAGGAATCGATATGACTGATGGCAAACGACTCCGGCACCAGGAAGATCCTGGCGATATCCCGCGATGCGGGTCTGTTCCGGGGAGAGACGTCCAGCAATGTCGCGGGGCTGCCGTCGGTGATCTCACCTGTAAAGGAATATGTCCCGTTAGTAACAGTTGAGCTGTCGAGGACTTGTTTTTTGTCGTTGATATAAACGAGATATATGCGGTCTGTTGGTAAATTTTTCAGCTGCCCGTGGATGGTGAACTTACCACCACCCTGCGCACCTTGCGCCATCAAACCCGCCTGCGCCGCCAGCGTCAATCCAAACGTCACCCCCGCCACCCGCAGCGTTCCCCTGAATTGCTTAAAAGAAAATGTTCTCATATTATTCTGTTTGTGTTTTTACCGATAGAATGTCTAAAATCCCCTCATTCTCGATGATCAGCATGCCATGCCGGTCATTCGTGATCCCCTTTTCCAGGATATAAGGATATCGCGGCACCGTGCCCTCCATCACCGTAGGCAGGTAAGCAAATTGCAGGTTATCCGAATGTTGCCGCAGCGTCTCGCCGACTTCGATGATATGCGTCGAGATGACAAACCAACACCGGCTATACGCTGCCAAAGCCTCCGTCACTGACAGCGTAGCATCATAGGCATCTTTCACGTTCGTCCCTTTAAAGAGCTCATCGAAGATGACAACCAGGTTGCGGCCAGCGCTGACAGCCTCTGCCACTTTTTTCACGCGCAACACTTCTGCATAAAAATG
>JAMFSL010000063.1 GCA_026225275.1 Puia dinghuensis
CAGGATGGAAGATGCGTGGCGGGATCGTTGATCCGGCGATGATCCATGACTGGATGATGCCGACGGGTGCGGGGATCGGTGGGGATACAGTGAATGGAGGTATCGGCGCGCCTTATTATTACCGGACGGTCTTCAGTGTACCTGTCGATTCCGGCGCAGGCGTTCATTACATATGGCGGGTTTCGACGGAAGGATTAGGGCATGGCTCCGTCTGGGTCAATGGGCATAATCTTGGCCGTTACCCTGAAAAGATCCCGGCGCCGGGTCTTTATATTCCGGAGTGCTGGTTGAAGGATGGCGCCAATGAACTGATTATCTATGACGAAGACGGCCATCGTCCCGATGCCGTTGCGGTGGAACCGGAGACTGCCGCCGGACGCTATCTTACGGTATATTCCGATTTCTAAAAATTCATTAATGGCGATGCGTTATGCCGTGGCTATAGTGTTTGGATTGTTGTTGCAACTGGCTTTGCCGGCGCAGGATATACTGTCTTACGTCGATCCGATGATAGGAACGACACGGAGCGATGTTTATACGAAATGGGGGAATGAGGGCGGCACTTATCCAGGAGCCGTCGCACCGTGGGGGTATCTGCAAATGACGCCGGAGACAAAGATGGGAGGCGGATATGATGATGGGGATAGTACGATTGGCTGGTTCAGCTGTGTATCGCATAACAGCGGTTATCCCAATGGATCGGCCGGTAAGATAAAGATATTACCATTGGGGGCGGCGGATTCATTGACCGGAGAGCGGATGGTAACGGCACGGGCATTCCTGCATAGTGATGAAAAAGCGTATCCCGGCTATTACCGTGTCTTGTTCAACGATGACGGGACGTCCGTGGAGGCGACTGCCAGCACGCGTACTGGCTGGTTACGCTGTACTTTTCCGTCGGGGGTAGAGCCAAGGTTGTTCATTGGCGGGATCGGGAAGATAACCAAGGTAGCTGCCCGGGATATGGAAGGGGAGACACCAGTGACGGCACTGCATTTTAATAGTGATATCATAGCTATACAAGTGTTGGGAGATGGAGAGGTGGTGCGTTTTGCCGCTGTGCCCGGGAAGGCGACCGTGGTGGTGATGGGTATAAGTGTATCGACGGTCGGCGTTGTTAGTGCGGAGAAAAATTTACAAATGGAGGAGGGCGGATTTGACAGCGTGAAGGACAGGACACAAGCCGAATGGAGGAAGCAGCTGTCGGCGATTACGGTGGAGGATGACAGGCCGGAGGCTAAGACGATCTTTTATACTGCGCTATACCATTCGTTACTGTTGCCCTGGATCATATCGGATGTAGAAGGTCATTATAGGGGAAGGGACCGGCAGATACACACTGCAACGGGCAAAAATGAATATGGTGGGTTTTCGCCCTGGGATACGTTCAGGTCATTGCATCCGCTATTGGCCCTGCTTTATCCGGATAGACAGCAAGACATGGTATTGTCGATGTTGGATGTTTACCGGCAGACGGGCTATCTGCCAACCGATCCCATGACGGGTAATCATGCTGTTCCGATCATCGTCGATTCCTGGATGAAGGGGATCAGGGGTTTCGATCCGGCCACGGCGTATGAAGCCATGAGCAAGGGTATCGATAAAGCGCCTTATCGTCCGGCAGACCGGCAGATCTACCGGCAGCTGGGATATGTGCCGCTTTCTTATCCCGAGTCAGTGACGAGGACGGTAGAATATGCGTATGACGACTGGGCGCTGGACCGGTTTGCCCGACAGGTGTTGCACAGGGAAGGAGAAGACAGGGGCGGGTACAGTTACCGGAATTTGTTCGATCCTGCTGCATTGCTGTTGCTGCCCAGAGACAGGCAGGGATTTAGAGAGCATCCGGGGACCAGCGGATATAAAGAAGGCGATGCATGGGTGTATACCTATTTTGTTCCGCAGCATCCCAAAGACCTGATCAATCTGCTAGGCGGTGATGATGTTTTCACCAGACGGCTGGACGCGGCGCTGATGACACAGACGATAGTTTTTGACAATGAAACGGTATTTCATATCCCCTATTTGTTTAATGATGCCGGTCATCCGGATAAAACACAGGAGTGGGTGAGCAGATTAAGAGATGGGCGATTTGCGGCTACACCGGGCGGGTTGCCTGGCAATGACGACCTGGGGGCCTTTTCAAGCTGGTATGTATTCAGTGCGTTGGGCTTTTGTCCGGTATGTCCGGGCAGGCCGGAGTATGCATTGGGCACGCCGTTGTTCAGGTCCGCTGTCCTGCACCTGCAAAATGGCCGGACTTTCACGATCAAAGCGAAAGACGTGAGCCGGTCGAGTCCATATATACAGTCATTGGCGGTTAATGGTCGGCGATACGATGGATTGGTATTGCCGCATTCGCTGATAGAGCAGGGCGGTGAGATGGTGGCTCAGATGAGCGATCATCCGGGCGGGTTTGGGGCGGTTCGAAAGAAGAGTGGCGGACCGGTATTTTCTTTTTCGGGAATGGCGCTTTCAAAAGAGCGGGTGACGCCCAATGAATTGTTACAGGTTCGGTTTACATTGCACAATCAAGGGAGCCCGGGGACGCGGGTCGTCATATTAAAGGTGAACGGCCGGGAATATGCGCATAAGAATTGCCTCGTCGGCGAAGGCGGGGTAGTTATAGATTCCATCGGATGCAGGCTGTATCCTTATGGGAAGGCGGTGTTGGAGATAGCCGGGACCTCCGTACGTGCTGTGGTCGAGGTCACGGGGAGTGGGGATCGGGCGGAGGCCGGGCAACTCACAGGGGATCTGTCGTCGCTGGCTGTTGGGGAGCTGTCAATGCGGTCATTGCTGAAAGCGGAGGATAGTCAATCAGTATCTTGTCTTGTACAAAATATCGGCGGCATAACCCGCAGGTACATCGTGCCTGTGGAAGCGAATGATCGAGTTATCCTCACAGATACGATGCTGCTGAATCCGGGAGAGGAGCGGGTAGCGGATTTTCACTGGAAGGCTGCGGAGCCGGGAATGCAGGTCGTCCGGATAAAAGCGACCGAGGGGATGAGTAAGGTATATAGTGAGGATAGCGGAACAGTGTTGTTGTCCCTGGCGATGGATAGTATTAGTGCAGACGGACTTACTCCGGATGCGTCGGGATTTGGCAACGGGGGAAAGATGGTTGGGAGTGGGAAGCGGGAAGCTGCGATCGGGGCGGCTGCAAAAGGAGAGGGGTTGTTGTTAGGGAAGGATCGTTATATAGAGGTGCCTAATTCACGGTCACTGGATGAGATGGGGGAGACCATAACGATGATGATCCGGGTGCTGCCGGCGACGGCGGGTCCGGGGTTAGTCGATATTTTTACCAAGGGAGACAATCATGTGCTGCAGGTGAAGGATGGGAAAACGCTGACATTTTTTGCTGGCGGCTGGGGGAGAGGTGATTGTACGGTGGATCTACCGGATGACTGGATAGGACACTGGCATCATATTGCGGGTGTGTGTACGGGACATGAATTACGACTATATATCGATGGCCGGCTGGCAGGAAAGTCAGCTGCCGACGGGGTGGTCAACCTGTCTGTTACAAATAAATGGGTATTGGGAAGAAATGAAGAATTTCCCGGTGAGCGGATCTTTAATGGCCGGGTGCGGGATGCGAGGGTATATGCGGCGGCACTGAGCGAAGAGGAGGTCAGGGAATTAGCCGTCCCCCATCAACAGTGAAGCAGCGCGATCGCCTGCGACAGGTGCGAGGGCAACGCCCATTCCACTCATCCGGACGGCGCAAAAGACGTGATCGTTAACGGCGCTGATGATAGGCATTTTCTCTTTTCCCATGCCCATGATACCGCTCCACCGGTCTTCTATCGTATAGTGTCTGCCGGGGAGGATAACTTCGCGAAGAAATCGTTCGAGTTCATCTTGAATAGTATCGGTGATCGTCATTTCTGCGGTCGTTTCAGCTTCGACGGCCAGGTTGCGGGCACCGCCCAGTAATACCCTGTCTCCCAGGTTACGAAAATAATAATAGCCCTCATCGAAATGAAAGGTGCCTTTGAAGGGAAGGTTATCTACAGGCGACGTGACGAGGATCTGGCCGCGGGCCGGGGTGACGTCCAGTTGAGGAAGCAGTTGCCGGGCGAAGGCATTCGTGCAGACCAGCAGCTGTGAGGCGATCAGGGGGTAAGGGTGTTGGGTATGCAGCAACAGATGTCCGTTGACCTTCTCATAGCCCGTGATTTCTATATTATTGAGAACGGTGACATCCATGGATTGTACGAGGCGAAGCAGGGACTGGCATAATTTGCCGGAATGGAGCTGGCCTTCCGCGGGGCTGCCGACCAGGTATTGGATGCCGGCGAATCCGAAGCGGCCGATCTTTTCATTTTGCAGGCGGAAGGTTTTTTGTTCGCGGGTGATCTTTTTCAGGATACGGTTGAACCGGTCGATGGCGGAGCGGAGCTCGTCGATATTCGTTAGGTCGGGGCTTGCCGGAGTAGCGACCGATGGCGCGAGCAATTCGTAACCGCCCAATTGTTCGTAGCCGATATCTGTGTCGCGGAAGGTCTTGCGGATCCGGCGCAGGCCTTTACACCGCATTTCCACGAGCTCAAGCATTTGGTCTTCTCCCATCTGCCGGGCATTGGCGACCAATTCAGTCAGGCTGCCAAAGCAGGCGAATCCCGCATTGCGGGTACTGGCGCCGGAAGGGATGAGGCCACGCTCTACGATCGTAATACGGAGAGAGGGAGCCCGGCGTTTGAGGTAATAAGCGCTCCAGAGGCCTACCAGGCCACTGCCGGCAATCACAATATCGGATGGTGCAAAAAAACTTTCTTTTTCCCAGACGGATAATGAAGCCATAGACTAATTTCCGCGGAAAAGTAAGGAAAATAGCCGGATATTACCGGTGAAGGAACGGCGAAAGGCGTATCGGTTTCGGTGAGAGGGGTGAATGATTGAGGGTATTTGTCTAATTTTGGCGGATGCCCACCGGCAGGAACACCATACCATTACATAAACTGGAAGAGACCACGGCTGATGGTTTTGTGTTGAAGATATTGCCGCATAAGCATGAGCTTACGGAAGAAGAGGAACTCCATTTCGGCGCACACAGAGATGACCATTATATCTTCTTTTTGGTACACAAGGGCAAAAGCCGGGGGATGGCGGATTTCCATGAATTTGTGTTGAATGGCAGTAGTTTGTTCTTTATCCTTCCCGGGCAGGTACACCAGTACATGTATAGCAGCAAGAATACAGCAGGATGGTTTTTGGCGATAGACGCGGGGCTGATACCCGATGAATTCCGCGTAGTACTGGAAGACCCTTTATTGTTCATCAGGCCGGTCAATCCCGACCCCCAATGTATGGAACAAATGGGACGATGTCTCGGATTGGCCTATGATCTTGACCAGCCATCCGCCGCTGGTTTTTCAAAGCGGGCGGTCTATTCCATACTGACTTCTTTTGTGGCGATGGTTGCCAATGTCTATGCGCAGCAGAAGGCTATGCCGGTCGGTAAACCTTCCCGTCCGCAGGTGATCTTACGGGATTTCCGGGCGCTGCTTACACGCGAATACAAGCAGCAGAAGAGTCCGGCTGACTATGCCGGGGCGCTGCATCTTTCTTTATCCTATCTCAATGAGGCTGTGAAGGAAGTGACGGGCTTCACCGTCAGCCACTGGATACAGCAGGAAGTTATGCTGGAGGCGAAGCGGTTATTGTATCACAGTTCCTGTACTGTCAAGGAGATTGCCTACGAATTAGGCTATGAAGACCCTACTTATTTTTCCCGGCTGTTTAAGAAGACCGTGGGTAAGACACCGGGCGATTTCCGCGAGCAATACCGCAAATAGTCCAATATTTCCCACTCTTTAGCCATTGTGCAGGCCGTTATCTTGTCGTTGTTTTGTAATATGAATAAGGTAACAGAAAAAGCCATTTCACTGGTAGAGTCTCCCTTCCTGCGTCCGGCGACGGTGTTGGCAGTGAGGAGCTGGATCCCGGATACGGTACGTGAAATAGATCTGCACCTGCCGGATTGCGATATGAGCAGGTGGACTACTGCGCAACATTTAAAGTGTAAGGTGGGCGCACTGGCCTATCGGGACTATACTCCTTCCGGATGGGATGTGGAGACGCAGACCTGTACGCTGATCATCCATATAGCCCATAGCGGGCCCGGCAGCCGTTGGGTGAGGGGGCTCGAGGCGGGGGATAGCATATACTACCTGGGAGCCAAGGCTTCCCATCACCAGCTGACAAAAAACCGGCAGATGGTATTCCTGGGCGACGAAACGACCATCGGTCATTTTCAGGCACTACGGCAGATGGCAGGTAAGGATGCCTGTATCAGCGGCGCCATAGCCCTGGTGGAGTCGCATCATCAGCAGGAGTTTGGAGCGTACTTTCCGGACTGGAAGGTGGAACCGATACAAAAACAGCATGCACATGATCATCATGAACTGAGCAGTTGGATAGAGGGGTTGAACACATCCGATCATTCCGATACAACCTTCTATCTGGCCGGGCATATTCCTTCGGTCATCCAGATGCGGAAGTTGCTCCGGCAGCGGGGGGTTGCTGACAGGCAGGTGCAAGCGCAGGGATTTTGGGACTGATCAGAGCAGCGGGCTGAAAGGGGCAAAAAACAATCCTAAAGGGGCACCTTCCCTGGTGACCGTTCCTTTTTCCAATACCATTACTTTATCGGACAAACGCAGGACTTCAGGCAGATGATGGCTGACGAGCAGCGTGGTCAGTCCATACTGACGATGGATCTTCAACAGATATTCCTGCAATTTATGGCGCATGTCGTCGTCGAGTGCCGAGAGCGGTTCATCGAGAAGGAGCAGTCGTGGCCGCCGGGCGATAGCGCGGGCGAGGGCTACTCTTTGTTGCTGGCCGCCGGAGAGCAGGGCAGGGCGGAGATGCTGCAATGCTTCGAGCTCCATGAGCGCGAGGAGTTCAGGGATGACGCTTCTGTCAGTCGATTTATCCAGGGCATATTCCAATTGCTGCCGGACGGTGAAGTGCGGGAACAGGGCAAAATCCTGGAAGACGAAACCGATAGACCGGCGGCGTGTGGGGAGGTTGATCCGGCGTGCGGTATCCAGCCAGACCTCACCATTCACTTCGATATAGCCCGATGCGGCCGGAGTCAGGCCGGACAGGATGCGGAGGAGTGTGGTCTTGCCGGCGCCAGATGGTCCATAGATGGCTAGTACGCTGCCCCGAGGGAGTTCGAAACTGACATCGAGCCTTTGCGGACCCCAGGTTGTGTGCAGGGTTTTGGTGGCCCGGAATTGCAGGAAGGGCGTGGGGTCGGCGATGTTGCCGGGTATAGGACGGATGATGTTATCGGATATGGGGGCGAAGTCCGTCATAGCATTGTTTTGGATTTGGCAGCCTGCTGATTGATCCCATAGACCAGCAGGAGGATAATAAAAGAGAAAGCCAGCAGTACCAATGCATACCGGTTAGCCGTCCTATTGTTCATTGACTGTACTTCGTCATATAGGGCGATAGAAGCCACTCTCGTCTGACCGGGAATGCTGCCGCCGATCATCATCACAACGCCGAACTCCCCGATCGTGTGGGCAAAACTAAGAACGGCGCCGGTGATCAGCGAGGCGCGAATATTGGGCAGCAGGATGCGGACAAGCGTATTCCAATCAGATTTTCCAAGGGTCCGCGAGGCATTTCGCCAATCGGCGGGCAGGGTGCGGAATCCTGCGACGATGGGATTGACTGTGAAAGGAAGGGAATAGATTAGTGAAGCGATAACCAGTCCCGGGAAGGTAAAGGCCAGCCTGATGTTGAAATGATGGTCCAGCCAGCGACCGAATCCCTGCGAAGGACTGAAAGCCAGGAGGAGATAAAATCCGAGGACCGTAGGGGGGAGGACCATGGGCAGACTGATGATCGCTTCGGCGGCGATAGTCCAGCGTTGCCGGCTATACGCCAGCCAATAGCCGAGCGGGATAGCGAGCAACAGGAGTATTGTTGTCGTGATGGCTGCCAGGCGCAGACTCAGCCATAGAGGTTGCCAATCGATCATAAACAAACTTACTGTATTTTGATGGAAGGGGGGTGGGGTGATCAAGGTTGGCCGAAGCCGAAGGTGCGGAGGATGGAAGCCGCCGCGGGAGAGGTGAAAAAGGTAACAAATTGCTGAGCACCGGTATTGTCTTCGGCATGCGAGAGGAGGGTAAAACCCTGTTGCAAGGGTTGATGGGAATTGGCGGGGATGAGCCAGTATTTACCGCCTGCCTGCTGCATGGTGGGGGACAATGCCAGTGAAAGGGCGATGATGCCGACATCGGCGGCTCCGGTGAGGGCATATTGTGCTGTTGCGGCTATATTCTCGCCAATAACCAGCCTGTCTTTTACTTTTTCAGTTAATCCATAATAGTGAAGGCTTTCAGCTGCGCGTTGCCCATAAGGGGCGTGAGCGGGGTTAGCGATCGCTATTTTCTTGACGGCATTGTCGAGCAGGGTATTCATCTTGTCGATCGACGGGTCGATGGTTTTGCTCCACAGTACGAGTTGTCCCGTACCATAGATCCTGACATCCGACAGGGTTTTGCCTTGCTGCTGTAACTGCCGGGGGTAATCGACGTCGGCGGAGAAGAAGAGATCGAAGGGTGCGCCGTTGACAATCTGCTGGAAAAAATTGCCGGAAGAACCGTAGGTGACTCTGACGTTGATACCGGGGTTTTGTTTCGAAAAGATGGCGATGAGAGAATCCATGGCGAACTTGAGGTCGGCGGCTGCGGCGATGACGACGTCGGAAGAAGGTGATGTGCAGCGGATAGCCGGGGAGGACGATGCTGCGTCGGAGGGCGGGCGGGATTCCAGCGTACGGCCACTCCCGTCGAAAGCCAATAACGACGGGGCTACAGCGAAAAGCAAACAAAAAGAGCCGAGAGCTGTTCTCATCATGTAGGATTTATAGGTAAATTTATCACTTATTACTTACACAATTATGAGTCAACTGTTCACACCTTTAACCATTAGAGATATCACTTTCAACAATCGAATTGTCGTTTCACCCATGTGCCAATATTCCGCCTCCGACGGGATGGCCGGGGAATGGCACCTGGTGCATTTGGGCAGCCGGGCCATCGGCGGGGCGGGCTTGATCATTACTGAGGCTACGGCAGTATCTCCTGAGGGTCGGATATCGCCTTCCGATCTGGGGATATGGAAAGATGAACATATAGAAGGGTTGCGGCGGATCGTCAAATTCGTCCGGGCACAGGGCAGTGAGATCGGGATACAATTGGCGCATGCCGGTCGTAAGAGCAGCGTGGCCGAGCCGTGGAACGGGGGCAAACTGTTGACGAAAGGCGGCTGGGAACCGGTAGGGCCGAGTGCGATTGCTTTTGATGAAGGTTATGGGGTGCCTGCGGCGCTGACCAGGGAGGGCATCGGGAAGGTGGTGAAGGATTTTACGGATGCTGCAAGGCGGGCCATGCTGGCCGGTTTCAAGGTGGTGGAGCTCCATGCGGCTCATGGGTACCTGGTGCATCAGTTCCTCTCGCCACTGAGCAACCGGCGGCAGGATGAATATGGCGGCAGCTTTGAAAACAGGATAAGGTTGCTGACCGATATCGTCCGGGCGGTAAAAACAGTATGGCCGGCGGGCTATCCGCTGTTTGTCCGTATTTCGGCTACCGACTGGGCGGAAGGCGGTTGGTCACCGGAGGAGTCCGTGCGGCTGGCAGGGGTGTTGAAGGGGTTGGAAGTCGATCTGATCGACTGTTCATCTGGTGGGTTGACGCCTTTGCAGAAGATCCCGGTGGCTCCGGGCTACCAGGTGGGTTTTGCTCAGCAGGTCCGTGCGACAGGCATCCTGACAGGTGCGGTGGGGTTGATCACGGATGCGGCGCAGGCCGAGTCGATATTGGTGGAGGGGCAGGCAGACCTGGTCATTATGGCCAGGGAGATGCTGAGGGATCCCTATTTTCCGTTGCATGCGGCGGAAGAATTGGGGTATAAGGATATCCATTGGCCGCTGCAATATGTGCGGGCCCGCAAATGACCCCCAGGGGTAAAAAAAATATATTTTCCAGCGAACTTTTTGGCCGGCATCCTGTTTTTGGATGATCTGTTCTAAAATCAACCACATGAAATTTACATTTTACGGCCATGGCACATTTGCAATAGAAGTAAGCGGAAAGACATTCCTGTTCGATCCTTTTTTTACTGGTAATCCGATGATTAAAGATGTTGATCTTGACAAAATCAAGGCCGATTATATTTTTATCACCCATGGGCATGGCGACCATACTGGTGACGTACTTGCCCTCGCGAAGAGCACGGGTGCGATGTGTGTCGCGCCGGCCGAGATAGCCGGGTGGCTGGCCAAGAACGGGGTGGAAAAGGTTCACGGGCTCAATCATGGCGGTCCTGTCACCTTCGATTTTGGCAAGGTCAGGGCGGTAAATGCCATTCATTCCTCCTCCTTTTATGATGGCACCTATGCAGGTAATCCTGTAGGGTATGTCTTTACGACCAGTGCGGGCAACTTCTATATAGCAGGGGATACGGCATTGACTTTGGATATGCAGCTGATACCTTTATGGGCAAAGTTGGATTTTTCAGTGATGCCCATCGGCGGTAATTATACAATGGACGTGGCCGACGCGATCCATGCGGCGGATTTTGTAAAATGTCCTACGGTGATAGGCGTTCATTACAATACCTGGCCACCTATCGCCATCGATACAGAGAAGGCCACGGCGGATTTTAAGGCAGCGGGCAAGAAATTGTTGTTGCCGGCGCCTGGTGCGACCATCGAACTATAGGACGCCACGATCGAACTGTAAGAAAAGACTGGAGATATTCGATAGACAATTTTTCGGTAGTTGCAGCATTACGAGATTTCCTGCTGTCAGATATTGGCAAAGGAATTGATGTGTTGCAATTACCGATTTGACCTAAAGCACCGGATTTGATAAAAAATTTACTAGTATGGACATCAGTGGCTATCTGAGAAGAATTAACTGTACAGGCATTGTCCGAAGCGACCTTGCCACCTTAAGGGAACTTCAATACAACCACGTCTTTGCGATTCCCTTCGAGACGTTGGATATTCATAACGGGATCCCTATCATTCTACAAATCAATTTGTTATATCAAAAAGTCATCCAGGATAACCGGGGTGGCTATTGCTATGAGCTGAACATCCTGTTCTATCACCTGTTGGGTGTCTGCGGGTTTGATGTATCCCTGATCGCCGGGCGTTTGCACCACGGCAATAACCGATACGGCAGGGAATTCGAACACCTGGCGTTAATGGTGACCCTGAATGGCCGCGAATGGCTGGTTGATGTGGGGTATGGGGATTTTTCGCTGGTACCTCTTGCCATCACTCCCGGCGAGATTCAGAGTGACGGGCGTAATTTCTACCAGATCATCGATCAGGTGGTCATAGATGGCCAGTCTTATTTTGGGGTGGCCAAATGGAATGCGTCCAAGCAGGATTTCAAAATGGATTATATTTTTACGCTCATTCCCAGGGAATTGTCAGACTTTCTGGAGATGAATGAATTCCATCAGACCTCTTCGGAGTCCCATTTTGCCCGTAGTATGATCTGCACCATGCCGACAGCAGAGGGGCGTGTCACCCTAATCAATAACAGATTGATCAAGAATGAGCATGGCAAACGGCAGGTCAAAATTATCCACAATGAGGACCACCGGGATAAATTATTGGAGAAATATTTCCACATGGACATGGCTTATCTCCCTTAGGGAGTAAGATTTATTCAGGTAGCGGCGGTAAGATTTATCTAAAAAATGACTCGGGTATGCGGCGCCACATATCATGAGAAAGATGGCCGATCAGGAGCTCATAGATCAGGTAGATAGGCCAGAAAATGTAATGGATGAGCAACAGGATCAGCGAATGGTTATAATACCAGCTGATCAGTAACGAGTAGATACCAAGAATGCCATAAAGGAGACCTGAACCCCTGTTGTCCATATTGGTAGGTTGATGGATGAAAGAATAATCTTTCCGAATCTACGTAAAAAAAGCATGCCGAACCCTATTTTTACGCTATGAACTTTTTTAACCGCTGGCTGCTGCTGCTGATATTGACCGGGGTGATGACCACCGGTTGTGATTCTCCGGGGGGCAAGGCGTCCCATCACCATGGAAAGACCGATGCAGCGCCTGCTCCTACTGAAAACGCTACTTTTTTACGCCCTGACCTCTTTACTGCGGGACCTGGTACACTCGATGGCTGTGTAGGATTGTATACCTATGATTCGCTGAATATAGCGACCGAAAGCCTGGATGTGGACAAGGGGGAGAAGATTTTCGCGACGAAGGCGTCCAGTTTTGCCTTTTTAAGGATGCATAATCATAACGTTACGCTGCAGTATGACAAAGCGGGCAGCGGGCCTGTCGACAAGAATACCGTCAGGGAAGTCTACAAGGGCGGGGACTATACGGCGATACTGGTGATTCATTCCCTGCAGGCGCAGGGGGAGACGATCGTTATTGCGGGGACGCTGGAGATCATTCAGGGAAATAAACATTTCAAAGTAAAGATCAAGGGAGTGTCGGGGTGTTAGGGAAGAGGACGCGCGAGGGCGCGGCCGAAACTAGAAGCGCTAGCGTCGCGATCGGGCATGGCAGTCAAGAAAAAAAAGCCGGTTCGCAAGAACCGGCCTTTGAATATTTGGGGGCGCCTGCCAGGGATGGCGGGCATGAGACTTATAAGTGAATAGCCTCGCCGTAAGCTGCTTCGATAGCATCCTTGACCGATTCGCTGATCGTCGGGTGCGGATGGATGCTGTTGAGCACTTCGTGATAGGTCGTCTCCAGCTTGCGGCCCAGGACCGTTTCAATGATGATCTCGGTCACATTATAGCCGATCATGTGGGTACCCAGCCATTCGCCGTATTTCGCATCGAAGATCACTTTCACGAATCCTTCCGTATGGCCGACGCCTGTGGCTTTACCGGAGGCCGTCAGCGGGAATTTCCCAACTTTCACTTCATAACCGGCGTCGCGGGCTTGTTTTTCCGTGAGGCCCGCGGAGGCGATCTCCGGGGTGCAGTAGGTACAGCCGGGGACATTACCGTAGTCAACGACTTCGGGCTGGTGGGCGAATTTCTTTTCCAGGTAAGCGATATTTTCCACGCAGGTGATAGATTCCTTTGTAGAAACGTGGGCGAGTGCCTGACCGGGAACGCAATCACCGACAGCATAGATGCCCGGGACGTTCGTCTGGTAGTACTTATCGACGACGATCTTACCTTTATCTGTCTTTACACCGAGGGTTTCCAGGCCGATATTTTCGATATTGGCGCTGATGCCGGTGGCGCTGAGGACGATGTCTGCTTCGAGGGTTACTTCGCCGGTGGGTGTTTTCACCTTTGCTTTGACGCCGTTGCCACTGGTATCGACGCTGGTCACTTCGCTGCTGGTGAGAACTTCGATACCGTATTTCTTGTAGATCTTTTCGAGTTCTTTCGAGATTTCTTCATCTTCCACGGGGACGATCCTGGGGAGGAATTCCACCACGGTGACTTTTGTGCCCATGCTGTAGTAGAAATAGGCGAATTCAACGCCGATGGCGCCGCTGCCTACGATGATCATGCTTTTGGGCATTTCGGGCAGGGTCATAGCTTCGCGATAGCCGATGACTTTTTTGCCGTCCTGTTTGAGGGTAGGCAGTTCCCGGCTGCGGGCGCCTGTGGCGACGATGATGTGTTTGCCTTCCACGACCTGGGTCTTGCCGTCGGCGCCGGTGACTTCCACCTGTCCTTTGGCTTTGAGTTTGCCATAGCCCATGATCACATCGATCTTATTCTTTCTCATCAGGAACTGGACACCCTTGCTCATTTTATCGGCTACGCCGCGGCTGCGTTTGATGACTGCGCCGAAATCGGGGGTGCCGCTGGCTTCGATACCGAAATCTTTTGAATGGAGGATATCCTGGTAAACCTGTGCGCTTTTCAACAATGCTTTGGTAGGGATACATCCCCAGTTGAGGCAGACGCCCCCCAGGTTTTCTTTCTCTATGATTGCTACTTTAAAGCCTAACTGTGCGGCGCGGATGGCGGCCGGATACCCTCCGGTACCGCTGCCGAGAACGACGAGATCGTATGCCATTTTCTACCTGTTTTTAATTTAAATAATGTGCGGCGAAAGCCGGCTATTGTAAAAATACGACCCGCGAAGCTACTGCACAAAGCGGATATGGCCAAATGGTTAGGGTGGTGGGACGCCGGGGAGGTAGCGGATGTGCGGTTGGCTTAAAAGGAGTAGATTTGCGACGAAAAAAAAGAAAAATGAAGCTCGATATTTTAGCGATAGCCGTGCATCCCGATGATATGGAACTGTGCTGCGCCGGGACATTACTCGTGGAAAAGCTAAAGGGTAAGCGGACGGGGGTGGTAGATCTCACGCGGGGCGAACTGGGGACGAGAGGAACACCTGAGTTGAGGGCGGAGGAGGCAGCAAAGGCGGCGGCCATTCTGCAACTGGATATCCGGGAGAACCTGGGTATGGCGGATGGTTTTTTTCGGAATGATGAGGATCATCAACGCCGGCTGATCCGGGCCATCCGGAAATATCGTCCTGAGATCGTGCTGGGCAATGCGCGGGAAGACCGTCATCCCGATCATGGCAGGGCGGGACACCTGATCACGGACGCCTGTTTTCTCAGCGGGCTGCGGAAAATCGAGACCCTGGATGATGATGGCAAACCCCAGCAGCATTGGCGTCCGAAATACGTATTTCATTACATCCAGGACAGGTATTCCGAGCCTAGTTTTGTGTATGATATCACCCCGGTCTTCGAGGCCAAATTGCAGTCCATCAGAGCTTATTCCTCGCAGTTTTATTCCAGTGAATATGGCGTCGATGAGCCTCAGACGTATATTTCCAGCCCGGAATTCCTGGATGCGATCATCGGGCGTCACCGCATGTTTGGGAAAATGATCGGAGTACCTTATGCTGAAGGGTTTATAACGGAAAAAATGATCGGAGTCCGGGATTTTGACGCTTTTGTCAGGATGGACACCTGACGATAAAACAAAACTGCGGGAGTTCGCGTTATAGCCCCGATCTGTCCGCTGAAAATTTTAACAATGTATCCGGGCAGAATAGAGTAAATTTGTAGGATTATTCATCTTTTATACAAGGCGCATCATGTTACCTAAATTTGCCAATGTTCCACACTCGTTCCACACGGAACTGAAGAAGAGGATC
>JAMFSL010000064.1 GCA_026225275.1 Puia dinghuensis
ATCAGCGTAGTTTGCGATCCGCCTAAGCTATGCTGGCTATAGGCATTATCGCTAAAACAATCCCACCAAAAGGGCGCATTCTGATCTACGGTGCCATTATTGGCATATAAGGTATTATATAGCCCGGCCAATGCGAGATCGGCATCAGCCGGCGTCTTCCAGAAAATAGTAGTGGACAATTGGGACGTAGGGTTGAGGGCCAGTTTTTTACAGGATGCCAGGAACAGCATTCCTGCCAGGAACAGTTGCGCTATATATTTAGTAGTTTCTTGCATTTCTTTTGCTTTTAAAAATTATAGTTGAATGGCTGCGCCGAAGGTGTAAGTCCTGTTCTGCGGATAGTTGGCGAATCCATACCAGGAGCTGGAGTTATTGTTAATATCCAGTCTTTCCGGATCGGTGCCCTGCTTCAACGGGGTGAACAGCGCTGCATTGTCGATCGATAAATAGAGCCTCAGTGATTTTATACCTTTAATGCTCCGGGGCGGTATGGTATATCCTATCATGACGTTCTTGATCCTCATGTAGCTGGCATCATATAAATGGAAGGTAGACTGTACCCCTGTTATTTTAGGATAGCCATAGTAGCCCATATAAATCTTTGGCATCGTGGTGGAGGGATGGGCCGGCGTCCAGCGGTTGAGCCAGTCCGTCGTCGGCGGTGCGCCCTGCGCAAACGGATCGGTGCCCCACTTATATAAATAGTCTTTGAGGCCCTCCGAACCGTACAATTGCACGCTTGCGTCAAAACCTTTATAACTGGCCCCCATCGTATAAGAGTATTCGAAATTTGGGTACATACCGGGCACTACGGTCCTGTCGTTGACATCTACCTTGCCATCCCCGTTGATATCTTTGTATTTTATATCGCCGGGGGTGGGGGCTCCGCCGAGAGAAGACTGGTCGGCGGATTTATTGATCTGATCCTGGGTCTGGAAAATGCCGTCAGCCACATATAAATAATAGGAGTTGATCGGTTTGCCGTTCTCCATGATTATCTGACCATCGGGGCCTCCATATGCAGGGCTGCCGAAGGACACCACCTTGTTCCTGTATAACTGGAAGTTGGCAACCCCGTAATAAGTAAAATTCTTCCCTACATGGTCCTGGTATCTCAGGCTGAACTCAAAACCCTTGTTACGGACCGCCCCGTTATTCACAGTCGGGGCATTTAGTCCCAACCACAGCGGCACCTGTGATTGTCTTAAAATATTGAAAGTGTATTTGTCAAACAAATCGGCTGAAAAGCTGACCCTGTTGTTAAAGGCAGCCATGTCGATACCCAGGTCCGTCACGCGGGTCGTTTCCCAGGTCAGACTGGGATCAACCAGCGTATTGGCCGTGAAGCCCGTGCTGACATTGCCGGCGAAGGCATAACTGTTCTGGGACAAAATAGGCTGATAGGGATAAGGGTTTTGAAGAGTGCCTATATTTTGATTGCCCAGTTCCCCCCAGGAGCCGCGGATCTTGAGGTCATTCAGCCAGCTGACATCTTTCAGAAAGGCTTCCCTGGAAATACGCCAGCCGCCGGAAAAGGAATAGAACAGGCCCCAGCGGGTATCTGCCGGCAGTCGCGATGTACCATCATACCGGATACTTGATCCTAAAAGATATTTGTCGTCGAAATCATAGTTTACATTGCCATAATAGGATTTTATTGCCCACTCCGCAGAAGTACCCTCATTTGTTTGCCCATTGGCGGAACCCGCGTTCAGTTCAGAAAGGTCATTGGTGGGGAACCCGGTACGGAAGGCATTCAACTCGCTATAGTTATCTACTTCCTCCTCGGCCCCGCCCAAAATAGAGAGATTATGGACCCCGAAAGTTCTTTTATAGTTCAGCTGGCTGTAAACAGTCGTATGGATCTCATCGTTTTCGCCCACGTTCAGACCCAGGCTGGTACCGGGATTATAATCACCGGCGGAGGACAGATCGCTGTAGAAATACATAGGTACCGTAGGTATGAAGGTTTTACTTTTGTCGACGTCAAAAGTAAGCCCCGCCCTGTTCTCCCATTTCAAGCCTTTAACGATATCTACATCCAGGGAAACATTGCCCTGTCCATAATAATCGGGGTTATAGGTAAGAGCCTCTTTCGCCGTGAGCACGGGATTCTTGTTGCCCAGCTCGTCGCTATAGGCTTTGTAAATCCATAGGCCACTGGCTGTCCGGGCGGGATATAACGGAGACTGAGAGAGCGCAGAAATATACAGATCCGTACTGCCATCTTCCGCAGCCACGCGGTTGCCATAACGGAATTGTAAGTTCGTACCTATAGTCACTCTTTTGCCGATCCTGGAAGACAGCCCGAGGTCCATCGTGTATTTCTTATACGTAAATCCGAGCATCGTACCCGGTTGGTCGGTGTAACCAAACCCCAGGTTATAGCTGGTACCTTCTTTTCCTCCGCTCAGGCTCAGGTAGTGATTTTGAACGGTAACCGTTTTGAACATATCCTTGAGCCAGTCGTGATTGGGGTATAGGACACGGTTCGTGGCGTTTTGATACAGATCGATCTGCGCCTGTGTATAAAGAGTGGCATTCCCCGAATTCGTCTCCGCCTCATTGGACAATGCCATATACTCGGCAGAATTGGTGACCAGGTGGGGCAGCCTGCTTGGGGTCGATAACCCGGCATTGTAGTTATAGGAAAGGGCAGGAACGCCGCTCCTTCCTTTTTTGGTCTTGATAACGACGACTCCGTTGGCTCCGCGGGAGCCGTAGATCGCCGCGGAAGCGGCATCTTTCAGCACGGTAATGGATTCAATATCATTAGGATTAATGACAGACAGGCTGCCCGGCAACCCATCCACGATGATCAGAGGATTCGTCCCGGCTGTGCTAAAAGTTCCCAGCCCCCGGATGCGTAATTGAATTTCTTCATTGCCCGGCTCCGCCGAATTCTGAATGACCGACAGGCCCGGCAATTGTCCTTGCAGCAGAGACGTCGGGTCGGTGGCGACGCGTTTGGTCAATTCTTCTCCCGACACGGTAACCACAGCGCTGGTGAGCTTGCGTTTTTCCTGGGTGGTATAGCCGACTACCACTATATCCGTTAATTTAACCGCCACCATTTTTAGGCTTATCCTGAGCGTCTCCCCCTTTGTAACTCTTATCTCCCGGGGATCGTATCCTATGGAAGAAATGACGAGGACAGATCCTTCATCCGACACCTGTAATACAAAATTGCCATTTGCATCCGTATACGTTCCGGTGCTGGTGCCTTTCAGTTTCACGGAGGCCCTGGCCAGGGGCAGGCCCGTGCTGTCTGATACGACAATACCCCTGACTTCGATCGAAACCGGTGACGGGGCGGGGTCTTTTGGTAGGTTAGAGACCGGCGGCTGCTTTTTTATTACAATGATCTTATCGATCACCGAATACGTTAATGACTGATCATTCAGGCAGATAGCCAGAACCTCTTCGATAGAGGCATTGGCGACCTCTATATTCACGTTCTTTGTGTTCTTTAGCAGCTTCTCTTTGTAGAAAAATTGATAATCGCTTTGCCTCTCGATCTCTTTAAAAAGAGTCTTTAAAGAAACATTGTTCTGTGAAAGGGTAATCTTTTGCGAATACCCTTCCCTGGCGGCAACCTGAAGACAGGCGGCAAGCAGGAGAATCGTCGTGATCTTCATAATAAGCAGAGTTTTGACCAACCCTTTCCTTCTGTAGGAATGGGTTTTGGAAAGCAATCGTAAATGCATAACTTTAATGCGTTTAGGTTAAATAATGAGCAGTAGTTACCCGCTTGTTTGATGCGCCTTTTAACAGGCAGAGCATGACCTGAACTTCCAGCCAGCAGTGTTCCCGCACTACTGGCTTTTTATTTCGGTCAAGGCAGTACAATAATCTTTTTCCCTTCTATTTTAAAGTGTAGTTCATATTGCTCGAGAACGTTTAATAATTTTGATAAGGGTACATTCCGGGATACTTTTCCGGTAAATCCGTCATCCCCGACATCTCCTTTAAATTCCACTTCTACATCGTACCACCTGGACACCTGTCTCATGAGGGTGTGTATATCCGTGTTATTAAACCAGAAGAACCCGTCTTTCCAGGCTGTCTCCCGGGTAACGTCGACATTTTCGGAAAGCGCAATTCCTCCCTTTGGGCTAAACTCAGCCTGCTGGCCTGGTACAAGCAGTTGCAGCAACATTTCTTTTTTTACGGCCACTGCCCCTTCCAGCACGGTGGTTTTAATGGAGGGTTCGTCCGTATAGGCGTTTATATTGAAATGGGTACCCAATACGTCAATCTCTCCGCTGCCCGCCTGTACTTTAAAAGGCATGGCCTGGTTTTTCGCGATTTCAAAATAAGCTTCCCCGGTGAGTTCCACCCGCCGTTCCTTCCCCTTAAAAGCCGTGGGGAATCGCAGCGATGAGGCCGCGTTCAGCCAGACTTTTGAACCATCCGACAATGTGAGTTGGTATTGATTGCCCCTTGCCGTCGAAATGGTATTGAAAAGGATGGCTTCATCGCCTTGTGCGCTCCCGTTATTCGTATAGGCAATCTGCCCGTTCAGCTTTACCACCTTGGCATTGCCCTGTTGAGCCAATCTGCCATTGGCGGCGCTATCGAGGGCAATGCTGCGCCCGTCTGCCAGCGTGAGTGTGGCATCATTCCTGCCGGGAGGCAGGTCATGAGCATAACTGGCCGGCTGGCCAGGTTCCGCAGGCTTATTTTTCGCCGGGGAGGCGGGAAGAAAGAACAAAACGGCTTTCCCGGCTATTAGCAGGAAAAGGGCCGCCACGGCCAGTTTTCGCCAGCCGCTGACGTTCAGGGAAAAAAGGCGCGGTCCTTTTCTTTCCGGCTGAATTTTCTCATGAATGAGCGCCAGCAAGCGACCTGCTTCCGGGGGATTCCCGGCGGCTGCCGCCACATCGGCCTGAAAATGGGCCGCCATCAATTGACGTAATTCTTTCTGATCCTGCGTATCCAGGTATTCCATTAGCCAGCGACGGTCTTCTTCCGACCACGACTCGCTCTCAAACAAGAGCCTCAGTCTTTCTTTATTGTTGTTGGAGCTTTCCAAGTCTGTATTTATTTTAGATTACAATCGAACCTATCCTTAATAAATACAAACTCAATCCCTAAAGGGGGGATGAAAAGGAGATTTTATTGAAAAAAATGAGGGATTTCCCCGCAGAGCAAGGCAATCGGGATAAGGGCGGCCGTAGATCCGGGATGATGGAGACTATATTCCTTTATAGAGGCGACGGCGGCAGATAAATATTCTTTCACGGTATATTTAGAGATCCGGAGTTCCATGGCTGCTTCTTCATACGTTTTGCCCTGTAGTTTGCAAAGCTCAAAAACTCTCCGCCGCTGCGGAGAAAGGCAGGATAAGGCGTTCTCCAGTATTTTCCACTGGGTTCCGTATTTTATCTCGTCTTCCATGGAATTTTCTTCGGGCGGCCGGAGATCCTTATATAAGAGGGATTCCCGCAGTTTCTTCCGAAGTATATTAACTGATTTATGATAACAAATAATGAAGAGCCATCCTGCCATAGAGTTTTCGGGATCGATCGTGGCCCTTTTTTCCCAAAGGGTGATAAAGACTTCCTGCAGCACATCCTCGGCAACCGCTGTTTCACGGGTGATCTTCAAAGCATTACAGTATACAGGATGGAAATATTTTTGATAAATTTCGTTAAAAGCCTCTTTGTCCCCTGTGATAAGACGGCGGGCCAACTCTTTTTCAGTATGACAAGCGATGGGAAGCAATGAACTCATGCTCTTTTGGCAGTTAGCAATAATCCTTACGCCCAAATATAGGATATTTTTACAATCTTACGAAGAACGAGAAGTACGTTCTCTATGGGGGCTGAGATCAGGCGAGGGCGACTGCTAACAGGGACTTATAGTTTTCCGAGCTTGCGCGGTTGGCTTTAATTCGCCCAATATTGCAATCCCAGTCGTTCTAAATCTGTGACAAGGCGGTCCGAATCTTGTACCATCACGTTCACAAACAAAAAGCCTTCAAGTCACCGAATTTGAAGGCTTTTTCATTTTTTTAGATTTATTCGCCCTCCAACGTTAATTTACATTTGCCTAGTAATCAATTACTATATGGTTCGAGTCCCCTCAAGTTGAAACAAGAATGGATGCCATGGTAAACATAAAAGATAGACTGAAAGGATGTTTGATTGGCGGAGCGATAGGCGATTCAATTGGAAGTTATTATGAGGGGCAAAAGGAAGTTGCATTTGTTGACTTTGATACTCTTAACGGCATAACGGATGATACGCAGTTAACCATTGCCACATGTGAATCCATTATAGAAGCTAAACGTGTGTCACCCGAAGGTATTTCAAAAAAATTTCTTGAATGGTTCAATAGAAGAATGCTTACCGGCCTCGGTTCCAGCACTCTTAAGGCCTTAAGGGACTTGCAAGCAGGAGCCCATTGGGGACTTTCTGGTCGATCCGGAGAATATGCGGCAGGAAATGGAGCCGCAATGAGAATAGCGCCGCTTGCCTTTCTTTTGAATATCTCCGAAGAACGAATGCTTATCCGCGACATCTGTAACATAACCCACAAAAACGATGAGGCATATGTAGGATGCTTATCGATTTTATATGCCCTCAATTCAATTATTGCCAGTCGCTGGGAAGACAATCAGGATTTAGTTGACCTTGTGGTGCCTTTTATTCCAGATACCTCCATCAAGGATAATTTGTTGACCTTGCAGGCAAATCCGTCCATAACTATTCTTGATGCCGCTCGATTAATTGGTTGCTCAGGTCATGTTATCGAATCGGTACCGATATCAATTTTTGCAGCTCAAAAAGTTAAAGAACTTAGCTTCGAAGAAATACTATCCGAAATCATTCGATGCGGAGGCGATACGGACACAAATGCAGCCTTGGCTGGACAATTGATGGGTGCCCATCTTGGCTATTCTGGCCTTTCCGCCACCATCATAGCTACATTTAGTAAAATTAAAGAAAGTTCTTACATATTAAATGTAGCAGATGAACTGTCAATCTTATTAGAATAAGAGAAAGCTCAATTCGACCTCGAATCGCAATAAGCTAGTTATGATAGTAAGCAACTCATTCTTGACCTCAAATTTTAATTCTTCAACGATTTCGCCTTTTTCGTTGATAACGTAGGAACAGGATATTCCTTGAAGAAACAAACAAACGGAATGTAAAATAATCCGACCAGCGTCGCTGGAGGATCATCTATGGCCAACTGTTCGCTGTTTGCAGATCAAAATTTAAGCAATTCTTCATCCAGCATATCCATAATCTACGATTTATGGGTAATCTTTGCCTTTTTGAATAGAGCATCAGTGCGTAGCATTTGAGTGAAAAGTTTCAATTTCTCCATATCAGGACGATATATATCCCGTCTAAGGCGGCCTATTTCGCCTTCATTAGATGAAGGATCTAATGCTATTTTTTCAATCGATTTTTTTTCAATTGACATAAGGAGTCTAATTTTCAGGAACTGATCATGCAATTTAAACAAATTCTTTAAAATTTTATGAATTGAAATTGCCGGCGAAATGATTTATATAGTTGGTTTTCATATTGTTATTTAGAACCGCTTTCATTCGGTACTGGTACCCCAAAATGTTCCCGAAAAAAAATCCCGGTTCATCACTGCCCCGGGACTTCTTCACAGATCAATAAACCAAAAAACGTCTTATACCTTAGCCGCTAACTCCGCTCCGGCCTTAAACTTTGCGACCTTCTTCGCTTTGATCTTGATCGTAGCGCCTGTTTGCGGATTACGTCCCGTCCTGGCCGCCCGTTTAGAAACGGAGAAAGTCCCAAACCCAACCAGGGTGACCTTATCGCCTTTTTTCAAGGTCTTACCAACCGTGTCGGTAAAAGAGTCCAGCGCAGCGCCAGCCTCTTTCTTCGAGATCCCGGCGTCGCCGGCAATCTTGTCAATCAATTCTGCTTTGTTCATTTTGTATAATTGAAGGTTAGTCAATTGTTACCAAATGTACCATTTTCTGAATACGAGCAGCATTGGCAAAACACGGAAACCCGGATTTGTGCACAACACGTGGAAAACCCCTCCGGCAGTCCCGGTCGCAAAAAAATAGCGGCCCATAGACATGAGCCGCTTTCCACTTCTATCTAATAGTGGGTCACATGAGAAAACTATCTTACTGCCACCCGTAAGGTAAATCTGGCTTATCAGACGGGCCATAGGGCCGAAGATAAACGCGGGATGGGCATATAACCGGTGAATTCGGTATGAACCGAATAATAATGCGGTTGCGGCGGCTCTTCCCTGACAAGATCGGTGCTCAGGTACTTTTTATTGCTGTCGGGCAGCACAGTCACTACGACAGCCTTCGGGCCCAATTGCCGCGCTACCTGTATGGCGCCAATGACATTGGCCCCTGACGAGATGCCCACAGCGAGCCCCAGTTGCCGCGACAACTTCTGCGCCATCAGGATGGCATCCCCATCATGGGCCTTCAATATGGTGTCTAGTGTGTCCAGCCGGACAATCGATGGAATGAACTCATCGGAAATACCCTGGATCCGATGGCTGCCTGTCTTATGACCGGTGCTCATGGTGGGCGACTCCGCCGGCTCTAAGGGATGGATCATTACGCCGGGCTTTTTGCTGCGCAGGAAATTCCCTACCCCCATGACCGTGCCGCCTGTCCCTACGCCGGCGACAAATGCATCGATCCCTCTGCCAATACCAGCCAACTGTCCCCAGATCTCAGCCCCGGTAGTCCGCTCATGGGCAGCTGAATTGCCGCCATTGTCGAACTGCCGCGGCAAAAAAACATTGCCGTTCGCGGCCAGTTCTTCACTGAGCCGGATACTCCGCAGGAATCCGCCTTCTTCCTTACTCACAGCCAACACTTCGGCGCCCAGGCTCCGGATGATGTCCGTACGTTCCCTGGACAGCCAGTCCGGCATAATGATCCGCACCGGGTGTCCCAAGGCCTTGCCAATCGCTGCAAAGGAAATCCCGGTGTTGCCGCTCGTCGCCTCGATGATGGTATCACCCGGACGGATCTCGCCCCGCTGATACGCTGTATGCAAGATGTACAGGGCCATCCGGTCCTTGATGCTGCCGGTCAGATTATAATGCTCGCACTTCACATAGATACGGCCCCGCTGCGTGCCATACGTATACTGCAGCTCGAGCATGGGTGTATTCCCGACCAGATGCCACAATGATCTGAATTTGTCGTCGATACCCGCCAGCCGCATGTCCGATTCTATTTCTTGTATCATAGATCTTTATCCAGTCAAATGTCAATATATTGCTCGCCCTGAACAACGATTCATGAAAAATCCGGAAATTTTCAGGCAATCGAGCTTATTTTTGTGCTAATTTTCGCTTTATGACTGATCTGGATGACATTGACCTGAAAATCTTAGGGCTCTTACAGAAGGATGCCTCGCTCACACATAAGGAGATCGCTTTCAAACTGCATAAATCAGTTGCCACGATCCATGACCGCACCCGGCGGCTGAAACAGGAAGGCTATATTCAACGGATAGTCGCGATACTCGACCGCAAAAAGATCCGCAAGGGATTGATCGCCTTCTCTCACGTGCTGCTGAATGATCATACAGCCCATACGCTGAGCACTTTTGAACGGGAAGTAGCTACATTTCCTGAGGTAATGGAATGCTTTCAGATGACTGGAACGTTTGATTTTCTCCTGCGAGTTGCTACCAGCGATATGGACGAGTATCATACCTTCTACCGAACCAAATTAGCCACCCTGCCGAATATTACTACCGTACAGAGTTTCTTCGTTCTCTCGGAGACGAAGAGCGACACAGCGTATCCGCTTTGAGGGGGAAGCGGAGACCTAATGCGATGCTTCGCTACAATCGCGGCCATCAAAGTCCTTCAATAGCTGGGTGGCGATCCACTCTTCTGCAGTGTAAGTCTGCTCATTCGCCTGGATGAACTTCATGCCGGAGAATTGCGTCTCCATGTAGTTGAGTTCGGCAGCAAATTCTTTTCTTTTATTGGATGGGACATTAAAATAGTAGTGAGCGTATGGGACGCGATCGGTTTGTACCAGGCCAGGCTTGCCAACAAGGGCAGCAAAGTACACTAGAATATTGATTGTTAATGACATAGGGTCGGACTTAGATTGACGGATTAAAAGCTACCTCTTACAACGAACAAATAAGGTTTTTATTTTATAGGAACCTCTCCTATCCGGCATCGATAGGGCTCATCTATGGAAGGTATAACCCAGCCTTCGGGTCATCACGGCTGACGTAATCGATACTGCCAGCCGTCAGTCCATCGGCAGTCACCGTCACTTTAATACGACCGGGATGCTTCCCGGCCTGAATGACAGCATAGGCATGCCCGTTAAAGGCTGTACAACGGCCCGCACCGAAAAAGTGGTCATCGGCAGGATTGCCATTATCGGTGCCGATCAGCCGTCCTGCTCCTTCAACCGTAAAGGTCAATGAAGAAGCGGCAGTAGGAACGAGATGCCCCTGAGCATCTACTATTTCCACATGCAGGAGAGCCGCATCCTGCCCGTCGGCATATAACGCAAAAGTATCCTGCAGGATCTTTATCGCTGCAGGCGTCCCCGCCGTTACGACCGAATCTTCCACCACCTCACGGCCATTCTTATATCCTATCACCTTCAAGGTGCCGGGTTCATAGGTCACGTCCCAGGATACATGAAGGTCGGCAGTATTGGTGTGCACCATTGGCCTGTCATATTGATTCCATTTCTTCGAGTTGCCCTGCCGGGGAAACTCCTGCGCCTTGACGCCATAAGATTTGCTGTTGAGGAACAGCTCTACCGTATCACAGTTGGTATAGGCCAGCACGGGTATGACCTGCCCTTCCCTGCCCGGCCAGTTCCAGTGCGGGAATAAGTGTAGTACCGGCTGGTCTACCCATTGGCTCTGATAAAAGTAGTAGGAGTCCTTACAATTATCGGAACGGTCGATTACGCCTGAATAGGAGCTTTTAGCCGGCCACATCGCCTCGCCCAGATAGTCCACCCCGGTCCACATAAAATCGCCGATGACGAATGGCCGCACCGCAATAAACTTCCATTGTTGCTCTGCACGGATCATTCCCGATGTATAATTGGCCCTGATAACCGACGGATTATCGCCCAATGAATATTGCGGAAATTCGCGCACCGTCTCGCTTTCTGTCCCTATCATTTTCCAGTCAGGGTGAACGTACCGGTCTTCGTCAAAGTAAAGCTCCCGACGCTCATGCCAGCGATCCACATAGTTATAGCCGACGATATCCTCACCCTCCATAAAGGCCAGCTTCGTGGATCCGCTATCGGCGGCAATGTCATCATTGGCTGTGGTGACAGGCCGGGTCGGGTCTTCACGATGAAAAGCCGTTACCTGCCATTTGAGCAACTCCACGCCTCTGTCCGTAGTCTGGTCAGGAATTTCATTGCCTGCACTCCACAACACAACGGACGGATGATTCCTGTCCCTATGGACCTGATCGACGAGATCCCGCTGCCACCAGTCGTCGAAGTAGAGGTTATAACCATTTTTGACTTTACCTGTCTCCCACATGTCGAATGTTTCATCCATGACGAGGAAGCCCAGACGGTCACATAGATCAAGGAATTCGGGAGCCGGAGGATTATGTGAAGTGCGAATGGCATTGCAGCCCATGGCTTTGAGTAACTGCAGGCGTTCTTCCCAGATGGCCAGGGGAACGGCAGCGCCCACGCAGCCGCCATCGTGATGGAGACAGACGCCATTCATTTTAATCCTTTGCCCGTTCAACAGAAATCCTTCCCGGGCACTGTATTCCAGCCGGCGAATTCCAAAGGGCGTCTGGTATTCATCGACAGTCTTGCCGCCAACCTGGATAACTGAATGTAAGGTATACAGATGAGGATGTGCAAGCGACCACAGGGCGGGAGTCTGGACCTGCAGTTGCTGGGTCTCGTCAATCGAATCATGGGCCATCACCGAAAGTGGCAGTATAGTACTTGCCACAGAGTGGCCGGTCTCATCCCGTATAGTGGTGATCAATACGGCCTTGGAATTTGTTTGTCCTTCATTATCTACAGTTGTTCTGACCACTACCGTCGCATGACCGCTGTCCGCCTGAGGCGTAGTGACATAAGTGCCCCAATTGGTCACATGTAGGGAAGATGTCGCCTCTAGCCAGACGTGGCGGTAGATACCCGACCCCGAATACCACCGGGAATTGGGTTGAAGCGAATTGTCTACCCGGACGGCAATGATGTTTTGACCTGCCCGGAGGTAAGGAGTCAGTGTATAGATGAAACTGATATATCCATTAGGCCGTTTACCGAGAGAATGACCGTTGACCCAGACTTCGCTATTCATGTATACACCGTCAAAACGGATATGGATCTCTTTACCTCTGGCAGGGGCAGGTAAGGTAAGGGTCCTCCGGTACCAGCCGATCCCGGCAGGGAGATAGCCGCCACGACCACCTACAGGTGCGTCTTTTTGAAAAGTTCCTTCGATACTCCAATCGTGTGGAAGGTCCAGGATGCGCCAGGTGTGGTCATCAAAGCCGGGTTGCTGAGCGCCGGTGGTATCCCCCGGATAGAATTTCCAGTGACGGTCTATGCAGTAAGTAAGGCGCTGGCCGAAGAGGTGACTACTCATTCCCAGCAGCAGGCAGGCAAAACAAATCGCTTTCATTGGGTAAATGAACCCAATTATGCAGAATATGAATGGTCGTATCGTCCGGAATTTTGATTCGATCGGTTTTATCGGCCGAACTATTTAAGATTCACGGGTCTTATCCCTGATAATAGTAAAGGAAAATTTCTTCCCTATACTGGAGACCGCAGTGGAAAGGTCGCCCGTGGCATCCAGCAGATTGGCCTTTGTTGTGCCGATATACGTTCGGGAATTTTTAGAAGATTCGTCCCAGGGATCGTGGTAATCTTTTGGATGAAAAGACCTGCTTTTCATTACTTCGTTTAATTTGGCTACATCGCTGTCGGTAGCCGCCATCAGTTTGATGGACGTGATGTAAGTTGGCATAGAAATTGTTTTTTGGCCCATTTATAGCCCACTGCCCCCGGATCTGTTTTCGTCATTCATTTCCGATTCGCCTGCATGACGGCCCGCTCTTGACCTGTCATTCTTTAACTGCTGAGCATTGTATGCTGCATCACCGGCAGTTTTACCATCGCCTTTTTTAGGCCCTCCATTCGTTTTTTTATGGGAATGTATATTTTCGGGCTTTTGATTCGCACCACTTTGCGGATTAGTTTCATTTTTCATAATAACACATTTTAGACTATAGGAGATGCAATTCCCCTGCCACCGCTACTAATTGTCTTTCAAATTGTTATTGATCGCAGTAATGGCGGCCAGGTGTTCTTTTGGCGGATGTCGACGGTTATTTAATATTGTCGAAATACGTTCGCCCTTCTTCTGCGCTTACGAGCGTAAGTATTGGCTTTGGCGGTATTCTCCAGAGGACTTCACATCGGAGGAAATATTTATTCCCTTTTTTGACGTCAAGCATGACTACAGATTCCTGTTTGTTGACCTTTTCACTGATTTTTGTTTGCCCTTCCTTTACAAATCGAATAATAAACGTAGCCTTATTGTTGATGACAACAGCTGGGGTGTCGTTAATAGTGAGTACACAGTCTTGCCCGCCTTCCGCGAACTTACCCGGTCTGAACACATACAGGGTCGCCGTCTTGCTGATCGCTGAATCAAAAGCGGCCCGTCTGGTAACCAGGATACTGTCGATATTGGGATTACCGATCACTTTGTTTTTCGGATCCCGGCGCTGTTTTATCCAAAGGGTATCGGTCAAAATAGCCGGGTTGGAGGCTTTGTCCGGCGAGCTTCTGAAAATATAATAGTTGTCGGTGACGGCCAGGATCTGAACCACGACTTTGTGCTTCTTCAATAAATTCAGTTCTTCCTTCGGATGGTCTTCCAGGCCTGAATTGTATTGCATCGAATAGGTAGAGTCGTTGATCCACTGAATATCCCATAAGGTGTTCTCTCTGGTCACCGAATTCACCTCTTTCTGTGTATCACCGTTCCTGGTATAGGTGGATTTAGAGCCGTCTCTATACGAAAAATAGACAAATACTCCGTTTTTGATATCTGTGGCCGTCAATGGTGGGGATTGAGCAATACCATGGAAAGAACAGCCGAAAGAAAGAATGATCCCAATTAGGCGGAGGTTTTCAGGAAAAGAGGTCTTCATTTGTATCAGTCTAGTAGTCAAATGTAGCAAATATATTAGCTGTCCCGCCCTTAGGCTCTGCGCCGGATTGAGCAGAAAGGTAGACGCCTTTAAAAGTCCCCAATTGACATAAACGACATCCCACCCCGCATTTTTACTGCGCTGGGACGGATTTATTCTACAAAGGACCTAGATGTTTTTTTGAAATATTGCGTAAAATTACTATTTTGTGGAAACCCCGTTTCCGTGAAAACACTAACCCTCGTTACCCTTTGGTGTCTTTTTTTCGTTCCAGCATTCAGCCAGGATGAAGTCATTCAAGGCTTGAAGCAGGCATTACCTTCCATTACTGACAGCCCCCGTTATGTCGATGCATTGAACAGGATCAGCATGCTATCGTATGAACAAAATACCGACAGCACGTTGTTCTATGCCAATAAAGCCCGGGAAATCGCCCGCCGGATAGATTATGCCGGCGGCATCGCAGATGCCACGAATAACCTGGCCGTATACTTTGATATCAATGGCACTTCTGAACTGGCCCTGCGTTACTATAGCGACGCTTATAACCGGTATACCGGGCTGGGGGATTCTTCCAATATGGCGCAGACGTTAATGAATATCGCCATGGTCTATAATACCGATGGAAATAGTGAAAAGGCGGTGGCTCATTACAAGGCAGCGATGTCCCTGGGCAAAATACTCACCCGGGACTCGATCATGTCGCTTGTCATCTACAACTTCCTCCTTCAGTATCCTCAACAATTTGCCGCAGACTCGACTGACATTTATATCGATAAGGCCTTACAGATAGCCCAACGATATCATGACATCCGGCTCCTGCTGGCGATTGGACAATTGAAAGCCAACCGTTATATCCAGCAAGGCCAGCGGGATATGGGGATCAGGCTGCTGGAAAATGCGCTGGCCGGGGGGATTCGTGAGAAGTTGTTCTTCATGAGTATGGATATTATCGTTGAACTGGGAGATTTGTACAGCAGCACCGATTCCGCAAAAGCCGTCGCCTATTACCAACAGGCATTGGTCATTACGCAGGCAAAAAAATACAGCAGTTATGAAAGGGACATGAATAATAAGCTGTATGACTTTTATGTGGCCAGAAAAGACAAAGAAAAAGCATATGAATATAGTGCCGCGCTTGTCCAACTCTATCGCAAAAAACAGGAGACCGATAACCAGTCGGGGATCGATTATATCACCTACGCGCTGAAGGACCAGGAACTGGAAACCATCCGGGAAAAAACGGTCTATGCCAACCGGTTGCTGTGGCTGGAAGGAATTGCCTGCCTGTTGGCGGTTGTTATCATCACCATGCTTTGGCGCAATGCAAGACAAAACCGGCGTATTCATGCCACACTGGAAGATCAATACAGGCGACTGACCACCACGACGACGGCACTCGAGAACAGCAATAAAAATTACGCCCGGCTCATCAGGGTTGTCGCTCATGATCTGCGAAATCCAATAGGGGCCATCAATGCTATCACCGGAATGATGATGCACAGCAAATCCCCTGCTAAAGACGAAGAATGGATGCAACTGGTTGAGAAGGCCAGTCAAAGATGCCTGCAACTCATTACTGAGCTGCTGGCGACCGATTTTGAGATCAGGGAAGAAACCCTGTGTAAGGAAAAAGTGGATGTTAACGCCCTTATACAGCAGGCGGCGCAGTTACTGAACTATCGTGCAATAGAAAAAAATCAACGTCTGATCATCCGGGAATCGCCCGTGTCGGCTATTATGGCAGACAGGGAAAAATTAACCCGCGTGCTGGATAACCTGGTGGTGAATGCGATCAAATTCAGCCCGGATGGGGCAGCCATTACGATCATGACGGAGGACACACGAACGGATGTGATCATTCTGGTACACGACAATGGCATGGGTATTCCGCTGGAAATAGCAGGCAAATTATTCGAACCCTTTGAAAGCAGTATCAAACGTAAAGGAACATCAGGAGAGCAATCCTTTGGTCTGGGGCTGTACATCTGCGACCAGATTATCCGGGCGCACGGCGGTCGCATCTGGTTTGAGAGTCAGCCTGGTCAGGGATCTACTTTCTTTCTATCACTTCCGAAATAAGAACAACCTCTTAATGTATGGTCGTCCCATATAGGTCAGGCCTGCTCTTCCAGGGGCGATATGGCCAGGAAAATTCAAATTCGCTCGGAAAATCACTGGCCATGTTCCCTCTTTCAATAACCGACGGATCAGTCTTGACTTTAGCAGCCAGATAAACCGGCAACATTTTATCCGCATCTTCCAACACCCGCAACCCGGCCAGCCTGTTTTCTTTGTCAGGTAAGAAAAACAGATAGTTCAAAAAAAGATAGTGCATCCTCAGCCTGTTATAATCATCTAATGCCGGGTCACGGATCGTCGCCAGAATCGCTCTCTCTGCAGTTTGCTTATCGCTGACTTCTACCAGATCCTTCCCCAGTTTACTGATCGATCCCCAGGGATGATTTTGTGCCGGATGAATAGTCTGCAGGCCAATACCCAACAACAAATCTGGCACCCTGATATCGATGGCCTCCAATTCTTTGATACCATTCACCTGCCCCCGATAATTATACCCCATAAATTGCAGGTGAGCCTTAAGGAAGACAGGCCAGTTGACTGACTTCGCAGCCAATATCGCTATATTCATGTCGACAATAGGGCCCCTTACCTCGATATCGAAATTGTCCATATAGGTTATTCTCCTGTTGCGTTTCATCGCCAGCGCCGCACTGCTGGAATAATATTTGGCGGTAAAATCCTCAAGAACATCATCGGTGAAGCTCTTCTGGCTAACCACTTCCGGTACGGCCTGGGACAATAAGCGTTGGAATTCCGGAAACCGGGGGAGACTGTCCCTGATATATGCCCGGAATAATGCTTGTGCCGGTCCGATCGCTGGCCGTTTTTGATCGAACAAAGGCCCGTCATCCCATGCATCCTTATAATAGATACCGGCCGTTGTGTCGATCATATAATCGGTATAAAAAATCAGTCGGGCACTGGCATCAGGGAGCTTTGGCGAAGAAAGGGGCTGAAGAAAATAAAAGGCCCTCAATTCTTCCGTCGAATGCCCGGGCGGATAAGTAGTATGGAATACCCATTTCCCATTCTCACCGGCTTTTTCCCCGGATTCCGCAGCGATTTCTCCGTGGACATTATAACTGATCCTGAAGTATGCATCGTTGACCGGGCCATCGTACAATTCATCGGTGTATTCTGCAATCGTCAGGTGATGGTAGTCGTCTTTCACATCCCTCTCTGTCGCCAACACAAAGTAGTCGACCTTCGCTGCTGCATATTTTCGTACGAAATCCTCATACCCTATCCCTTGCCGGATATCAGCCACGGCCGCTTCGACATCGCCGGTAGTCATCCGTATATAATGCCCCCTACCCTGCCGGAAAGCATAATAATCCCTGCCCAACGGGCTGCCATCAAAATGCTGTTGCAGGGAATCGGCAATGGATCGCAACCGGCTGATGGTCGTGTCGTTATAAAGAAGTCCGTTGGGGTAGATGGTAAATTCCGCCCTTTGGCTGTAGGAAGTGATTGCACAAAGGGATAATGATAACAAAAGGATAAGTGGTTTCATAAACTAACCTTATTGCGATAAATTTAAGTATAAAAGGAATTCGGTCATTGTTAAAACCAAAACGCTATGTTCAAGAACTATATCAAGGTCGCAATCCGGAGTCTTTTAAAAAGGAAGGTTTTTACCCTGATCAATATCCTGGGTCTGGCCATGGGCATGGCCGTATGCCTGCTGATTGTCCTTTTTATCCGCAGCGAGCTCGGCTATGACAATTTCCACCGGTATGGAGACCGGATCTACCGGATGGTACTGGATCGAAAGTATCCCGAACATATTTCTTCCTACGCGATTATCCCGACCTCGTTCGGCCCTGCCATGCAAAGGGAATTCCCGGAAGTGGAAATGGCTACAGGTTTGCAGGACTTTGCAGGACCTGCCGGCTTTTTTGTCAAAGTGGGCGATAAAACCTTCGAGGAAAGACAGGCTCTGATAGCCGATTCCAATTTTTTCCGGGTCTTCACCGTCCACATGCTGCAAGGGGATACAGCCACAGCGCTGGCGAGACCTAATATGGCGGTCATCAATGAAAGTACGGCCATAAAATATTTTGGTTCGGTATCGAAAGCCATGGGACAGTATTTCGACACAGACAGGGGTCAACGATTCACGGTCTCCGGTGTCTGTAAAGACTGGCCGGAAAATTCTCATCTCGATTTCGATGTACTGGTATCCTTTGGCAGCTTCCCGTTCTCCCGGCAAACCAATTATACCGGTTTCTCTACATTGACCTATCTTCTGCTGCGCAAAGACGCTTCTCCCGATGCGTTGCAGGCCAAAATTCCCCGTATCGTGGAGAAGTATGTTGCCGGGGACATCACCCGTAGTTTCGGAATGACTTATCCGGCATTCATTGCAGCCGGTAACAGCTATCATTATTACCTACAGCCCCTGCGGAAGATACATCTTATCTCTGACCTCGAATCCGAAGCGAAACCTAATGGCAGCATCCGCGCCGTGTATATCTTCGGCGTCATCGCCATCTTCATCATGGGCATTGCGTGTATCAATTTCATCAACCTTTCCACAGCCCGATCGATGGAACGGGCCAGGGAAGTGGGCATCCGCAAGACTTTCGGGTCGGAAAAAAGCGCTCTCATCATCCAGTTCCTGACAGAATCGATCATGGTGAGCCTGCTGAGCCTGATACTGGCACTTGGTCTCATCTGCCTGCTGCTGCCTTTGTTCAACAAAATGGCGGACAAGGACCTTTCCGTCCTGTCTTTCATGCACCCGCTGACCCTGTTGTTGTTACTGGCTTTTGCCGGAGTGGTAGGATCCGCAGCGGGACTCTATCCGGCTTTTGTCCTGTCTTCATTCAAGCCTATCAAAGTCCTGAAAGGAAAATTCAAATCCTCGAAATATGGTACGGCCCTTCGCAATGGCCTGGTCGTCTTCCAGTTTGCCATCTCTATTATCCTCATTATCTGTACGATCATCGTGAACCGGCAGATGGGATTTATGCTGGGAGACAAGCTGGGGTTTAAAAAAGACCATATCATCGAAATACAGCGGGCCGATCTTCTTGGCGAGTCTACCCGTGCCTTCCGGAACAAATTGGCAGGCATCACCGGTGTGGAGAAAGTCAGCGGCTCGAATACGATGCCCGGCGACGATGGTTTTTTCGGTGTCACCTGGCAACCTGTCGGATCGAAACAATCCATGACAGGTAAGGGAATCATTGTGGACGATCAGTTTGCCGCTACCCTGGATCTGGAGATACATGAAGGACGGTTCTTCGCCAAAAGTTTTCCCACCGACTCGCTGGCTGTCGTGTTGAACGAAAAAGCCGTGGCGGCCCTGGGATTGAAAGAACCTGTCGTCGGTACGAGAATGACCACCACGGATGGCGGCCTGAATCCCCGTCCGGTCGACTCGCCCTATATCTATACGGTGATAGGTGTCGTAAAGGATTTTCATTTCGAGAGCCTTCACCAGGCCATTGTTCCGCTGATCTTTACCAGCTCGGCACGGTTCGATGATCAGGCTGCTATCACCTGCGTCCGGATCAAAGGCGATGATTTTGCCGCCGCCATCAAAGCCATGGAAAGCAGCTGGCATCAGTTCGTACCGGAAAGACCTTTTCATTATATTTTTCTCGACCAGGCCCTGGCTGCCCAGTATAAAGCCGAGCAGACTGTTCAGCAGGTATTCACCGTGTTCTCCGTCCTGGCCATCTTCATTGCCTGTATCGGGCTGTTCGGACTGACCGCCTATGCCACCCAGCAGCGCATCCGGGAGATCAGCATCCGGAAAGTGTTGGGCGCGACACAAGGCAATATCATCGGTATGCTGTCAAAGGATTTTCTCGGCCTGGTGACATTGTCAGCTTTGGTGGCCTTTCCTCTGGCCTGGCTGGGCATGCATTCCTGGCTACAGAGTTTCGCCTACCGGGTAGATCTCCAATGGTGGATATTTATCCTCGCCTGGATCATGTCGCTCGTCATCACGATGCTGACGATCAGCTGGCAGGCTTTCCGGGCAGCCCGCGCCAACCCGGTGAAGACGCTGAGATCAAATGATTGAATTTCGCGAGTTTTCCTTTGAAAATGACTAAATTGATACCAACCCGGCGTCCATCCACCAGGCTACTAACACATGAGAAAACACCTCTTTAGGCCCTGGGCCTGCCTCATAGGCATCCTATCGGCTTGCAGCCTATCGCTGGAAGCCCAGCATTCTTCAGCTACAGCATCCTCATCGATGGCATCATCACCCACGGCATCAACCAGCCCTTCCTCCCTGACAACTATCCTGACAGGAATGAACTGGCGCAACATCGGACCCAACCGCGGCGGGCGATCCTTAGGCATCGCCGGTAGTTCCCGGCGCAGAATGGAATACTACTTTGGCGCCGTAGGCGGCGGACTGTGGAAGACGACAGACGGCGGCTTTACCTGGAAACCCGTTACGGACGGACAGATCACAAGCTCCTCGGTAGGGGCTGTCGCCGTATCCGGATCCAATCCCGACATTGTATATATCGGCACCGGAGAGACAGAGTTTCGCGGAAATATCATGCAGGGAGACGGCGTATATAAATCGATTGACGGTGGCAAAACCTGGAAAAACATTGGCCTGAAAAATACCCAGGCGATCTCGCGTATCCGTATCCACCCCGATAATCCGGATATCGTGTATGTCTCCGCCCTGGGTCATCCGTATGGCCCTAATGAGGATCGCGGTGTATTCAAAACAACAGATGGCGGCAAGACCTGGAAAAAAATCTTGTATAAAGGTGATCGTGCAGGCGCCGAGGATTTGGTGCTGGACCCCGGGAACCCCGACATCATCTATGCCACCATCTGGCAGATCTACCGGACACCCTATAAGATGTGGGGGGGCGGCGGAGCCTGCGGGCTGTATAAATCAACCGATGGCGGCGACACCTGGACGGAGTTGACGACCCATCCCGGCATGCCGAAAGGACCGGTAGGTAAAATAGGCGTCACGGTCTCCCCTGTCGATTCGAAAAGGGTCTGGGCGATCGTCGAGGCGAATGACGGAGGACTGTTCCGATCGGATGACGGTGGCGCCACCTGGAAAATGGTCAATAATGAACGTAAGCTCCGCCAACGCGCTTTCTATTACTCCAGGATAGTGGCGGATCCCAAAGACAGCAATGGGATTTACTGCCTCAACGTCAATTTCTATAAGTCTACCGACGGAGGGCACAGCTTTCCCAAAGCCATTAAATTGCCACATGGAGACAATCACGATCTTTGGATAGATCCTACCGACCCGATGCGTTTGGCGGAAGCCGACGATGGTGGTGGCACCATATCCCTGGACGGAGGAACCTCCTGGACGGATGAAGACTTTCCGACGGCCCAGATGTACCATGTCATCGCCACCAGCGACTTCCCCTACCATGTAGCCGGCGCACAGCAGGATAATACGACCGTTGCCTTGCCTAGCGAGGATTGGCAACACATGGTCACACACAACAACTCTATCAAGCCGGGCCTCGGCTATGCCTATTCGGTTGGCGGAGGCGAGAGCGGCTATATTGCACAGGATCCAGATCACCCGGATATATTCTATGCCGGCAGCCAGGGCGCGCTGCTGACCCGCCTCGACCGTAGCACCGGCCAGATCAGGGATGTGCAGGTCTATCCCCGATTCTTTTCGGGGGAAGAGGCGAAGGTCTTACCCGAAAGATGGCAGTGGACCTTCCCGATCGTCTTTTCGCCATTGGACCACAAGCGCCTGTACACCTGCTCGCAGCATGTGTGGCTGACTACCAATGAAGGCCAAAGCTGGGATAAAATAAGCCCGGACCTGACCTACGCCGATACCGCCACCCTCGGTGTCAGCGGCGGAGTGATCACCCGGGACATGAATGGCCCCGAGATCTATGCAACCGTATTTGCATTGGCGCCTTCCTGGCACGATGTCAATACCCTCTGGGCGGGATCGGATGATGGACTCGTTCATATCACCAGGGATAATGGAAAATCCTGGCAGAATATTACCCCGCCGGATATGGTGAAGGATACACGCATCAGCATCATTGAAGCTTCTCATCATCGGGCCGGCACTGCTTATGTGGCCGCCGTTCGGTACCAGATGGATGATCGCGCCCCTTATATCTGGAAGACGGATGATTATGGCAAGACCTGGAAAAAAATAGTGGCCGGTATCGGGGCAGACGATTACGTGCATGCAGTCCGGGAAGATCTCATAAGGCCCGGCCTTTTATATGCAGGGACCGAGCATGGGTTTTATGTATCCTTTAATGATGGCGACAACTGGGAGCATTTGCAATTGAATTTGCCGGACGTGCAGGTGTCGGATATCGCCGTTACCGAAAAAGACATCGTTCTGGGCACGCATGGACGTTCTATTTATGTATTGGACGACGTGTCGCCCTTGCGGGAATTCCAATCGTCTATCGCCGATTCGCTCCTCTACCTGTATACGCCTTACTATGCCGTCAGAAATGTGCAGGACGCCGTCTTTCAGTATTACATGAAAGACACTGCCACCAGTCTTACCGTAGAGATCCTGGATGCAAAGGGGCAACTGGTGCAAAGCTTCATGGGAAGGACTCGCCAATCGACGGCGGATTCCCTGGCGGAAGTACAGGAGGCAGAGGAATATGGCTATGATAAGCGGCAGCAGCCCCCGTCTATCAAAAAAGGTCTCAATACGTTCACCTGGGATCTGCGCTACCCGCCGCCTGCGTTCTTTAAAGGGATCATCTTATGGAGCGCCAGCCCTTTTCATGGCCCATTGGCGCCTCCCGGCAATTACCAGGTGAGGTTTACAGCGGGTAAACAGGTTCTTACCAAACCCTTTGAAATCAGATTGGATCCCAGGCTGAAAGACGTGACACCAGCCGATGTACAGCAACAATTCCAGCTGGCGATGATGATCCGCAACGCGACCGATAAGGCCAACCAGGCGGTCATCGGGATCAGGCGTTTAAAAGAACGGATCACCAGCGCCGGGCCGGTAAATGCAGACCATAAAGATCTGTTGGACCGGCTCAGCAAGATCGAAGAAGATCTTTACCAGGTAAAGAACCAAAGCGGTCAGGATCCGTTGAACTTTCCCATCAGGCTTAATAACCGCCTGGCTACTTTAGAGGAAATTGTAGAAACCGGCGATGCCAGACCGACCGCCGGCGACTACCAGGTATTTCAGGAACTCTCCGTGGATCTTGATAAGGAACTGACCGAATTGAACGCGATCCTGCAAAATAAAAAAACCAAAAGCTACCTGATGAACGGACCGTCGCATTAATTCGGATGCATTCGCATTCACGAACATTTCTCCGATTCTCACCCATTCTTAAAATCCAGCGGCACGAGCAGCTTGAAACTGATGTTGCGCCCCATATTGAACACCCCTACCCTGTCCGTCGTATAATTCACCGGATAGTACTTGAATCTGCTCATATAATCCATATAAGGGGTATTGAACAGGTTGGTGCAGGTGAGGTATATGCTGCAGGTGGTATGCCCTTTGGAAATGATATCTCCGCCCAAACCCGCGCTGAATAGCGTATAACCCTTAGTAGCGGTCGTACTGGCCTTATATTCGAATGGCGTCAATGCCGTATTCAATCCGTTGTAGATCGCATATTGCGCATAGATATCCTTTTGCTGGAAGCAATCGATGAGCCCGACTTTGAAATAGGCATTTTTGATGGAGGACCCCAGCTTCTTCACCGGGAATTTTAAGTCCGCAGTGATCCGCGTGGGTGGGACGAAAGGCAGATACTTGACAGAATCCGGCACACCCACCAGACCTCCATACACGACACTCAGCGTGGAATTCAATTGTATCCAGGGCAGTGAGGACGGATGGATATGAAGATCCAGTTCCCCCCCATACAACCGCGCCCTGGTCTGCGTATATTTATAGACGGGGGCCGCTCCAAGACCTGCCGCATTCAACGAATTATTGATCGAATCCCCGCCAAAGACACTTTGCAGTCCCTGTGCGTAAATAAAATCATGGATGTTGTTATAAAATACATCCGCCTCCATGCTCACATCAGGCGAGTTGATGCCGAAAGCAAAATCTTCTTCGAGACTGGTTTCCGGCTTAAGTGTCGGATCTCCGACCTCATAGACGACTGTACCGTCATGAACTCCGTTGGCAGCGCATTCCGCCACATTGGGCGCTCTCCAGCCCCGCGCAATATTCAGCTTGGCATATAAGATCCTGGTCAGCGCATATGTGCCGCCAAAACTGAAAGACACCCCGTTAAATTTTGAAGTGAATCCCTGAAACTCATGGAAAGCATTGGGTGCATCCGCCTGCGCCGGGGCCTGGGTGGTGGAATCCACCCAGTGGTCTAATCCATTAAAGGTCCGGGTATCATACCGCAGACCGCCACTGAGATTCAAATTGCCTATTTTCTGATTGGCAATGGCAAAACCGCCAATCTCGAAAAAATTGTAGTTGGGGATCAGCAACAACGTACCCAGACTCTGAGAAGTTTGATATACGCCATTGGCGCCGACGGAAATGTTGAACCCGCCGATCTGCGGTGAAACATACCGCACATCATACGTGGCGCCGTTGGAGGAATAAAAGATGTCCGGCGTATTCGGTATGGTGGGGTCATTGGTTTCCTGCCGTTGATTTTTCTGCCAGGAGAACAAGGCGTTAATGTGTCCCGTACCTACGGCAAAACTATTATCCCAAACGATCTTCGTATGCCGGATCCGCTGGTTGATGACAAAGGGGGTGTAAGAAGTCTGCTCCTGATGAGTGGGCAGGACGTAAGTAGCTGCCCCGCCGTTCAGTCCCGGATAAGCCACCTGCCGCTCCATAAGACCGGTGGCCGAATCCCTGGTTCCATCGACTATTCCTGTGGCCATATCGAAATAGCTGGCATGTAGCTGCGTGTATCCCCATTGCCGATGCAGTCCGATCGTTCCATCGGTATTGAAATTGCTGAATTGCGAATTCAACGCGTAGCCGTCATAAGGATCCTGGTAGGAATGTGCCATGGTCTTATCTATCCGGGCGCTCCAGGCAATGCCGTTTTTCGTTCCCGCAATATGGCCCATGGTGTTGATGAGGCCGTTATTGGTCTGGTAATTGGCCAGTATCTCCCCCTTTGTCTGTCCCTCCGGCAGCGGTTCCTCGGGGATCAGGTTGACGACGCCCGCTATAGCATCGGACCCATAGGCCAGCGATGCCGGCCCTTTGAGAATTTCATATCGATGCACCGCGTCAGGGTCCGCCTCGATACCAAATTCGTCAAACCATGCCTGGTCCACCTGCTCCACGCCGTCATTGACGGTCAGCACGCGGTTATAGCCCAGCCCGCGGATCACGGGTTTGGAGATGCTTTGCCCATCTGTCATAGCCGACACACCCGGCTCTTTGGCGATGGCATCGATAACGTTGGTAGAGGTGTTCTCCAGTATATCGGTATATCCCATCGTGGTGATGATGATGGGCGTCTTTTGATTATCGGTGGCCGAAGGAACGCCCGTCACGATGATGTCGTCTAAAGTGGCGCCTGCCGTGGTCAGGACATAATTCCTGGTCACTGTCCCTTTTACCGTTACCTTCTCCCATTGCTTGGCATAGCCGATAGTGCTCACCTCGACCAGGTACGTACCGGCAGGGATGTATTGAATATGGTAGCTGCCATCGGCTGCCGTCGCCGAGCCCGTTTTCAGGTCCGGAATATAGACCGAAACGCTGCGCAGCGCGGTGCCACCACGATCCGTTATTTTTCCGGTAATTTCATTTTGCGCATGCAGGGAGTTCGAAAAACAAGCGAATAAAACGCTTGTTAAGAATAGTAACGACCATCTTTTGTACATAAGGAATCTCTTTTTATCAGGAATAATAGCCGCCTTCCCTGCGGCGGGAAGGCTGAATACAAAGTAATATATTCAGGCTCGCCTGGGAGGTGGAGAAGGTGTTTCTCCGCTGATGGCAACCAGGCGGCAGACCTGCCGGGTGGCAGACGCCTTAAAAAGACAGTCGTTCCATGGAAGCATCAGGACGTAGCCCCGTAAAGCTTCGATATCGGAAAATGCAGGGGGGCTTTTGACGGCCGTTACCTCATGGCCTCCCCCTGGTAAAACGCGCCCCGCCTCCTTAAAATAATTATGATTAAACGACAAAAGATCCTGTTCTTCCTCGTCGCGCAGGAGAAACACATAGTCCGTATCATTGATGCGGTCTCTTTCAGCCACGTCGAACAGTTCATTATTATACCATACCTCATCCGATTCATCCCTTTGCAGCCGGCATACCGGGACTTTTAATATATCGGAACTGTCCCCCGGACTCAACTTTGCGAGTGCCAGTCTGGCTTCCAATTTGGCCTTGAGCAAGGAAAACGAGAAATAGCCGTAATAGAAAAGACTATTACAGAAGACGGTCAGCAGCAGAATACTTGCCAGTTTTCTCAATGGTGAAAATGTCAGTTTTGGTATCGGAAGGTAGATAAAAGATACCATATTAGTACAACCGACATCTCTACCCGCCCCGGACAGCCCTTTCCCTACACTAACATCAAAAAAAATGGGCTAAGCAGCAGAAGCTGCGAACGGATTGACCGATCGCCACATCCGGTACAGCACGATCACCGGAAAAATGACCCAGGCCGCATTGGACAAAAACACCCGGCCCAAAGCCGGGGAAGCGTATTGCCCGCACACTTCCTCAAACAAAATGATCGACACATTCGTCAGCATGACGGAGGCCCACATAATGCTGCCGAAACGGATCCAGTTCTTCCCTTTCGCATAGGCATAGATCGCCAGCGCATAGAAAGGACCGAAGAAAAGAGCGTCGATCCAGATAGTAGCACGCCACCAGGCCGGTCGCGCCATCAATACAGGGTCGAAATGACTGCCATACCAATGCACAAGATCAACCATACTGGCCGGCGGCCACACGGGATAACGGAAATGGCTCGCATCACGGATGACCAGTTGTTCAAGGTCGACGATATAGGTGATAAAGAAAAGATTGACGCAAAAAAAGACGATGAGGGCAATGTCGATCGGCCGCCTGGACAGCGGCAATGACGGTATAACGGCGGGTTGATGGGTTGTCATTGGAGATTGGTGAGTTATCATTGAGCTCCCGCGATTTTCACGGAAGTCATCGAAAATGAACCTGCCAGATAGCGGTCGTTGAACAAAGTGACGCTGTCATCTTTTTCCTGCAATGCCAGCGTATACAAAAGGGGTAGGTAGTGCTCGGGCGTCGGTATGGCCAGGTCGAAAGCTCTGCCCCGGGAATGCCACTGAATGAGTGACGCGTGATCCCCTTGCAGGATCGACTGTTTCATTTTCTCGCCCGCCTCGACGGCCCAGTCATACGCGTAGCCAGGCGTATCCATCTTATTCCAGGCTGCCATCGGAATATTATGGACCATATTCCCGCTGCCGATGATCAACACACCCTTTGTCCGCAATGCAGCCAGTTCCCGGGCTAGATCATAATGCCAGGAAGCCGGTTGGGAATAATCCAGGCTCATCTCGATGACAGGAACATCGGCTTGGGGGTATAAATGCCGGATGACGCTCCAGGCGCCGTGGTCCAGCCCCCACTCATAGTCCAGCCCGACAGGGGTTCCCGAAATGATACGTTGGGTCTCCAGCGCGAGTTCCGGATCTCCGGGGGCGGGATACTCTACTTCGTACAAGGCACGGGGAAAACCACCGAAATCATGGATGGTTCTCGGCTTCGGCATGGCTGTGACACGGGTGCCCTTTGTTTCCCAGTGCGCCGATATACAGAGGATCGCCTGGGGTTTCGGCAGGGTCTCCGCTATTCGTCTGAAGCCTTCGACGAATTCATTTTCTTGTATCGCATTCATCGGGTTGCCATGACCCACGAAGAGCGCGGGCATTTTAGCCGTAGGGCCCAGATGGCTCACCATCTTACCTAAATCGCTGGATTTCATTTCCCAAAGGTACCCCTCTTCCGGATTTTACAACAAAAAAGCTGCATGAGGAGGATGCAGCTTTTTTGGGATTCGGAGAGTAAGCTCGAAGGAAATCTTCATCGAGAATGGATACCAGGATTACACAGGATATTGAAGACGTTCTCCGGAGGTCTGATTTTAAAAACGGGCGTTTGGTATGGTATAAATGTAATAAGGACATCTATTAATGACTGTAGGAATTTTTCTAATTTGTAGGATTTGTAGACGGATTACTACAATAGAATTCGATAAATTATAATAGTTTTACATATCAGAGAAGCAAAGAAAAATCAAAGTATATGCGAACCACAAAATTCCTGGTCGCAGACGACCACGCCATCGTAAGGGCCGGTCTCAAAACACTGATGAAGGATATTCACCCCTTCGCCCAGGGCGATGAAGCTGTCAACGGGAACCAGGTGATCGATCTCGTGAAGAACAACCACTATGATATCATCATCCTGGACGTCAATATGCCCGACACGGATTGTATCGCCATGGTCAGTAATATCCTGGCTTATAAGGAAAAAAGCAAGATCCTGATTTTCAGCATGAAGTCTGAAGAATTATATGCAAAAAGGTTCCTGAAACTAGGGGTGCGGGGTTACCTGGATAAGGAATCCAACGCCGAAGAAATAAAGAAAGCTATAGAAAATGTAATGACCGGAAGCCTGTATATAAGTCCGAACCTGAAAAAAAACATGCACGAGGATATGTTGACCAAAAGAGTGGATAATCCATTTGAAAAGCTATCCAACAGGGAAATACAGATCGCCAAGTATCTTTTGCTCGGTTATTCCCCTACCGAAATTAAAAAAACACTAAACCTGCATTCATCCACCGTCGGAACGCATAGGCTTCGCTTTTTTGAAAAGCTTAAGGTAAAAAACCTGTTTGAGTTGGGGGAACTGGTTAAATTATACCAGGTGGACCTCTCTAAGCTCTGAAGTTGATCACGACCATGGTGCCTGATCCGGGCCGGGCCTCGATACTCAATGTCCCGCCCAGTTTCCTCAGCAGTTCCGTAATGAACCGGTACCCGAAGGTTGTTGTCGCCTTATATGTGTCTTCTTCCGTATAAGACAATATTTCCTTGATTTTCGCAGCAGGCATACCGGGCCCGGTATCATCAACCCTGATCCTGATGAGCCCATCCGCCCGATCCGCCACAATGGTGACGCTTCCCTGCTGCGTATATTTCACCGCATTGTCCACGAGGTTCCTCAGGATGATCGACAGGATATTACTGTCGGAGAAAAATGTCAGCCCGGGAGGAATGTCATATTCTATGGATATCCCTTTCCGGCGGGCCATATCCTTATAGAAGGCTACGGTTTCCCTGACAAATTCATCCACCACGATCAGTTCGTTTTTGATGACAAAACCACCCTTCTGGCTATTGTACCATACTAAAAAATCCGAGCTGAACTGGCACATTATATTGCAGGACTCCTTCAAATACCCTAATATCTCACGCACTTCCGCCTTGTCCAACGTGTCATACTTTTCATCGAGATGATTGATCAGCAAAGACTGCGAAAACAGTGGCGATCTCAGGTCGTGCATGATCACGGAGATCAGTTTTTCCTTCAGCAAAGTGCTTTGCTCAAGCTCATGGGTCCTGTCCTCTACTTTCATCTGTAAACGAAAGTTTTGCCTGCGCAGGAACTGTGTTCTGAGCCTCAGCAAAATGAATATCAGGCCGACTAACAACACGATCAGCAATGTCATAAATGCTTTCGTGTTATACCAATGAGGAAGAACCTCAAACGATACACTGGCATAGGAGACATCGTCAGAACCCCATCCGTTCATTTTCCTGATCCGCAAGGTATATTTTCCGGCAAGCAACCTGTTGATGACAATCTTCCCATTTCTGTCCACAACGCTCCAGTTATCATCCATCGGATCCAGCTTATATTCCAGCCGCAGATTATCCTCCAACCCATAAAACGGTGTACTGATATCCACTGCAAGGTGATTGAAGCCGGGGTTGATCCTGATCGGCCCGGCACCGCCGGAATTGACGGAATCTACTGCGATACGGTCTATAAAAATGGCATTATCGGGAAGGTCGGACCGGATGCTGTCGGGACGAAAGCATACTATCCCGTTAAGGCTGGGGAAATAGAAATTGCCCTCCGCATCCTTGAGCGCCGCGGGATTGCAACCACCGTTGAATTCATTGGTATTGAACCCGGATAATTTATCATAATAATAATAGAAATAGCGCTGGGTACTCCCCCCGGCAGCTTTGTCCAGATCTTCCTTTCTTATCTTGAACAGCCCATGATTCGTGCTGATCCAGAAAAAACCAAGATCGTCTTCCAGAAAAGCGTGGGCGGTAGCCAGGTATTTTGGGGGATCCAGAGGCAAAGGAATGAAATGTCCGTCTACGTATTTAAAAAAACCATCCCCGTAGGTGCCGATCCAGATGCTATTGTCCTTTGCTTTAAAAATATGTCGAACATAGACATGGGGTAAAACAGGATTGTCCCTTACCCTGTTGGTCGCTATATCATAGGCATACATTCCGTTCCGGGTCGCTATCCATAATTCCCCGGGAGATACTTCCATAAAGGATTCGATGTTATGCCGGACAAATGCAGGATACCGGACCAGTTCCGGGTGCAATTTGCCCCCCTCCATCTTCAATAAGGAAGTAGTTGAGGCTACCCAAACGGCGCCTGAATGATCTTCTGCGACACATTCGATCGGGGATCCCAGTTCTATGCTGTCCCGGTAGATGAGCCTTGAAAAATCACTGTCATAGATCAGCAAATGGTTACGTTTGCTCAACCATATCGAATGATCCCGGGCCCTATACAGGCAATTCCTGCCGGGCTTATCCTCATCACTGAATAAAACGTTCCCATGACCGCCTTTAACGTCAAGGATCCCGTTGCTGGTGAGGAGCCTTCCCCCCGGCAGCAGTTGAAAAGTCATGAATATATTGTCATTGAAATCTTTGGTCTCAAAGGTCAATGCCCGAAATATCCTCGGGGAAATGACATATAAACCCGAATTCTGGGTTCCTATAAAAAGCCGCCGCCATTTCTTATCATATTGAAAGGAATAAACAGGGATATTGTCTAAGAACCGGAGACCGCCGAAAAGAAGGTTTGCCTTCAACACATTATTCTCAATCGTCAGTTCATAGATATCGCTATGGTCCCTGAGGATCGCCTGGTCGCCTTTTGCGCCCATAAAAAAATCGGGCGGCGGGGAGGATTCGAACACTTTCCATTTGTCCGATACAGATGTATCTACTTTTATATCGGTCTGCTTTCCGTTCTTAAAAAACACGGGTTTGCCGGTATCGTCCCGGAAAAAGAAAATGCCGTTTAAAAAACACGCCTGGGTATTGTCCCGTTTCAATCCTACCGGCAATTTGGTGACTTCTTCGGTCACGTTATTGAGATAATAAAAATCATTGTGACGCCGGATGATTATTTCATGCTCATTCAGCGTCCAGTAGGAGGTCGAACGGCATAGGTCATTCAGCAAGGCTGTATCGACTGATCCTTCTTTCGACCGGGAATAATGGTTGAACAAAGGAGTACAATCGAAAATACCATTGGAATAATGACTGATGAACTTATGCGGCAGCAACGTTGCCTGTGTATCCAGGACGATTTTATATCCCGGTGTGATGGTAAAGATCTCGGAACCGTCAAAGGCTGTGGTCAGATGGGTATCCTGCCCTGCCGTAAGCGACAACACATCAAAGCGATTGGACTGTAAGCCGGCAACATTGGCGGTATTGTAAATCCGGAAATGCTGGCCGTCGAATCTTACCAGGCCATTCTCCGTAGAGATCCAGAGGAAATTATTCTTATCCAGCAGCAGGTCCTTTGCGCTGTTTTGAGGCAGGCCGTTCTCACTGTTGTACTGCCTGACAACATATTGTTCGGTAGTCAACTGCATAGGATCCCCAATGGTCTGAGCACACGCTACCCCATTGATCAGTAGAAGGAGAAGAACCTTAACCAGCCTCATATTCCCAAAAATTACTATATTAAATGTAGTAATTTTCCTACATATCTGATTAATCAAAGAACGTTCAATGACGAAATATCTACATTCAGGCGGCCGCCATTCCGGCAAAGGGTCGATATTTCCAGCAATTCCGGTTTCACCGTCTTCATTCATCTGGTTTTTTGAAGCTAAAATAGTCCCGGCCGGACCAATTGCCTGTAGTAATCGTTTTAAAAGATTTTTAAAATGTCGACGGTTTACTACAATCCGGGATAGAAATTCAGGATAGCTTTATTTGTATAGAGTCCCCCAATATGAAAAAAAGGGTATTAATAGCAGAGGATCATGCCATTGCCAGATCAGGCATCAAATTAGCCATCAAAGACATCCTACCGCTTGCGGTTGTCCATGAAGCCGGCAGCGAAAAAGAAGTAATGTTGTCAGTACGGGAAAATGATTATGACCTGATTATCCTGGCGGTTGCTATGCCGGATACAGAATCCGTTGCCCTCATCAGCCATCTATTTTCCTGTAAAAAAGACAGCAGGGTGCTGATCTTCGGGGCGAATGCCGGCAAAGCGAGCCTTCCTGACCGCAAGCACCCGGCAACGGAAAACCCGTTTGAAAGGCTCTCGGCCAAAGAAAAGTTGATTGCCCAATATTACCTGAAGGGCTATACCAGCACGGAAATCAAAAAGATCCTTTGTCTGCATGCCTCAACAATCGGAACATTTAAGACACGGCTGTTTGAGAAACTAAAAATAAAGAGCCTGATCGGCCTTTTCGAATTAGCCCGGGTCCATCAACCCGAACCCTTCGCCTTGCCGAGGGATACTTTGTAATCATCAGGCAGTCCCCTGATCTCCAGGTTGATGAAATGGACTCGTTTGTCCTTATCCCTGTATTCTATAGCATCCACCTGGTTAGGATCCACCTCTTCCTGCTTTTTGCCAAACAGCTTGTGAAAACCGGCCTGTGTCACCAGCTTCAGCGGGATGCGCAGATAATATTCCATATGCATATCCAGTGACTGGTTTCCGGAGATCTCCATAAAACCCAGCGAAGAATTGATATTCATTCCCGGGATGGTCAGCGCGCCGTTTTTGAAGGTCAGCACATCCCGCAGGGTATCGAACCTCACCATGTTGAGGTTCTTGTCACTGAAATAAGAGGACATTGCCTGCATGGGAGCAAAGTTCAACAGCGCGCCATTGCGGATCTCGACATCCATCTGGGCTTCGGACTGATCGATCAGCGGCGTCAGATCGGGATGGACCTGCACATAGCTCCTGATCTGCCCGCTCAGCGTCCCCTTGATGTTTTTGTTGATCACGTAATCCTGGCCAAGGTAATCTGCTTTCAACATGAGCTTTTCGATGTTCACGTCCTGTATCCGGATGCGGCTCCGCAGATAGATCTTTTTGGGGTCCGCGCCATTGAAGTGAGCCCTGGCCCCAACGGTCCCGCCGGCAATGTCCATGCTCAGCGTGTCCAGGTAGAGTTGTTGGTTGGCCTGCATGCGGATGGTGGTCGAGAGATTTTTGATCCCCAGGTGATGATATCGCATCTTGCCTATGCTGACGGACGCGTTGAAATCGATGAAGGGGATCTTGAAAATATTGAAGGCATCGGCATGGACGGTTGTCGCAGGTTGCAACGAAGGGTTTTTCGACGCAGCAGCCGTTGTTGAATCCGCCGCCCCGGCTGTTGCGGAATCCGACGTTCCGGACTGGTTCTGCTGAAGCACCGCCATCTCTTCCTGTTCCGCCGCCTCGGCCGTCGCCGCATAGTTGCCCAGTTGGTCCACATCCAGCAGGTTGGAGGTAAATTGCAGGAAGTTCTCTTTCTTTCGGCGGACGGTATCCTTGCCAGCGTATAGTCGCATGCTGCAGTTGAAATCGCTGTTGCCGATCCTGCCTTTCAGCGTATCTATCTTGACGAAATCGTCTATCCCGAATTTGATATTGCCGCTGATACTGTCCAGCCGGATGGCGTGTTGTTGTAAAGCCCCGGAAATATTACCGATCTTAATATTGGCGAACTGGAAGCAGGAATCATACCGAAGATCGATCTTCGAGCGCAGCCAGACGCCCGTCACCACTTCCTGCTGATAATCTTTGGGGACATAGCTCTGTCCTGTATTGCCCAGCAGATCGCGCAGAGCCAGTCTTTGCGATTTGAGATCGAAAGCGATTTGCGTGCGGCCCCGCTTTACTTTTTCAAACCACAACGCATAGTCTGTCACCCGGCCGCCGAAGCGGATATCACTACTGTCGATCTGACCTGTCAGTCCTTTCAGCCGCAACGACGTGTCGTCAATGACCAACTGCCCTGCGAAGTCATGGAACGCATGGGGATAGTTCTTGAAAGCAGCATCGAAATTCACTATTTTGAAATTGCCCTTTGGTAAAGGATGGGGATGTTGCAGCTCGGCAACAGAAGTCCCCAGGGAGAGCGCAATATCGAAATCATGGATCTCTTCTTTGCTGGCGGATTTCACCTCACTGTTAAGAGCAGTATCGGAAGCCAGCAATTCCTTCAGGACCATTTTACTGCTTTGAGCGTGTAAAGTCAGCACCACCGGTTTCTCCTGCTGATGGAACAGCGCCGGCAGATCACTCAGCGAACCATCCAGGTGAAAGTCGGAATGCCCGATGGTGAACATCAGCGTATCGAGATTGACGAAGCCGTTCTTCATATTGGCATGAAGATTCAGATGTTCGATCATATAGGGGTAATGCGGGATCCTGAACGTCAGATCGGTCACCTTCAATTCGCTCTGCACACCCTCCGTCAGTTCGCTGAGCTTCTTTTCGGGTGAACTGAGGTCAACGAGTTCCTTGAAGTTCATTTTCAGGTTGATATGGCCAGTGATACGCTCCAGGTCACGTATGCCCAGAAATGCGCCGATAAATTCCAGTTCCAGGTCTGAATTGATCTGCATCATGACCTTGGGGTCAGTGAAATCCCGGATGACGAAATTGCCCCGGAAAAGGCCTTTTCCGGGCAGCGCATGCATGTCCAGCAGGCGAAGCTCCGAGGTTTGCAGGGAATGTCCCGGACCATTGGTATAATATCCTTTAAAGGCGAGAGAATCCAGCTTTTTATTGGCCTCCGTATTACGCAGCCAGGCATTACTGCAGTTAAAGAACAATTCGATGAGAGGCTGGCGGCCCTTGCCCACATTACCTTTTATTTTCCCGTCGAAGCTCACATGCCCGTCATAACGGAAATGCTGCAGCTCCCTGGCCAGGTTGTCAGGCGCAAAAGCAAATAGCTGGCCGAAATCCGGCTTGTCACCCGAGAAGGTAAAATCCACCATATTATCATGTAGCAGATCTGCCGATCCGGAGATGTTGAAGACTGCTTCCTCCAGTTTCAGCCGCCCTTCGGGCAGACGTAGCATTTTAGTCGCTTTCTCATAAGAAAACCGGATATCTGTCTCCACATGCTTGTGGCGGAACAGCGTACTGTCGCCGCGGCCGGTATAATCGACCAGCATTCCCCCATCCAGATCGGCATCGATCTTTTGGTCGTCATCCCGGAAAGCAGCTTGTATCCGGTCGATATGCGTGACCATGTGTTGTCCTTTGCGGCTGTCCTGGTAAGAGATGGTCATATTCTTCAGCACGAGCTTCTTAATATCCAAATCCAGACCGGTGGAAGTCGTCTGGGCCCCAGCCGTCGTATCGCCGCTGATCCGGCTGGCCTTGATGATATTCAACTGGCCATCTTCCTCCTCGACGAGGTCGAGGTGCCCGTTCTTCAGGGCGAGGGCTTTCACCCGGTATTTCTGTCGCAGCACATCCGGCAGGCTGAATCCGACGTAGAGCCGTTCGGCCTCATAAATAGGGCGGGTGCCTGGCTGCTTATCGGGATAAAACTGCACTTTGTTCAGGGCAATCGATATATAGGGATAATTTTGAAAAAGGGAGATCTCGCTGCCGCCGATGGCCAACTGCCCGGGCAACTTCTTGTTCAATGCCTTAACCGCCAAATCTACCAGGCGCTGTTGCTGGGAATATAGGATGCCGACGGCAATGCCGACGAGCACCAGCAGGACGACAACAGGAATCAGGATAAAGCGACACAGCCTTTTGAGTGTATGCAGCTTTTGGAGTGTTTTAGATGCCATAGGCAAAGATAAAACGATTAAAAATCAATTAATAGTGCGTTAATTTGGCAATCGGATTTGGGTCAACTCTGATAAATGCCTAATTTTCAGGCCCAAAATAGCTTCTTATGCGTATCCTCAAGTCAGGTTTAGTGTATGTGATCCTTTTGTTATCGGTTACCGCCGCCCATGCCCAGGTTTCTATTGGGGTTAAAGGGGGGCTGGATTTCGGCAAGATTACGAATGCCATAGAGGGCAATGACGGCAGCGGCGGCATTGCCAAGCAGAGCACCGGCACAGTTACGCAATGGTATGGAGAAGTGTTTGCGGATATCCCGCTGGACACCTTAAAAATGCACATGTTCTACTTACGGGCCGGGGTCGAATACCTGGGCGCTGGAGGGGAGATGGATTGGACCGGAGACTATTATATTGCCAACGGCTTCACGGCCAATACCAAGTATAAGCTGCATTATGTCGATGTACCGGTAGAATTAATGTTTAGTCCCAACTTTAGCTGGGGCCGTCCATACATCGGATTGGGACTCTATACCGGTGCGCTGATGAATGGCACGATCAAGAGCGACAGCGTCTCCAGGTCAGTGAAGATCGGCAGTAGCTCCACTGATGATTTCCAAAAGATCGACTTTGGTTATACCTTCTCGATAGGACTGGTCACACAGCCGGGCTTCACATTCGGTATAGATTATCAGCACGGATTCCTCAGGACAATACCTAGTGGTGCGGAACAGCCTGGTCAGGCCAAGCTGAAAACACACAATTCGGTCTGGGGTCTCAACATCGGCTGGGTCTTTAAGCTCTAGTGTAAAGGACCGGGGAAGGCTTCTTGGAAGTCTTTTGAAAGGCGCTTGGTCTAGGCCGTTTCCGATGATCATCTCCGGTCGTCAGCGGACGGGCCCCGGCCCTGTCTTTGTCGGGATCACCATTTGAATGGTCCCGTCAGGATTATAGAACAGCTTATCCACGCAGATACTTCTCAGCCAGTCAAAATGCGACAGTGCGCTGGTATGATAGAACGCGTACCACTGTCCCTTGTATTCCACAATGGATCCATGGTCGGTATAGCTGTCTGTCGGCTCCATATAAATACCCCGATATAGCCAGGGCCCCAAGGGACTATTGCTGGTAGCGTAGCACATCCGATTATGCCGTCCTGATGAATCGTGGTTATCGGAATAGGAAAGATAATAGACGCCATTCCGTTTGTGCACCCAGCTGGCCTCATGGAAATCGTGCAGCCCCGTCATCGGCTGCATAGCGCCATCGATTTCCATCATATTATCCTTTAATTTACCGCCCATACATGTCCCGCCGCCGCCATAGTAGAAATAGGCCGCCCCGTCATCGTCCACAAATACACACGGATCGATCATCGGATCCAGTCCCTGAATGTAGCCCTGTACGGTAAAATCACTGGCCGGCTTCTTACTGGTAGCCACACCAATCTTCCAGGTCTTGTTCCACTCTGTACCGCTGGGATGAGGGAAATAAAAATAATAGGTCCCGTTCTTATAGGCGCAATCCGGCGCCCACATAAATCCGCCTTCCTTGCGGCCCCAGGGAACCTGGCTGGCTTCGAGGATCTGGCCATGGTCCTTCCAGTGGACCATATCGTCGGTGGAATAGACGTGGTATTTGTCCATCAGATCGCATCCCTTTGGCGGGGAGACATCATGTGAAGGGTAAACGTACAACCGGCCATCGGCCCAGACATGCGCCGACGGGTCGGCCGTATAGATATCCGTAACAAATGGGTTCTGAGCGTTACTTCTCCCGACGGCTGATAGCGCCGCCACAACGAATAACATTTTCCACTTCATACACAAGCAAGTTTAATTACATGCAAGTAAGGCCATGGCGGTTAATGCTCCGGTTAACTTTGAACTAACAGCCCATTAATTTTTCATTTTTAAATCGTTGCCGGGTATCAGGTCGCTAGCCTCAATATTCATGTCTTCCCTGATCTACCCTTTTAGCCAGCTCATCTTGTTTGATATTGACCTGCTGACCGATAGGATGGCCGTCACGGTAGGTGATCACATTCAGTTGGACGGCGCCAAAAGGAAATTTAACCGGGGTGCCGTCGTACTTAGGATAGTGAGGGTCGGGATTGGTATTGTCGAAAGTGTAGTAGATATCCAGGCCATTGACCTCTGTGGACATGGAAACGAGCAGCTCCCCGTCTGGCCCCCTTTTAGGGGTCAGGATCACGTTGTAGGCACTGCGGGCATATTTGATGTCCGCAGCATCCATGCGGTGAAATTCCGACTCCATCCTGCCGGTAAAGCTGTCCCAGTTCCTGGCGGATTTCGGGCTCCAGTATACCTCGGCCAGCGCCAGACCACGGGGCCAGGTCATGTATTCCACCTGGCGGTAATTAGGCACCTCTTCCGACCAGAGATTGCCCTGGCCACCAAGGATCATCTTTTCATCGACACTATCCGGAACAGGGTCATAGGTGTAGGAGTCTTTCAGGCGGCACATGCCATAGGTAGGAGGCTCGACGGTATTTTCGCCCTGGTACAGATCGAGATAACAATAGTCCCAGGGCGTCATGACGACGGCATGGCCCATCCGGGCCGCAGTGACGCCGCCGGCCATTCCGCGCCAGCTCATGACGGTGGCAGAAGGCGCCAGGCCGCCTTCGAGTATTTCATCCCAGCCGATGAGCTTTTTGCCTTTGTCTGTCAACATTTTTTCAATACGCTTGACAAAATATGACTGTAATTCTTCCACATTGCCGAGGTGTTCGGCGGCCATCCGCCGCTGACATTTCGGGCAGGTAGCCCAAAAGCCTTTGTACGCCTCATCACCGCCGATATGAATATATTCACTGGGGAACAGCGCCGCCAGCTCTGTAAAGATTTTATCGAGTACCATATAGACGGAATCATTGCCGATACACAGCGCATTATCTTCCCGAACGGGTGCATGTGCGCCTGCGTTGACAGGATAAGGCCGCTGCGTGCAGGAGAGGTTGGGATAAGAAGAGATCAGAGCCAGGCTATGAGCAGGGATATCGATCTCCGGGAGGATAGTGACATATCGTTGTTGCGCATAACGGATGATCTCGCGCATGTCGGCCTGCGTATAAAATCCACCATAGGTAGCGGGTTCATCGCTCAGTGACGGCAGGAACTCGCCCCAATGCCCCGTACGCTGCACGCGCCATGCACCATGCTGTGTCAGCTGGGGCAGGCTCTTGATCTCGATCCGCCATCCCTGGTCGTCACTGAGATGAAGGTGTAGGACATTGAATTTATACCGTACCATGGCGTCGATGTATTTTTCCACTTCTGCTTTGGTGAAAAAGTGCCGGCTGACGTCCAGCATGAGGCCGCGCCAGGCAAATCGGGGATAGTCGGTGATATCGGCGCAGGGGATTGCGGGCGCTTGTCCCGCGGGTATCATCTGCAGGAGGGTCTGCAAGCCGTAGAAGATGCCTGCCGGGTCAGTTGCCGCGATGCGGACACCCGAAGGAGTGACGGACAGGCTGTATCCGTTGGGGTGGATCCCACTTTTGTCCTGGTGAACGATATCAAGAATAATAGCCTGCTTACCGCCCCTGCCCTGCTGGATTGGCATACCTGTTAACTCCCGCAACTGTCCTGTAAACCATGTCCCCGTAGTCGCCAGCGAATCTCCCTCGACTACGACCGTTGTGCCCTGTCGCAGCACAAACGCTCCGGGTTTCTCCGTCACAGACACCGGTTCGGGAATAATATGGATGCGACCGCCGTCGGCAGTGGCAGTCAAAAAGGCAAATGAACAGAGCAATGCCAATAGAGCGTATGGTGAACGAAGAAAAAAGTTAGCCATGACCTTGATGATATTTAGCGTATTTAGCAATAAAGACATGAATTTAATACATAAATTGGGCCGTCAAAAAACAAAATCAATGAAAACAATGCTTGTCCTTGCCGCGTTCGCTTTATCCGGCGCCTGCAGTTTAGCTCAATCTCCGAATACGTTAACCAAAAAAGAAAAGAAGGAAGGCTGGAAATTATTGTTCGACGGGACGACCACGAAAGGCTGGCATACCTATCTGCGGGATACAGTAGGATCGAAATGGCAGGTAAAGGACGGAGCGATCATTTTCGACCCTTCCCAGCCGAAGGAAGGTGGCGGTGACCTGGTGACGAATGACGTGTATGAAAATTATGAGCTGACGCTGGAATGGAAGATCTCGAAAGGCGGCAACAGCGGCATCATCTTCGATGTACAGGAAGACCCGAAATACAATGCCACTTATCTGACCGGTCCGGAGATGCAGGTATTGGACAATATAGATGCGGACGACAATAAGAAACAAACCCACCTTGCAGGCTGCCTCTATGATATGGCCGGAGATTCGACAGTCTCCAAGCCGCATGCCGTCGGGGAATGGAACCAGGTCAGACTGATACAAAACAAGGGACATCTCACCTTCTGGCTCAACGGTATTCAAACCTTCGACGGCCAGATCGGCAGCGACCAATGGAACCTGATGGTGTCCAGGAGCAAATTCAGCAACAAGGCCTTC
>JAMFSL010000065.1 GCA_026225275.1 Puia dinghuensis
CCGCAAAAGATCCTTGCAGATCCTTCCACTGCTCTGGGCGGCACCTCGAGCCAACTGCTCGACTCCGTCGAATTCATCCCCCTGGAGACATCCAAAGCTTCCGTCTTCGGCTCTATCTGGAAAATGGAAGTCATGGACGACTATTTCGTCATCGGAGACATGGACACCAAAGCCATATTGGTGTTTCAAAAGAATGGAAAATTCTATTCGCGGATCGACAAGACGGTATTAAAAGGAGATCCCGGGCTGAATTTTACAGTCGACAATACCAACAAGCTTATTATTACCAGGTTGGTCAATGCTCCCAAGACCCTATACTGGATGGATTTGAAAGGCCATATTGTAAAAGAACTTTCCCTCAACGACATCCTCTATTCAGAAGGAAGCCTCGGGGACTCACTGGTGCTGATCAGTCCCTGGACCTATTCGGAGAAGCCCCCCGGAAGCGATAGCATCGACTATGCCGTACAATACCTGAGCAACAATAAAATTGTCAACCGGCTGCTGCCGGTCCCCGTCAAGCTGTTCCGGATACAAATGACGACCAGCATGCCTCGGCCGAACTTCTTCTACTCTTCAGGAGACCCGGATAAAGAGGTTTTTATAGGTGAAAATTATGACTACACTGTCCGAATACTGAACAGATCGGGGATCCGGCAAACCTACCAGCTGGTCTTTCCCCAGGATCTTTCCCTGCCGGCAGATTTTCTAACGAACAGCACCTACCGGGAAAAAGAAGACCAGTATCTCAAAGAAAATCTGAAGAAGATCATTGCGCTGCGCAATGTCTATTATACCGGCGATCACCTCTGCTTTGAGACGCTAAACTCGACTTTTTTTAACAAAGATCGTTATCTGTATTGCAATCTAAAAACAGGCAATATGTTCTCCATGGAACGGATCACCAGCGATAGCAGCTCCTACTTCCTGCCCCTTCTCGGTCAGCAGGAAGGCGGTGGGATCGTCGGATGCCGCGGCAAGAGCCTGTATTCGGCTGTGACGTCCCTGGAATTATTTCAGGCATTGGAGGCGAATAAGGCAAGACACCCCAACTACCCCCTAGTACTTCAGAATTATTTTGCTACGTCAACCAAACAAAGTAATCCGGTGCTGATAAAAATGAAATTTAAAGAGAATATGTGACGTGATGATCAAATCCTGTTTATTGCTTTTTTGGGGGATAAGCTTTCTCCTGGGTGAAACTGTTTTTGCACAACAAAAAAAAGACTCGACCCGGGTGGGATCGGTCATTGGCGTCGTCAGAGATTCGGCACATAACTATGTATTGGCTTCTGCATCTATCGCCATCTATAAAAAAAAGGATTCCAGCCTGGTCAGCTATCAGCTGAGCAACAATTTTGGAGAATTTCATTTTACAGGGATCCCTATAAAGACAGCCCTGATCATCAAAGTCGATTATGTGGGATATGATGAATCGAGCAAAGAATTCCTTATTTCGCCGTTAGAAACGACCGTGGACCTACAAACGATCAATCTCGGAAGGAGCAGCAATATGCTGCAGGAAGCGATTGTCAGGTCCAAACCGCCGGTTCGCATGAATGGTGATACCCTGGAATTCAACGCCGACGCCTTCAAATTGGATAGTAATGCTGTCGGAGAAGATCTGTTGCGACGACTTCCGGGAGTGACGGTCTGGGGTGACGGAACCATAACGGTCAACGGCAGACAGGTAAGCCAGGTACTCGTCGACGGCAAACCTTTTTTCGGCGGCGACACCCGGGTAGCCACTCAGAATATCAGCAAAGACGCGATAGACAAGATCCAGGTTTACCAGCAAAAGAACGACATCAATAACATCTACGATTCCATTACATTGCTCAATATAAAATTGAAAAAAGACAAGAACTCCGGTCACTTTGGGAAACTTGGCGCCGGATACGGCACCGACGACCGCTATGAGGGGGATGCCAACCTGAATCTCTTCCGTCCGTCCACACAGGTCAGCCTGGTGGCGGCGACCAATAATGTCAATAAGATCGCATCGGACGCCAGCACCCTTCTCCAGAATAGCACCTACAAAGGCAATGGGGCAAGGATCGATTACCAACCCGATTTCAGCCTCCTGGGCACCAACCGTCCCTATATGGCGGGGCTCAGCCTTCAGCGCGATTTCCTCCCGGACGTGAATTATTACAAAACGGACAGGCTGACGGCCGATTATTTCCTCAATAACAATAAGAACATCACTACAGCGCACACCCAGACCCTTACATCGCTCGGCGAAGGCAACACTCTTTTCGAGAGAGACGACAACAACACGGAAACGAACAATACGGCCCAGAACGCTGACGTCCGGTACGAAAAGAAGAATTACCGTCAAAGCTTCTATATACAGGGATCCCTTCGGGATAATGATGCCGATATAACAAGCAACAGCGCAGATAGTGTTCGGCTGAATAATACGGACCTGCAAAGCACCAATACCACCAGCAATGTCTTGAACAGGAACTCCATGGGAATACTGCTGGGAACAGGATTCACCACCAACAAAAATACCAACAGCAATAATAGACGCCCCGGCGACATCACCGTCAATTACTCATTTGGGGACACCAGTATACAGTATGACCAAACGCTTAAAACGGCGTTTACTTCCCTGACCAACCCAACGCAAAACGTTTTTTACGATCGCCATTACGTCGACAAGCTCGACGGCAATAGCCACCGGCTTTCGGCAGGGCTCGGAGACCTTTCCAAATGGCTCTTCGGTCTTGAAGGCTTTGCGTCTCATCTGTCGATGAAAGTTCAGGATAGCCTGGTTTTGCAAACCCAGGAAAACAACAATGTCGTTCAGGATATGGATACAGTCACCGGCAAGTATTTACCCAACACCTATCTCACTGGAAACAGGAGGTTTACCAGCACCGACGAAATACCTGCATTGATGATGAATGGCACTTTCTCCAAACGTTTCTCCGCCCGTTACTACAAAATTTTCCAGGCCGGTCTTACCCTTCAGGAGCAGCTCTACCAGTTGACCAACAGTTCCAGCCATGAGTTCCAAAACATATCCTATAGCTATCAGAAGTTCATACCTACTGCTACCCTTAATTATACTGATGACCGGCTGGGCCACTATACCAATACCTGGTCTTTAATCTATAAAGCGAACTCGCTTTACCCCACTGTCGATCAATTGGCGCCGCTGGTAGACAGCTCCAACAGATATGCAATTACAGCCGGTAACCCACTGTTGAAAGCAGCGGACGAGAAGGACCTGACCTTTACCATGCGGCACAGCAGTACGGCTCAAAATGCGTATAATTATAGCCTTACTGCTACGGCAGGGAGCATCCATAACAATTTCAGCGATAGCAGCCTGATCGACAGCCTGGGGCGCAGCGTATATTATACAGTCAATGCGAACGGATATGAGTTCCTGAACTTCAGCGGCAATCTCAAAAGGGCCTTCAAATTCAGGAATAGCCAGTTCCAGATAAATTTTACGCCTTCTTTCAGCTATATCCACTCGCCCGGCTTTATCAACGGCCTGGGCTATAGTTCGCTTACCTTTAATACCACTGACATTCTTGATTTTTATTTTACCTATCAGGATCTGGTCGCCATCGACCTGAAGCCAATGTATACGCATTACCAGGCCATTCAGCAAAGCATCAATGCCACAGATTTTAAGAACGATCTTTACTCTACCCTTTTTAGCGTCAGCGTCAAGCCCCTGGAAAGGTTAACCTGTGGGTCCAGCATTGCCTGGAACATCAATACCTCAACGGGGTCGGACGTAGTACGATACGCCATTTGGAACGCCAGCGCCTCCTACAGACTACTAAAGGGCAATAATCTGGAGATCAAGTTCTCGGCGCTGGACCTTTTGCATCAGAACACGGGTGTTACTAATCAGGGTTCCTTTAATACCCTGACGCATGGAACCGTGAACGTATTGCAACAGTATTTTATGGCTACAGTATCCTTCTTCCCCAGAAGGTTCGGGAAGAAAACAAAAACCCTACCGCCGACCGAAAATTAACGGTATGACCAAAAAAAATCTGTCGCTTGTGTCGCCTGTCATAATGCTTATGCTGATGACGTACCTGTCCTTCATAGACAGGTTTGCCTTTAATTTCATACCCGGCAATGACCAGCACTATGAATTACTGGCCTTATCCTCTTTATTGCTGATCGGATATGTCCTTAGTACGTCGACGAATTTGCTGGCACTTTCGGGCAGGATTATTTTTTGTTCACTGATGCTGACAGTCTGCTGTCTCGACAGTTCCAATGAATACCTTAATACGGTCTCCACACTACTCGTCCTATCCATCCTGATCTGCGGTGCATCGATAGGTCCGCTATTGCTGACTTTCTTTTATGGCAACCTCCTTTTCCTGCTCATTCAGTCCAGCCTCTCCTTCTACCAGTACCTTCAGGGCGATCCTATGACGGGCTCCTTTACCAACACCGGGGTATTGGCAAACTATCTGTCGACAGCCATTCCTACCCTGTTTTTTGTTTTCGGATTGGCTCATTCGGCGAAGAAAAAAATCCTCCCATTTTTGGGGCTTGTTTTGTTCAGTATGGTCCTCTTCATTGTGGTGAAGAATCAATCCAGGACGGCATTGATGTCTTTAGCGCTGACGGCGGCCGTTGCATTTTTTTCCTTTGTCCGGAACCGGTACAAGAATCCGGGGCGGCGCATGGCGGCAAAATTCAAAGTCATTTATTGCCTGGCGGCAGCATTGTGTTTTTTTGCCGTTGTCGTATACAGCTCTTCGATAAAGCAAACGTCTGCCGCCGGCCGCGTATTGCTGAACAGGATAGCCATCCGCCATATCGGAGATCATCTTTGGTTAGGCACAGGCCTGGGCAAGTTTACCTGGTACTATCCACAGTGGCAGTCTGACTACTTTTTACATTTTCCGGGCGATCCTTTACGACTCAGCGCCGGAGAAAGCTATATCATTTTCAATGAATATCTGCAACTGCTCGAAACACTCGGCCTACGCGGAATGATACTTTTCCTTGGCATTCTTGGCTGGTTTTTCACCACGCGTTCATTACAGCTTCACCAGGAGCTATCTGCCATCAAACTGACCTGCCTGGCCATACTAACGTGTGGGACTACATTTTATCCTTTCCATGTTAATGCTATCCTTTTCTCCTTCTTTTTATGTATTGGCTTAGCCTTTTCGCTGGATGAACGGAAAGCATATCATGAGATCATGGCTTGGTTTAACAGGCTTCTGCAAAAGATCAACCCTAAACTCACCGTGACGGCGCTGATCACCAGCCTCCTGGGATTTGTCTTTTGTATACCTGGGATCCTGCGACGGCAAAGTGCAGTTGCCGCATGGCACCATTCAAAAGAAATCAACAGGGCATATACCGTGCAAAAAAGCGACTACGAGAGATTATACCCGATATTGAAGCATGATGGGAAATTCCTGAGTGATTATGGCATTTTCCTTCTGGAGGACAGCCTGGAGACATTAAAGGCAGTGCAGCTACTCAGCGCCGCAAACGAACAATTCATTTCCCGGGAAACAGTGATGGCACTGGGAAATGCATACTGGAAGCAGAAAGACCTCAACAAAGCCATCTACTGTTTTGATTGGATGAAGAACTATATACCCTACACCTTCGAGCCGAAATTCAACCTGATGAAACTATACCTGGAATCCGGCTGTTATTCCAAAGCCCGGCAAATGGCCGATAGCATTATCAATACACCGCCTAAAATACCTTCCGATAAAGTAAACTATATAAAACAAGAAACGGCAAAATTGATAGCACTATAAATAATTGCTTGTCCTATGAATCAAAAAACTGCCATTTTTGCAGCCGCCCTTTCAGGTGCATGCGTGTATTTCGCGTTTTCTCACGTGCTGCCTTTCCTGGTCTGGTGACAACGCAGTTTGACAAAATATTGCTGCAGTAGCGATGCAGAAGCCGCTTTCCGATGAGGCCGTCCCAAAAGTAAAAGGGACGGCCTTCACTTCCAGTTGGCATCATTCAACCACAGGAGACGCATTTACTGACTTATCATTATCAGCACCCTTTCTGAACAACTTTTTCTGAAAAACCAGAAGGCTGATGACCCCAACCGAAATGGAGGCATCTGCGATATTGAAGATGGCATTGAAAAATTCCAGTCGCTCTCCGCCCCAAAAAGGAACCCACGAAGGAAACCGTCCCCTGATGATCGGAAAATAAAGCATATCGACGACATTGCCATGTAAAAACGATCCATAGCCATGACTAGTCAAAACAGCGATGCCATCATAACTCGGATTGATAGAACTGGCATAGCTGATTCCCTTGTCGAAGATCAGACCGAAAAATGCCGAGTCCAGCAGATTGCAAAGCGCACCTGCATAAATCAGCGCACAGCAAATGATAAATCCCCTGGACGTCCCGTTGTTGCGGATCCTGGCCAGATAAAATGTACCCCAGACCACCGCAATCATCCTGAATATGGAAAGGATGAGTTTCCCCGTCTGACCGCTGAGCTTCCAGCCCCAGGCCATCCCGTCATTTTCGATGAAGTTCAGTTGAAACCAACGCCCAATGATATCCTTGTGCTCACCATAAAAAAAATGAGTCTTTACATAGATTTTAAGGGCCTGGTCAACAAGCAGAATCCCGATAATCAACAGCGCAATATATTTGCCCTTCATTTTTTTGAAGTTTAACAGAGATACGAATGTCTGATTTAATCTTTAAAATACAAACGGAACCATTCTCTTTTTTGCGGCCTGCAATCCCACTGCGCCTGGTTTCATTGCTTGCTGTTATGACAACCCTCATTAAAAAGGCCGCCTCAGTTATTGCTGAGACGGCCGCTGATTTTTGACCGACAGGGATCGGTTTATTTAATATTTTATTAACTTTTTGATTTCGCTCCATGCACCTATCTGCACCCTGATAAAATAGATCCCGGCGGAAAGGTTCGCCGCGGACATATTGACCAGCGCATACAGTTGATCCTTCTGTAAGACCTGCACCTGGTGGACCGTGCCGGCCGCATCAATGACCTGGATGATCATCGTACCGGTGACGGAATTGTTAACCTGGACCGTAAAGCTGGTGGTGGCCGGATTGGGATAAAGGATAAGAGCATCCGTCACTGAGTCCGTAGTATTTGATGCCATCAACGCGCTGTCCGATGCCAGTCCGGTGATGGATTGTACTGCCGTCTGCGTACTCATGCTGCTGAGCGCAAATTGCATCCAATTGATATTCCAGGTGGCGCCGGCAGAGGAATAGAGCTGCAGGGTCTGGTTTCCCGCGGGAAGACTGACCTTCGCGCTCACCGTTGTCCAACTCTCCCACCCACCCGTATTGGGCACCTGTACGGTCGTAAGCACTGTTCCACTGGAATTCCTTACCTGTAAGGCACCGCCATTTTCGATGGTGGCGAGCCTGAAATTAACCGTATAAGTTCCGGCAGTAGCGACGTTAACGGCATAGTCCATCCAACTCCCCAGTACCGTCCAGCCCACGTTCAGCCCGCCTCCGATATCGGAAGTAATTTGCGTTGCCACGCTATTCATTGAGCTGTAACTTGCCGCTGCAATCTGACCGGGGATGGCCAGGACAGGCAATCCGCCGCTCGTGAAGTCCATCCAATTGATATTCCAGCAGGCGCCGGCAGAGGAATAGATCTGCAGCGTCTGACTTCCCGCGGGAAGAGTGATCGTCGCGGCAAACGTTACCCAATTCTCCCAACCGCCAGTATAAGGCACCTGTACGGTCGCAAGCACTGCTCCGGTAGCCGTCCTTATCTGGAACCTGGCGCCCGTATCCAGCGTGGCGAGCCTGAAATTAACCGTATAAGTTCCGGCGGTGGCGACATTAACCGCATAGTCCATCCAACTTCCCAGCACCGTCCAGCCCACATTTAGACCGCCTCCGACATCGGAAGTGGTTTGCGTTGCTACGCTATTCATCGAACTGTAGCTGGACGCTGAAATCTGGCCAGGGATGGCCTGGGTAGGCAATCCGCCGCTGGTAACCTCTATCCAATTGATATTCCAGGGTGCAGCGGCAGAGGAATAGAGCTGCAGGGTCTGACTTCCCGCGGGAAGAGTGATCGCCGCGGCAAACGTTACCCAATTCTGCCAACCGCCAGTTGCAGGCACTTGTATCGTCGCAAGCACTGCTCCGGTAGCCGTCCTTACCTGGAACCTGGCGCCCGAATCCAGCGTGGAAAGCCTGAAATTCAACGTATAAGTTCCGGCAGCAGTGATATTAACCGTATAGTCCATCCAACTCCCCAGCCCTATATTGTCCACATTCAGACCGCCTCCGGCATCCGTGGTGGTTTGCGTTCCTACACTATGACTGGAATTAAAATTTTCGGCTTCGATCTTTCCGGGAATGGAAAGTCCAACGGCGGCCGGAAGGGATACGTCCACAGTCACCTGTACTGTCGCAGTGCTGGTCTTACCGGTGTTATCCGTAATAGTCAGCGCAAAAACATACACTCCGGCCGACAGCCCGGTAACAGTGGTCGATGCTGCCGACGCAGAGTCGATAACTGCCTTTGACGGACCGGACTGCTGAGTCCAGGAATATTTAGCTATCGTACCGTTCTGATCGGTTGATGCCGTACCAATAAGCCTGATTTGGCTGATGGGCAATTGTACGGTCTGGGCGGTGCCTGCGTTGGCCGTGGGCGTCGTAACCAGCGGAACACTGGGGGCACGCGTAAACTGCAACATCCATTGGTATATGCTCATTCCATTCTGGGTAAAGGTGGGATCATAAAACTGCCCCCAGCAGCAGTGGCCGCCGACATACGAGGTCGTGATCATCGATCCGGCTTTCAATGCATTGCAATAGCCGGCAAGCCGTATCGTATTCACCCCCTGCTCATCTGTCGATCCAAATCCCCAGGAACCGACACCTTGATCAACAATAGAATCCGCCTCCTGTTGAAATAGCAGCGCCGAGCCATTTTCCGACATCGGAACGATGGCCGCAACATGATGCGTCGGATGGAAGAATTCAAAATTGCCGCCATTCTCCATTTCTGCGCCAAGGTATTCCAGCACGGATTCGCCCCCATCAGACAAGCCGGTAAGATAAACCCGGCTCGTATCGACCCGGTAATGAGAGTAGAGATAGGTCATGACATAATCGAGTTCCTGCGCGGTAGTCGACCCCGACACACCTTCCGGATTGGCTTGCGGAGAAACAACAATATATTTATATGAATTTCCATCTTTAGGATTGACAAAGCTGGTCGGAAAAACTCCCTGTGCGATGAAGTAAGCCGGCCCACCCGCCGTCGAGCTGGTGTAGATAGTGGCAGGATCAGGGCCCCCTTCACCCAGGCCATGACAGAATATTAGGAGAGGATAGGCTGTTGACGCAGTCCCATAATCGTTGGGAAGATGCAATATCGCCTGAAAGGTACCGCCTGTCGCATTGATAGGCACATTGATAATGGTCTGATCCCCTTGTCCATAACAGATAACCGGTAAAAAAAAGAAAAGTAACAATTTCTTCATAAACAGCTAATTAATAGGTACTCGAATTCAACAATACAATCCCCTGACCATCATCCGCATCCAATTTTTTTCCAATAGCAAATTGGAACGAATTGGTCGTCAATGGAAGCAAACACAATGAATAAAGAATAAAGGGGGATAAAATCAATTCAGGCCTGAGGGACTCTGAAGGAATACAACTTCGATTCTTGCTGCAGAGAACAGCAAAATAGCTTTAAATGCCTTAACCGAATGCCGCAAACTCTAGTGCTACCACAGGACATTGAATTTTCTCGGAAAAGCGGTCAAATACCGTGCTAGACTTGCAGGGAAAACAAAAAATGTGGAAAAGATTTGTCAGAAAATGTTTTAGTAAAATTTTCTTTTATAAGTTTAATTTCTAATCCTTGATTTCAATTCGATTGACCCCGGGGTGTAATAGATAAGACTTTTGGCCGTAAGAGAGATCGCCTGTAATACCCGGCGGCAGTTCGATGACGAATAACTTGTGCTTTATATCTGTTTGTTTGTATTCCGCCCTGATTGGGCCATTCATCGTGGGAACTTTTATCTTGCTAAATGTGAGTGAGGCCAATTGAGGCCTTATCCTAACTTTTGTAAAACCTGGCGTCGCAGGTGTGATACCCCACATATAACGCGTAATGATATTGGCGGGCGCCGCCCCCCAGGGATGGTTCCAATCCGAATTGGGTTTATATTTCATATCCCAGGCTTCCATGGTAATGGTTGATCCGGCTTTGATCATGTTCCACCAACTACGGTCATCAGTGGCAGTCATCAATTGTAAACCGTAACTACCCTCGCCATTACTATACAACCCTTCCAGCAGATATTGTGCTCCATATACGCTGCAGGCCATACCCCGGGATTTGATGAATGAAATCACCGATGCCACGTTTCCTTCAGGCACCAACCCAAAAACCAACGGAAACAGATTGGCGTGCAAAGAAGAATGGCCGGAACCCTCGCCATCGATGTATATTCCTTTGCGTGTATCGAATAGCTTCCCATTGATCGAGTTTTTGACCAAAAGGGCTTTGTGGGAATAAAAGGCGGAGTCATTTGCTTTTCCCAGGACACCGGCTATTTCAGCCATCAGCCGAAGATTACTGTAATGAAAAGCATTGACAACCGTATTTATATTCACCATCTCATACCCATCCCGTTCCCCTGTAGGCCAATCTACAATGTCCCTGATTGTCTCCTTACTATTATTCTTAAAACCCACATGCCTCAACAGACTGTCGGACTCAGGAGCCAGCTTTGTGCTTATCAATCCATCCTGCCGCTCCAACTCGATCAGCATTTTATTTTTTAAGGCGCTATAATATTTTATGAGCGGTGCGGAATTCCCCGTATAGAGATAGTCATTATAAAATAGCGACGCCGTTTGTAGTATCCATTCGGTTGGCCAGGTAGGATGATCGATGAAGTATGCATTCGTCCTCCCGGCCATTGAATAATCATTATCGATACAATAGTGACTTAATTGGTTGATATACGCATCCGCCTCATATGGTGTTCTTTCCCTGTCCCCATCAATATACAGCCCCGTAAAACTGGTAGCTTTTACAGTATGCTTACACATTTCCCAGATCTGGTTTAAGATAGTGTCAGAACTTGTAAAGGCACTGGCAGTGTCATTGAAATGGTAATAATATGCTTTCTGGCTTATTTTCACATCTTTGATCGGAACCTCCAGATTTTCAATTTCACAATACCGGAAGGGCATAATGACACCAAAGCTGTCGGGCAAGGCAATGGACGGCGGATGCGTGTTCCTGCCTGCAGGGAGTTGTAACAGGTAGACTTGGTTGGGGGGTATCCCGGGAATAATTATTTTTTGATACCGGATAGACCCGCCCGGATTTCTATCGATCGTCCCATCACTATTCAGCTTTTCGCCTAAGTACACAGTCAGCGAGTCCGGCTGCGGAGATCTAAGAAACAGCGATAGCGTTCCAAAAGCATCCGCACCAAAGTCGAAAAAATAACGCTCTTTCGCCAATTTGACAATTCTCCCCGGCTCGATATAAGAAGACTGAAAAACCGGCGGATCCTGGGAAAAGCAGACATGATACAATAGGGTCAATAGAAATAGGGTAAGAACCTTTTTCATCTATTCCGCCTTTATACTTTTAATAGGACTAACCACCGCAGCTTTAATGACCTGAATACTTATCGTCGCCATAGCGATTACAACAGCCATAAAACCTGCGGCAACAATGATCCAAACGGATAGATCGATCCGATAAGAAAAATTCGCCAACCACTTCTGCACCAATAACCAGGCAATAGGAGATGCAATGGCGATAGCAATCAGGATCAACGCCATGGTCTCCCTGCATAATATTAAAACAATATTCCTGACGCTCGCCCCCAATACTTTCCGGATAGCAATTTCCTTCCCCCGTTGCTGAGCAGTAAACGCCGCCAGACCAAATAAACCAATACAAGAAATGAATAGAGCCAAAATCATAGAAATGTTCATCAGCAGGGAAAATCGCTCCTCCCTATCATATAATCTCCTGATCGACTCATCAAAAAAGCTGTATTCAAATTTATCATTGGGATATACCCCATTCCAAAGATGCTCTAATTCAGCAATGGTATTTTTAAACTCCGCAACTCCCTTACCTTTTGTGGCCAGCCTTACACTGACTAACCTCGTCCATTCGTTAGAAGAAGTTATAAAGGCGGGGGTAATCGCCTTTTGCAGTGATTCAACATGAAAATCGGCCACTACGCCCACGATACGAAAGGGCTTAGATCCTTCCTCAGGAGAAAGTATTGTTTCGGCAGATTTTCCTATAGCTGCTTCCGGCGTCGCAAAACCCAGGGCTTTTGCACACGTCGCATTGATCAGGATTTCTCTCGCCGAATCAGAAGCCGCCAGGTTCCGCCCGGCAAGGATCTTGATTTGATATAAAGGGATGAAATTCTCATCGGCCCATTCCAGCTGGCAGTCGGCTTGTGCCACCTGCTTACCTCCCTTATAGATCAGTGGATTATGGAAATGTCCTTTTGCAAGCGGAGTTCCTTCACTCACACTGACCATGTCAACCTGGGAAAGTTGCCGGATCTTCTGTGCCAGGATATTTTTTTTGCCGGCAGGATAATCCGGATATGTCCCTATAGTAATGACGGCATCTTTGCTAAACCCTAAATCCTTATTTAACATGAAGTGTACCTGATTCCCGACCATAAAGGCTCCGATGATAAACACCAAAGAGACCGTGAATTGAAAGATGATTAAACTCCTTCTCAAACCTCCCCCGCTCCTCCTCTGTTGCTGTCCCACCCCTCTTAAATTCCTGACGGGCAAATAGGAGGACAGGATCTGTGCCGGATAAAACCCCGCAAGAACCGCTGTAAAAATGGCTACCAGCAAAAGGAATAAGAAAGTAGGCAGGCTGAATAAAGTAGATTGAACGGTATCGGGCATCAAAGATGGGAAACCAACGACCAATAAACCCAGGCATATTACCGACAAGATCGATGCAAACAGCGTAAGTAAAAAGGTTTCCCCCAACGATTGCAGAACCAGGCTTATTCGGCTGCTGCCACATACTTTCCGTATCCCGATTTCTTTCAGCCTGGTTGTAGACAAGGCAGTAGAGAGGTTGACAAAGTTAATCACAGCGATGACCAGGATAAACAGCGCAATGCCTATCAGCGCATAAATAGTAGGGAGATGAGCCTGATGAGAATAGGAATCGCTATAATCCGAATTAAAATGAATATCGGCCAATGGCTGAAGATGATATTGAATTTTCACCCCCTTTTCAACTTTCACCATGTCTTTAACAAAGGCACTCAGTTGAGCATTGACATCGGAAATGCGAGTTCCGTTGGTAAGCTTGACGTACACCTGCCGGTTAGGATTGGCGTCAAATTCCGTTTTTAAAAAACTATGCTGAACGGTACTAAAGGAGATAAAATCCGTAAATCGAAGATCAGAATTTCCAGGGAGATCTTTTACAATTCCCGCTACCGTAACGGACAGGGAATCATTATAAACAATGGTCTTGCCGATCATCTGATCGAAAGGCACCTTTCCAAAATATTTATACGCTTTGCTTTCTGTTAGCACCACTTTAAATGGTTCTTCCAGCGCTGTGCTAGCATTGCCAGTAAGCCACTGATATTTAAAGATGTCAAAATAGGACTGATCGGCAATGATCAAATCTAATGTTTCTTCTCCCATCAGCAGGTGCTGTTTATTGACAGGCAGGCCATTATTACCATAGACAGTTACTTTTGCCGCGGTATTATAGAAAACAGCCATACTTTCAATACCTGTCAGGTTGGAACGCATTAATCCGGGGTAGGGATCAGCAATGTTGCTGTTATGCTCCTGGCCGAATTTTGGCGTGTATTCATCGCTGACTACTCTGAATATTCGTTCCTTTCCCGGGTGAAACTTATCATAACTGAACTCAAAACTCGTGATCAGATAGATATACAGACAGGCACTGATCCCAAAAGCCAGACCCAGGGCATTGATCGCCGTGTAAGTCTTATTTTTTATCAAATGCCGGAAGGCTATTTTGAGGTAATTTTTTAACATATACCTAAGATATAGGTTTACCCGATCCGAAAATGTTAAAATGCTTGTAAACCCCCGTCCGTCGCCATCCTCCCGTACAGTCATGAATATAGTAATTTGGACCTCTCAATATAGTAACTTTGGACCTCTCAACAAAGCTCACTGAAAATTTTATGCTGACCTTTGTCGTATAAAATTAAAACAATGGAAAATAATGAAATGGTTTTGGTAACAGGGGGAGCAGGCTTTGTTGGATCGCACTGCGTTCATCAATTATTGCAAAAAGGGTACAAAGTGAGAACAACGCTTCGCTCTATGGGCAGAAAAGATGAAGTCATCGGGATGCTGAAAGCAGCGGGCATCACATCGTTTGACAATCTCGAATTTATTGAAACCGACCTGACAAAAGATGACAATTGGGCAGCAGCAGTAAAAAACTGTAAATATGTTTTGCACATCGCTTCACCTTTCCTTTCCCAAATGCCGAAGGATGAAAACGAAATGATCCGCCCGGCCGTTGACGGCACGATCCGGGTGCTCAAAGCATCAAAAAATGCCGGCGTCAAAAGGGTGGTAGTATGCTCAAACTTTGGCGCTGTAGGTTATAGTCATAAAGACCCTAACACCGTTATCACAGAAAAAGAGTGGACAAACCCGGATCAAAAAGGTATGACAGCTTACACCAAGTCTAAAGTGCTGGCCGAACGCGCCGCCTGGGATTTTATAAAGAATGAAGGCGGAAATCTGGAGTTAGCGGTTATCAATCCGGTCTTTATTCTCGGGCCATCATTGGGACCTGACTTTTCGAGCAGTTATCATATCCTTGAGCTTTTGCTGAGTGGCTCCATGAAAGCTGCTCCGAATATTAATTTCAACATTATTGACGTGCGGGACGTAGCCGATCTTCATATCCGTGCCATGACCGACCCCGGAGCAAACGGCCAGCGCTTTATAGGAATGGCGGGGGGAACCATGTCATTACCACAGATTGCCGGATTGCTAAAAAAGGAAATGCCCGATATTGCACAAAAAGTCACTACCAGGGTTTTGCCCGATTGGGTTATCCGCGTAGCGGCATTGTTTAGCGCACAGGCAAAAAGCGCCGCCTCGCTCTTGGGGATAAGCCGAAATGTAAGCAACGAAAAGGCCAGGAAAATTTTAGGCTGGAAACCCCTAGCGAATAATGAAGAAGCTATTCTCGCTTCGGTCGGAAGCATGATTAAATTCGGAAAATTGAAATGAAAACACCAGTAGCAAAGACTCGTCTCATTGGACCGGAAATAACGCGGGAAGAATTTGTTGCCGAACACCTCTTCTTCTATTTGGCAAAAGGAACACTCGGCGGTTATTTTGGCGGCAAAGACTATACTTTGGCAGCAGGTGAATATGGCATTGTTCGCAAAAATCGGTTGGGTCGGGAAAATGACTCAAAAGAGAAGGATAAGGTTGAAAAAGTAATTTTCGTTTTTGATGAACCCTTTCTTAAAAAATTTCAGGAAAAACACAAAATAATTGCAACAAGATCAAATTCTCCCGAACCTTTTTTTAGGTTACCCAATAATGAATTAATCCCCAATTTTATTCACTCTTTACTACCATATTACGATGCTGAAGGGAAAATGAACAATGCATTCTTTGATGTCAAACGTGAAGAGCTCCTGCTGATTGTATTGCAGTTGCAGCCCGAATTATCGGGTGTATTCTTTGACTACGGCATCCCGGCTAAAATAGACCTGGAAGAATTTATGAACCGTAATTATAAGTTTAGCGTAAACATGAAAAGGTTTGCCTGGTTGACAGGTAGGAGCATATCCGCATTTAAAAGAGATTTCAAACAAATATTCAATGACACGCCAAGCCATTGGCTAATGCAAAAACGATTACAGGAAGCCCATTTTCTCATGGAAAGGAAAGCCAAGAAACCCAGCGAGATTTATTTTGACCTGGGTTTTAAAGACTTGTCGCACTTTTCTTTTGCCTTCAAAAAACAATTCGGCCTGGCACCAAGCGAACTGGCCCACAGGCGCCCCCTCTACCCCACCCCCTAAATCACACGCAGGAATCCCTATCGTGGCAAGCCCTCTTCAAAACCTGTGCCGGCGTCACCCCGGGACCCGGACGGGTCCAGGTTCCATGCGGACAGGAGAAAATAAGGCGCGCTTCCTCCTGCGTCTTTATCCTGGTAACTGCACCGGATGATCCTCGTCTCCTCCGGCGCCAGCAATATATAATTGTCGGAGACAATCACCGGCAGGATATCCCCGCCGTCCTTCCCCTTCAACACCCGCAGATGGACAAAGAAGGCTACGGCCTTCCCCGTGTTGGTTACCTTCAGTTCGTAGTGAGCACTATCCCCGGCCATGCCGCTTGTGTGGCGTATTTCCAACGTGGTCTTCGGCATGTCCTGCAAAGCCGAATAATTCGCATAGGATGACTCCGGCGTCGTATACCAATTAGATTTTTTCCAGTTCAGGGTATCGCCCTTTTTAGATAGCCAGTACCAGTTAATGCTATGCGCTTCCCCATCAGGATCTTTTAACTCCAGTCGTAAGAAATAGGTGTCCGACAGCCCTTCTATAGTAGTCGGGAGGGAGAGGCAAAGCTTCACGGCATCTTCGTCCACACTGGTCGTCAATGTCTGCGTATATTTCCGGGCTCCGTCCAGGTTGTAAACAGACACCTGTAGTTGCAAGCCGGGGAATTTTCGGAGCAATGAATTGATGACCGCCACCGAGTTAGAAGCGTAAGAATACATGACGTGCAGCGGTTCCATCGCTTTCTTCATACCAAAATAAGTGCCGCCTGGGTAAAGATAATAGTCGTAAGTGTGCCAGATCAGCCCCGGCCAGGGGTTACTCAGCATCCACTGCACCACCCCCGTAGCCGTATTGTATTTATGCAGCCCGTAAGCCTCCATCATCGCTCTGTGCGCCTCATAGTTCTGCGCCTGGGCCTTGGCCGTATAGTTTTTTATCGAAGGATAGGCGCCATAACGCGCTGTGAGGGCCGCATTAAAAATGTCCGTCGTAGCAAAAACGCCTGCTCCGGTATGGTAATGCCAGGTTGCGGACGACGCCACCAGCGACCCCACCCCCGTCGCCCCTGCCATAGCCGCCCCCACCAGGGAATCGGCTGGAATGAATTTAATGAGGCTTTCGTAGGGAGGGATCGACGGACCCGGGGATATTTCCGTGGCAAAACTCCAGGCTCCGCCGAATTCTTTGCTCGCATCCGTTTCCCAATATACCGGGGGCACCCATTCGTAGGGTCCCAGCATTTTCACGCCGCTGGACCCTGACACCTTTGATTGACGGCCATCCGCCGAAGCAATCACCGGATTGGGCCATTTCAGGGATTTTTCTATGTCCAGCCAGGACCTCTCCAGCGATGCGTCCGTCGGCGGCATGTCGCTGCCATTGAGCCACACCATCAGGCACGCCTTATTGCGCAGCCAGTACATGACGCTGCTGTCGGAGGCCAATGCTACGGCACGCTCTGACGAATCCCAGTGTTCCGGATGTTGCCAGGCCCCGCAACACATCCATCCTGTCATGACCAGTATGCCATATTTATCACAGAGCTCATAAAAATGATCGTCCTCCAGTTTACCCTCCGATCGGATAATATTCATGTTCATATCCCGAACGAGGCGTATTTCCTGCTCCTGCCGCTCTTCGGAGCGCCGCTGGAACATATCCGGGGCCCAGGCCCCGCCCCGCAGCATGATCGGTCGTCCATTGACGATAAACTCCCTCGACTGATCATTGATCAGCCGGGAGGTGATCTCCCGAATGCCAAAGTTTGCCTTTACGGCATTGCTCACCTTGCCATCCACGACCACCGATAGCTCAACCTGATTAAGTTCCGGTTTGCCATATTGCCAGGGCCACCATATATGCGGGTCGGAAATATTCAACTGCGGAAAATCAGCCGGGGTCCAATTAATGTCGGTTGACTCGAACGCTTTGAGGTGTATCTTCTTTTCAAAATGAATATTTCCGTTGATATTGCCCTTTACTATGGCATCTTCCTCCGCGTTCTCATAATTGGTTATCCGCGCATCCACACTCAAATGTGCCACGGTCAGGGCCGGAAGGTCAAAATGAGTCGTCACCAGCGGGTATTCGACACCCACCTTATCGTAGGCTATTATTTCCACGTCATTCACGATCCCTCCGTTCCAATCCGGCGGATCGGGTATCCAGTCCGCATAGTCTATCGCTAGGTCGCCCCCATCCCTGTTTGGACGTAAGGGTCTGGTAATTTGCAGGGCCAGCACATTTTCGCCGTCATAACGGATGTATTTTGTTATATCCAGTTCAATGATCCTGAAAGGCCCTTTCACCTGCGACGAGTCCGCCACCTTCATCCCGTTCAGCCAAACAGAAGCAGTATAATTAATACCATGCAGCTTCAGCAGGATGCGTCGCCCTTGAACTGCCTTCGGCAAATCGAATCCCCGCCGGAACCACCAGGGCTTATCCAATTTCGGATCGCTTAATTTTTGCAGGTTCTGTCCCATGAATACATCGAATGGATAGACTTTATTCGCTATCAATCCGCCGAGGATAGTCGTGGGGACGCTGACGGTATACCAATCCTTTGCATCGAACGCAGCCATTGAAATCCGGGTTCCCTGCGAAGTGTCGGTCACCCCGGATTGCATTTTCCAATCGCTCATTAAGAGCCATTGCTGCGGGGGAATGGGTTGAGCCGTGACGGGCGGAATGGATGCCAGGCAAAGGCCAAGCCCGGCAAGCAATATATGCACTTTCATTACGACAAGATACTATTTTAATTCGCCAAATAGCCTATATTTCGAAGGCGTGCGACTTGACATATAGGATAAGGGCAATCGTGTTTCTTTGTTTCATCTTCTTGAGTATATTATGCCGGTGAGCTTCCACAGTCTTCACCGCTATACCAAATTTTACTGCGATATCCTTGGAGGTTTCACCGCCACATAATAAACTTAAAATCTTTAATTCACTGTCGGAAAGAGAGCTTAGATCAGGCGCCGTACTATCGCCCCCCATTGTTTTTGGGGCCATCAATGCTTTTACTTCTGC
>JAMFSL010000357.1 GCA_026225275.1 Puia dinghuensis
CGTAGCAACAACCCTTACTTTATGGCCCATGAGTGGCTGCGCGGTAAGACAAAGACGGATATTTACGGCTACGCCCGGTTGACCTACAACTTCAGCAAAGACCTCAGCCTCGCCTTCCGTAGCCAGATCACGACCTGGAGCCAACTGCTGACGGAAAAAGTACCTGCCGGAACTATCCTCAATGATTATCTGTCCTGGTATTACCCTGGCTGGTATGGCGACTATCGTGAAGACCGGCGCACCCTGACGGAAAACAATACGGACCTCCTGCTGACGTATAAGAAGACGTTCGGCGGCTTCTTCCTGAATGCCAACGTCGGGACCAGCGAACGTTCTTTTGAATATACCTCCACTTACGCTACCACCAAAGACCTCGCCATCCCCGGCGTATATAGCCTGACAAACTCGCAGAACCCGGCGCTGGTGTATAACTTTGGATCCAGAATGCAAGTGTACAGCGGATACTACGCAGTAGATCTCTCCTACAAGAATTATGTGTATTTATCTACGACCGGGCGCGTAGACAACCTCTCCACACTACCCTCCAACAGTAATACGTTCTTCTACCCCTCGGTATCCCTGGCCACCTCGGTCGGCGACTATGTTCATCTGCCCGCTTCTGTCGATTTGCTGAAATTCAGGGTCTCTTTTGCGGACGTGAAAGGCGGCTTGACCAAGGCCCAGCAAGGTTCGGCTTATAACGCCATCACAGGCAACACACTCAATGGCGGTCTGTTGGGCTATGGTTTTGAACAGTATACAGCCTATGACGGCCCTACCTATCAGAATCAGAGCGCTTATAGCCTGACGACTTATTACAACAACCAGACCTCCGTATCCTATTCTACCACCAAGTCCGATCCCAACCTGAAACCCTTTGACGTTAAATCCTACGAGGCCGGCCTCGAATACCAGATGTTCAAAGGCAGAGCAGGATTGAACCTGACCTATTATGAAAGTTTGAATGGCCCGCTGATCTACGCATTGCCTCTCCCCTCGTCCACGACGTACTCGACACAGCTCGTCAACGCGGTCACCTCGCTGAAAAAAGGCTGGGAAGCCATTTTGAACCTGACACCTGTACGCAGCCGGGATTTTTCCTGGAATATCCTCATCAACTATTCTACCTATAGGGAGACTCTGCATAAGATCGGCAATGGACAATCCTCTATCGAAATCGGCAGCGGCAGCAACGGCACACATGTCTTCACAAAGGGTGAACGCCTCGATGCCTTCTACAGTACTGCTTTCGTCAGAGATGGCAGCGGTGATATCGTTTGGTCCAACGGCGGTCCGCTGAGCGCACCTTCGGGCATCAGCAATTATAAAAAGCTGGGCTATCTCGACCCTAACTTTTCCGCTGGCATCAACAACCGCTTCTCCTATAAGAATTGGAGCCTTAGCTTCCAGTTCGACGGTCGCTTTGGCGGAAAGATCTATGACGACGTCTGGTATCACTCGATGAACGGCGGTACGGCAATTGAATCGGATCAGGGCGCCCTCGGTGTCGCCCGTAACCAGGAATGGGTATCGTCGAACCAGGGAACCGTTGCGCCGCAACCAGGCTTCACCGGTAAAGGTGTCGTCATTACCGGCGGTACACCTACTTATAGCGGCGGCCAGATCACCAACCTGAAGAACGTTGCCTTCGCCACTAACACGACGCCTACGACAGTGCAGAGCTATCTGTCCAGCAGCCTCGGTTCGAGCTTCGATGAATACTATATGATCAGCCGCACCTTCGCCAAATTGCGGGAAGTCCGGTTGACCTATAACCTGACGCAGAAAATGCTGGGCAAAAAATCCGTATTCAAATCCGCTTCAGTAGCCCTCATCGGAAGAAATCTCCTGTATTTCGCAAAACGCAAGGACTTTGATATTGACCAGTATTCCAGTGGCTTCGATATCCAATCGCAATCCCTGTTGGGATCAGGTGGTGGTCAGACGGGAACATCCAGCGATGTCACCCTTTCCTCTTCCACATCCCGCTGGTACGGAGTAAACTTCAACCTCGGCTTCTAAACAAACAAAACAACAGTTATGAAAAAAATAATCATCAGTTCGGTCCTTTTCCTCGGGTTGGTTTCCGCAGGACTGGTGGGTTGCCAGAAAGGTAATTTGCTGTCCAATCCCAATGAGGCGAGCAGCAGTTCATTGGTTCCCGTTTCCCTGATCTTCAATAGACTTGCGAATGAAATCTATTACGGCGGTGGCGTAATGGATGCCAACGGTATCACCAGCAATTCCAGTTCGGGCCCTGCACAAAATGAAGGCCCCTGGAGCGAAGTGCATCGCTGGAATCAGTTCTATATCTCCCTGTACTCCTACTACTGGGGCAGCAATACATACAATTGGTCCAATAGTGCCACGATGTACAGCGTGCTGAAATATGTCAACCTGATGCAAGGACAGATCCCCGCCCAGTTTGGAACCACAGCCAATCCTTATTCGGCAATGGCCTATTTCTTCAAGGCCTATCAGTTCATCTGGTATACCCAACGCGTGGGCGACATCCCTATGACAGAGGCAGGTGTTAACGGGATCGACACGCCGTCTTACAATCTGCAGCATGACGTCTATAAAAACTGCCTGGCCTTACTCGATACGGCCAATACGTTGATGAGCGCCCTGGTCGCTTCCCCGACCGGCGGACCCTCGGCCACCATTTCAGGTGACATTTATGGACTCACTTACTTACAATGGCAGCAGGTCATCAACACTTATAAACTGCGGGTGCTGATCAGCCTCAGTCGGAGAGCCGTCGATAACCCCGATCTGAATATCCCGACCCAGTTCGCCAACATCATCAACAATCCAACAAAATACCCCATCATGTCGGGAATCACCGACAACCTGGAATTTAAGTACAACGCGGTATACAACAAGTACCCCATCGCTCCGAGCTATACCCAGTACGATTTCTATGAGAGCCTGTGCGATACTTACCTGAATATCACAACGGCTAACCAGGACCCGCGGACATTTATCTCCGCTACCCCCGCCCCTGCTCAGATCACCGGCGGCAAACAGCTCGACGATTTCACCGCTTATATAGGCGCCGACATCAACCTCGGTCAGTCCGCCTTGCTGGTCAATGCCACCAACGGCATGTACTCTTATGCCAACTATCTCCGCTATTTTAAAGATGCGACCGGCGCTACGGAAGAACCCGCCATCATCATTGGTTACCCGGAAATGTGTTTCAATATCGCCGAAGCCGCCAACCTGGGCTGGATCAGCGGTTCCCTGGCCAGCACCTGGTATACGAACGGCATCATGGGCTCGTTGGCCATGTATGGCCTGGCAAATGGAACGGTTATCCCTATCGGTGATAACAAGGGTAATTCCCTCGGCTCCGTGACCGCCAACGTCACCGCCTTCCTCGCCAACCCCAATGTGGTATACGCCGGCAACAATCCGATAGGGTTGAACCAGATCCTGACCCAGAAGTATGTCGCCTTCTGGCAGAATTCCGGCTGGGAAGCTTATTACAACTGGAGAAGGACGGGCGTACCCGCTTTCACCCAGGGCGGTGCCGGCATCGGAACAACTAACAATAACAACCTGATCCCCATCCGCTGGGAATATCCCGTGGATGAACAGGTAGAAAACACCACCAACTGGCAGGCAGCTGTCAATAGCCAGTTCGGTGGAACCGACGCCATCAGCAGCACCATGTGGCTGACAAAATAAATCGCGCCTTTTCTATCCGAGTGTGCTTCGTTCTATTTTCATAAAGTCTGGAGGGGAGGGCAAGGCCTTCCCCTTCTTTTCTAAAAAAATCATCCCATGTATCTTCATCGCTTCGGCATCTATTGCCTCCTTCCCCTGCTCCTGCTGACCCGCCCGGCCCTTTGCCAGGTAGCAGACAGCTCCATCCGCAAAGTAAACGTTCAGGGCGCTCTCAATTTCAGAGACCTCGGCGGCTATACCACCGCCGACGGCCATCACGTCAAATGGCATGTCCTCTACCGCAGCGCCGACATCAGCAAGCTCACCCCCGCCGACCTGGACACGCTTAACACCCGTCATATCGTATACGATGTCGACCTCCGCGGTGTACAGGAATCGGCTAAAGCGCCCGATAAGCTCAACGCCGGCACGGATTATATCCTTTGTCCCGCAGGCAGCGACAGCCTCAACGCGGCAATGTTTAAGAATCTGGCGGGTATGACCAGCGGCGGCGATTCGATGATGATGGTTTGGTATGCGAACACAGCCTATCTCACCGCCCGATACAAACCTTTTTTCGGAAAACTGTTTGTCGTTCCCTCCGGTGATGCTCTGCTATTTCATTGTACTGCCGGTAAGGACAGGACCGGTATCGCAGCCGCCTTGCTCCTTTATGCCCTTGGTGTGCCTTACGAGACGATCCGCCAGGATTATGCAGCGACGAATTATTATCGCGCCTCCGACAACGACAGGGCGATAAGCTCGATGACCGCAATGCATATCGGCGAACCTGTCGTCCGCGCCATGATGAGCGCCAACCCGCAATACCTTGACGCCGCCTTCGATGCTATCCGCCGCCAATACGGCTCTATCGACAATTACCTCCAGCAGCAATTGGGACTCGACCAGCAACACCTGACCCTCCTCAGACAAAAATTCCTGGAATAGTCGTATCCTACCCCACCGCCAAAAAAACTGGTATCGCGGAGGGTGGAATTCGACTCCCCTACGCGGTACCATCCAAAGGCATGACTATCATGCCTTTTCGCTTTTTAAAACACTACAGTGACCAAATTTTGGGCAAGTTTATCAACTGGAAGCCGCCTAAGCTTTATAAAGGAAAGCGCTGGTGGGTAGAATATCAGTTCCGCATCCCCGAGGAACTGCGGCATCGCTATAAGGGTGCCAAATGGAAAGGCTTTCCCGTCTTTGAGGACATCAATCGCTATAAGTCCGACGAAAAAGTCCAAAAAGCATCGGTACTACGATCCGCAACAGTTTGAGCGTGTCCGTAAAATAATGAAGGAAGATGATCCCCTAACCTATTTTGCGACCAGGCTCATCTATTATTTGTGCATCCGGGCTGAGAAAGAATTGAAGCATTTTCGGGTCGGCAATATTTTCCCTGACCAAAAACAGATATTGATCCAGGGTTTCTTGTCACCCTATCATTATTAATAAGGATAATCTTTCAGCCATTGCCAAAAATTATCACGATGAATAATATCTGTTTTAACTGGTTTGTATGCTTCTAGAAAGCTGGGAGGGAACTTAGATTTAGCGCCCGGGCTCCATTTGAATTCGTACGCATATACTTTTC
>JAMFSL010000358.1 GCA_026225275.1 Puia dinghuensis
CAGAATGACTACCTTCACTTTGTGGAAAAGGAATAGGCGTTGATTCACTCAACGCCTTTCTTATTTTTTTTAGAATATTCTCTTTAGCGGAAGAGACGTTCATCCGTTATAATTATTTTACTTCTTCGGTAGCAGGCGGAACGATGATGGCAGGCGGAACGCCGTTGCTCTCGTGGTCGGTCACATCCAGTGCGCGCTTTTCTTCATAAGGACGTTTGCCGATCAGGGCCTCGACGTCACTCTGGAAGAGCACTTCTTTCGCCAACAGGGCTTCCGCCAGCATCTCCACCTCCCGTTTCTTCAGCGTCAGCAGGTGCTTCGTCGCATCATACGCCTTATCGATGAGCTTACGAACTTCCTCATCGATGATCTTGGAGGTCTCTTCGGAATAGGGCTTGGTGAAAGAGTTTTCCGATTGCGGATCGAAGAAGCTAACATTTCCGACCTTCTCATTCATCCCATAAACGGTCACCATAGAATAGGCGATCCGGGTGATTTGCTGCAGATCGTTCTGCGCGCCGGTGGATATTTTACCAAAGTTCAGCTCTTCGCTGGCCCGGCCCCCGAGCGTCATGCAGATCTGGTCGAACAGCTGGTCCGTGTTGTAGAGATATTGCTCCTTCGGGGTATACTGCGCATAACCGAGTGCGGCTACTCCGCGAGGAACGATCGTCACCTTCAGCAGCGGATAAGCATGCTCCAGGAACCAGCCGCAGATGGCGTGACCGGCTTCATGATAGGCGATGATCCTCTTCTCATCCGGAGAGATGATCTTATTCTTCTTTTCCAGGCCGCCGATCACCCGGTCGACCGCATCCTGGAAGTCTTCCATTTCCACGTTGTCCTTGCCTTTACGGGCGGCGATGAGGGCCGCTTCATTACAGACATTGGCGATATCGGCCCCGGCAAAACCCGGCGTCTGTTCCGCCAGTTTGTGAATGTCTAATTTGCTGGATATTTTAATCGGCTTGAGATGTACCTTAAAGATAGCTTCACGGCCTTTGAGATCAGGTTTGTCGATAGAGATCTGCCGGTCGAAACGACCCGGACGCAGCAGCGCAGTATCGAGAACGTCGGGGCGGTTGGTCGCCGCCAGGACGATGATACCGCTGTCCCCGCCGAAACCATCCATTTCCACCAAAAGCTGGTTCAGGGTGCTTTCTCTTTCATCATTGCTCATAATAGCATTCTTGCCACGGGCACGCCCGATGGCATCGATCTCGTCGATGAAGATAATGCAAGGAGCCTTCTCCCGGGCCTGCTTGAACAAGTCGCGGACGCGGCTGGCGCCGACTCCTACGAACAGCTCCACGAAATCGGAACCACTCATCGAGAAGAAAGGCACCTGGGCTTCTCCGGCCATCGCTTTCGCCAGGAGGGTTTTACCAGTACCCGGAGGACCTACCAGCAACGCTCCCTTGGGGATTTTTCCACCGAGGGCAGTATATTTTTTCGGGTTCTTCAGAAAGTCGACGATCTCCATCACCTCTACCTTGGCTTCATCCAACCCGGCAACATCATTAAAGGTAATCGTCACTTTCGTGCCTTTATCGAAAAGTGTGGCTTTGGACTTACCGATATTGAAGATCCCGCCGGGGCCGCCGGAACCCGCCTGACCGCCCATTTTTCGCATCAGCATTACCCAGATCAGGACGATGATCAGCATTGGTAAGAGGAAATTGAGCAGAGGCCCGAACCATTCACCTTCCGGCTTTGAATTGAGGTCTACTTCCTGCTCGGGATGTTTGGTGAAATAGTCCCGCAGAATTTTTTCGTAGTCCTTGATATCCGTGACATGGAATTCGAACTGTGGTCCGTCCTTGCTGATACCACCGGGCCAGGAGCTTTTGTTATTGTATTTCGAGTAGAAAGATTTGGTAAGGCTATCCTTTTTGATATAGACCCTGACCAGGTTCTTGTTGGAGATCAGATCGATCTTCTCCACATCCCCGTTGCTCAACATATTCTTGCGAAAGTCCAGCTCGTCTACCGGCTTGGCGTCGGGGGTAAAAGTGCCGAATAAGTTAAAGCCGATCAAAACGGCTGCAATAATCCCCCATATCCAATATATGCTGAACTTAGGCCCTTTTCTCGAACCATTATCGTCATCTCCCCTCGGTCTGAACCTCGGGAAGTTGTTTTTATCGTTTTGTTTCAGATCTTCCTGTGGCATTTGTAGTTATCCGTGTTGTTTGCTATTATTAATAAAAAAATATTAGGTAAAAATGTTCGAAAAAAACCAGGAAACGGCAAAATATCTGTTTAATTGCCGGCAACGGAGGGTTTCTACCCTTCGTGTTTATCCTGCGGGGCGTCGCTCCACATGTCTTCCAGTTTGTAAAAACGGCGGTTTTCCGGCAGCATGACGTGGATCACTACATTCACATAATCGATCAGTACCCATTGTAGGGATTGTCTGCCTTCGTGCTTATAGGGAAGTTCATCGCAATTTTCCTTCACCTCTTCTTCAATTGAATCAGCTATAGCTTTTACCTGGGTAGTGCTGCTTGCTTCACAAATGATAAAAAAATCCGCTACGGCTTCCGGTATCTTTCGTAAATCAAGGGAAATAACGTTCTCACCTTTTTTTTCCTGAATCGCCTGGATAATGGTTTTAA
>JAMFSL010000359.1 GCA_026225275.1 Puia dinghuensis
AGCCTGAGTCGATGCGGGGGTCATCGGGTTTTATTTGAAGCGTGTTTTTATAATCGGGCATGAGGAAGGACATGAGGGCCGGGACGGTGAGGGAGCCTACTGCGTAGGCGGAGAGCTTTTCCATGAAATCGCGGCGGTCGAGTCTGTTATGGGCGTAGGCGTCGTAGAGGTCGAATCCTTCTTGATGGATATCTTCTTTGCGAATGATAGACATGGCATAATTTTTTTTGTCACAAGCAATTTATCCCAAAATCTTCATACCTTGTATTCTCTTTAAACTTGCTCCAACATTTCCAGGTACTGTGTTCTTGCTCCTTTTTTGACCTGAGGTTCGACCTCAGGCATTCATTTTTTGCCTAGCTGTGTCCAACTGAACTAACCCGAGGCGTAAACCCCGGGTATAACTCGTTATGTCCTAAATCAACAGCTATTGATAACTCAAATTAACAACGATGCGAAAATTTGAATGTCCGATCTATGACTGTCCCCGCAGAAGGGTAAGGCCTTTCGTCATCATCAATTTTCAAGTCGTGATTCCGGACGATGACCAACGATACCCTAAAGGGTGCACTCATCCAAATTGCCCTGCGGCTAACCGCATTTTCCACAGAAGAGACAAAAAAACTTCTACATCCTGATCAGTATACAATAAATGGCCTTTTAAGACCCCGGATTGACCGTTTATTGTATTTATTATTGTACAGTAAAAGTATACAAATTATTATACAACACAAAATTTTTTACAACTAATCTTATGGCCACCCCAAAAATTACCAAAAAAGAGATGACACGTTTGCGGAAGCTGTTCAAAAGGGACATGGCTACATTAGAGGCCAATTATAAACTTTCGGAGATCGCTGAGAAATCCGGAATTGATCTGGCTAATCTGAGTAGCTATAAATCCGATAAACCCGGCACCAAACAGCCGGGAATTAAGATCTTAAAGAAATTTTACGCCGCATTCGATGGCGAATTAGAAAACCCATTTAATAAAACACATATTATGGAAGACAAGAAAATCAACGAAGATCAGCAAGACGACCCAAAAAGGCAAAAGAAAGCGGACGGACCGGACTCCAACTCCGGATATAACCTTGATGATGATCCACCCACCCTTACCAATGAACCAGGAGTTACTATTCCATTGTACAATGAGGATGTGTCAGGTTTGAAGAAAGAACTACTCGCAGCTTATAAGACAGATAATGCACATCTGCGTACTGTTAACAATAAGCTGTTGGATAACGGCGACAAGATATTGGGACTTCCTCATAAATATTTAGATTCTATCGATAAAATAGTGGCCACCCATAGTAGCATGACGGAAACGCATCAAAAAATCATTGATAGCCTTCTCCGGAAAATGGGTGATTAAGTACTTAAACTATGGTCAATTAAAGATTGAAACGGTATTGCCCGGCTTTAAGTTCTATTATTCGAGGCTTTGTTTGATTAGGAGCGGAGAGTTCCAGCGTGGCACTGCTGCCTGGCGGGATGGTGGCTTCGTATATGAGCCGGCCGTTCTCGTGTTTCCATCCCGAGCTGATCAATCCATAGGGGCTTTGGTGGGTGGCTGTAAAACTATCTAGTCCGGCGACAATGTGGGGTCGCAGCAGGATATGCTGAAAGCCCGGCGCGGCCGTATCCGGCAGGATGCCGCCGAGGCCTTTGAAGAACCAGGCGCCGATCTCACCGAACATGATATGATTGAGCGAAATATCGCTTGCTGCATTTATTGGCCAGTTCTCATATAGTGTCGTGGCGCCGTTGACGATCCACCAACCCCAGGACGGCTCTGTGGTGCTGGATGCCAGCTGATAGGCGAGGTCTGCATAGCCGTTCTCACTGAGGGCATTCAGGATGGTCTTTGTGCCGAGCAGGCCGACATCTAATTTTACACTATCAGCCCTTACGCGAGCTGCTAGTTTTGCGGCCGTCCTGGGGATGTAAGCCGTTGGGGTGAGGTGCCAGTAAAGGGCTGCACTCAATTCCGTCTGCAGTCCCTGGTCGTAGTTACCGGTGGCGGGGTCGAGGTATTTTTTGTTGAAGGCTGCTTTGATTTTTTCTGCGAGAACGGTATAGGTTTTTTCGTCGTCCCTCTTATGAAGCAACTGTGCCGCTTTCGCGAGGATCACGGCGTCGGCATAGTAATAGCAGGTGGAGGTGAATTCTACGGGCGTTTTGCTTTTTACGGGGACCCAGTCACCCAGCCCCCAGGTAGTTAGTCCGGTTGGGTAGCCTTCATTGATATGATCGACGTATCGTTTGATATTGTCGTAGCAATCGGCCAGCAGTTTCGGATCGCCGTAAAACATATACACATTCCAGGGGATGATCGCGATTGCGCTGGTCCAGTCGGGGCCGTTACCCCATTCGTAGCCCCAGCCACCGGTTGGGACGATGGAGGGAAGGACGCCATTGGGCTGTTGCTCGTCACGGAGGTCGGCCAGCCATTTCTCATACACAGTGATGGCATCGAAATTATACAGGCCGGTTTCGACGGCGATCTGAGCGTCGCCGGTCCAGCCGTTCTTTTCACGTTGCGGGCAGTCGGTTGGGTAGCCGAAGAGGTTGCTGAGGTAGGAATGACAGGTTGCGAGCCAGATCTTGTCGATGACGGGGTTGGCGCTGTGAATGGTACCGACTGGGGCCACATCGCTGTGAAGAAAATAACCTGTTAGGCTTTCTTTGGTGAGGGAGACAGGTTGACTACTGGTGACTTCGACGTACTGAAAGCCTTTATAGTTGAATTTCGGCTGGAAGGTTTCTTCACCTTTGCCGTTTAGCGTGTATATATCCGTTTGGAAGGGATCGGTATCGTCGGTGGGGCGATAGTGGACGTCGATGTTCGACTGGTCGACGTGGCCATTGCTATACAGCCGCTCCCCATGTTTTAGCCGCAATACCGTTCCGGCCGCTCCCTGCACCGTAATACCACTGACCCCCGCTATATTTCGACCCAGATTGAATACATAGTCTGTGTCGGCGAAACGCTGCATTTCCTTTGTGGGTATGGTGTCGATGACTCGAATAGGTGCCATGGCCTCGCTAACGATGTGCTGGCTGGGAGTTGGCGTATAGATGACGTTATGCCAGGCCGTATCTACGTAGGCGTGCTGATTCCAATGGTCGATGGCCAGACGGTCATCGACATGTTCGGCGGTGTAGATGCTGTTGAAGGTGATGGGGCTGAGGGTCGTCTTCCACTGTTCATTGGTTGAGATGGTCTCTGTTGTACCGTCGGCGTAGGTTATCCGCAGGTCCATGCAGAAAGAAGGGCGGGCGCGCCAGGGGGCTTTGTCGAAATACCAGACGGCAGTGGACTGGAGGTTGTACCAGCCATTGCCGAGCAGGACGCCGATGGCATTATCACCCTGCTGCAAGGCTGCGGTGACGTCATAGGTCACATAGAGATTGCGGCGGTCGAAGCGGGTGTACATGGGATCCAGGATGTGGTCGCCGACCTTTTGGCCGTTGATGGAGAGTTCGTATAAGCCTGCGGCGGCGATATAGACCCGGGCTTTGGTGATGGGCCTTTGTAGCCGGACAGCGCGGCGGAAATAGGCAGCGGGTTGGCGGCGAATGTCCCGGG
>JAMFSL010000360.1 GCA_026225275.1 Puia dinghuensis
CAGTCGTTGGTGCTAGGCGCTCATGGGCCGATGAGTTTGATGGTGTTTCTGCTGGATGAAGGGATGAGCGATGCGGGATTTTATTAAACTGATAATATTTCGGTTACCATTTGATAATATGTTTTAAATAGGTTTGGTTAATTAAATCAAATTAACCATGAAACATTTATCCTCCACAAGGGGGGCTTGTAAAAGCCCCCTGGCCAGCTATTATCAATTTGCGCTCTTTTTATGTCTTCTTTTGTCTACCGGCCATGTTTTTTCCCAGTCTTCCACTACTTATGCTTTCAACTATAGCGATGACGGACTAACTACCGGATGTAATACATTTCACGCTGGGACGGATTTTTTTGGCTATGCTACTCAGACGGTTTATGGCACTCCTACCTACAATGAGAACCAGGGCGCCATTTCGATGCCTGTCGATGTCGCGGGTGTCAACGCCGTGGGCGTTACTGAATATGGGATTGCTTTTCCTTTTAAAGCAGGATATTCTTATACCATACAGGTATATGCATCGGGTACGCAAAATGCCAGTAAAGATAATGAACCCGGAACTGTGGCCCTCGAGTTGGCCAACAGTCTGCCGGCGGTTAATTCCGGGAGCAGTGCCTGTAATGGTTTTGCGCAGGTTGCCGCCAGTGATTTTACGAATTATAGACCAGAGGCGGTCGGAGTTGGTTTTGCGTGGCTGACCGGTTTCTATAACAACTATGTAATGCCGCAAAACTATAGTGAGCTGTTGGTAGCTGCGCTGCCCTCAACGAACACGGAGGATACTAACTATGTCTATGTCAGAGAAATCGAGATCACGGAAACTTCCCCGATCTCTATGTCGCCAGCTACTGTATCGACTAATTGCGGTTATCCTTTGACACAAACCTTTACTGTCAACAACCTAAATGGCCTTACCGGTATTACAGGATATACCTGGAACGGCTCGGCGAATGGATGGGAGTATAATGGAGCACCTGCGGTATTTCCCATCACTACTACCGCCAATACGATAACACTGACGCAATCCTGTACGGCTACAGCCCTCGGTAATATCGTTGCGACAGCCAATGTCAACGGAGCAGCCTATGCAACTGCCACTGCTGCAGTGAATTTTAGCACCGCGCTTCCGGCGGATGCAGTAATCTCCGGGTCAAATGTCATTTGCACTAATGGCGGGACCTCGGTTTTCACCCTGCAGAATCCTCCTTCCTGCGGTAGCTCGAGTATCGCCTGGTCTTTCAGCGATGCCTCAATAGGAAGCATTTCGCCTACGACCGGTACTTCGACAACACTTACGGCAAACAACATGTTTCTGAACGGTACAGGTACGCTGACGGCAAGTGTCCCCACTGCCTGTGGGACACCCACGGTTACGGAACCGATCAATGTATTTATCCTGGGGTTAGTTTCAGGAACGTACTATTCGACGAGCAATGGACAAACCAGTCCTACCGAAGGCCTGTCATTCCTTGGACAAAATGAAGTCGTTTCTTACGGTACGAGCGGCCAGGAGGTAGATGTGTTTATAACGTTAACTCCATTGCCGGGAGCCACCTTTTCCTGGAATTTCACTTCAGGATTTACGCCTGTTCCGATCACCGAGTATGGGGGGCCTAATGAGATTGAGTTGGCGCTCGGCGGTGGCCATGCTACGAATACCAGCCTGAGTATAACGATGACAGAACCCTGCGGGACGTTCACCCAGAATTTTGCATTCGAAGTGTCCGGGTTCAACAATGATGATGCCATCAAAGTATTGCCCAATCCTGTCCGTGGTAGTCAGGTCGCGGTAAGCATTCAGCCTGGCAAGAATCAAACTGCGGAGCCGACCCCGCAAATGATCTACGGGGTGAAACTGACCGATCTATCGGGAAGGATATTGCAATCGGTCGATTATAAAGCAGGGATTTCTACTGCCAATATTCAGTTTCCTGGTGTAGAGCCCGGTAGTTATTTCCTGTCGGTATTTGACGGGAAGAAATGGAGGACCAAGCTGTTGCTGGTAAGCAAATAAAGAGTTTACGGAAGGATATTAAGGAAAAAGGGCTGGCCGGGAATCGGGCAGCCCTTTTTTAGGTTAGGGGTGAGTAGCGAAGCGATTAATATCCGGGATTCTGCACCAGGTTGGGGTTTGTCGCGAGTTCGGTGCTTGGCACCGGGAACAGGCGCAGGTTTGTGCTGCCGCCGCCGGTGTTGAAGCCCCAGGCGCCTTCGAATTGGCCGAAGCGGATCAGGTCGTTGCGGCGCCAGCATTCCCAGGTCAGTTCGCGGGCACGTTCGGGCAGGATACTGTCGAGTGTAGGAGCGATGGTTGGTTGTGCACCGACGCGGCTGCGGACCATATTGATGAGGACCGTGGGGGTTTGCAGTGTCCCCTTTATGGTTGTAGCGGGTGCGCCACGCAGAATGGCTTCCGCCTTCATCAGCAGAACGTCTGCCAGACGGAATACGGGTACATCGTTATTCACGTTATGGGTCTCGGTGTTCATGTTAGGATCGGGGTAGTATTTCTTGGAACGAATGCCATCCCATTGACCTATCAGATCGTCACCTACGTCCATCTTGCTTGGATCGCCGCGCAGCACGAGAGAGTCGCGGATGGTAATCGGCCAGAGCTGGATGCTGGTATTCGTCCCGGTATAATATTCATTATATGTCGAATAAGTGGCGGGATAGATGACTTCAGGATAATAGTACTCAAAACCAGGCAGCAGCAGTGTCAATTCGGCGGGGGTATAAGCGGCGGTATAGATCGGCTGTCCCGGCCAGTATTTCTGTACGTCATGCATCCAGAATGAATCTCGCGTATCTCCCGGCAGATTGAAATTCTGAAAGAAGAAGCCGGAATCGGTGCTCATGGCGTTGGTGACGGAAACCGGTAAATTATACAGCGGGTACACATAGGAGAAAAAGCCGAGGTAGACCAACTGATTACCCGGCAGTAGGTTGGCGTCATAAGGAATGGCAAAGATCGTTTCCTGAACCTGAGGGCCGTTAGTGGGGGCAAAAACGGAACCATAATTTGCATCGAGGGAATATAATCCTGCATTCTGGATGCTGTCGGCCATTGCCACGGCATCAGTATAGCGGGGTGTGCCGGTGTAATATTGAGCATTCAGGTACATCTTTTCCAGCAGCGCATAGGCCATCCATTTGGTGGCATGCCCATAGGTAGTAGCACCGTTGGCCGCAGGGAGGCTAGGCAGCACTGATTTCAGATCATTCTCGATATAGGCAAATACCTGGCTGCGTGGCATGGTGGCCGGTGGTTTCTGTCCTGCGACAGTGTCGCTGACAATAGGAATATTCCCATAAAGGTCCATCAGGAAAAAGTAGAACAGGTCACGCATAGCTGTAGCTTCTGCGATGGACGACGTTTTCATGGGTGTATTAGCTGCTTGGTTGAAGTAGCCCAGCATGGTATTACAGGCATTGATTGCCTCGAATCCCCACACCCAGACATTGGTGACGTCGACATGATCGGTCGTCCAGGTATGCAGGTGAAGTGTCCGGTAATAACCGCCATCGTCATAGTTGCCGTCGCGGGCAGGAATGATAGCTTCATCTGTCGATAATTCCTGGAGCCGGAAGTATTCAACAGCGTAACGGTTGCCTGAAGGATCATCGGCCAGCCGTGAGTAAATAGAGCCCAGATCCGATGTGTAGTCGCTCTGAGTGACCGGAACTGCGGGGGCATACTGTGATTGAATGGATGTATTTAGTTTAGTACAACCGGAAAGACCGCCCGTGATGACTGCGGTTATTGCTATGATGTGAAAAAGACCTTTTTTCATTGTTGTTAAATTTAGAAGATCATGTTTACGCCGAACAGGAAGGAGCGTGTTTTAGGGTAGAAATTATTGTTGTCAATGCCGGGAGTCAATCCGCCGATGGTGATCTCAGGGTCGACGCCTTTGTAACCTGTGAGTACAAACAAGTTGTTGGCCGATCCATAGATCCTGAACTGGCTGATGGCCTTGGTGTTAAGTTTGAAGGTGTAACCCAGGGTGGCATTGTCCAGCCTCAGGTAGGAGCCATTCTCCAGGAACCGGTCCGAGATATATGGGGCATTGATGTCGTTCAAGGATTCGGTCAGGGAGAAGGTGGGGATGTTCTGTGTTTTGGCGGAGAGCACGTTATTCAGCGACGCGAGAGTGGCGTTCAGGATCTTGGCGCCCGTCACTGCACGGAAGAAGAAATTGAGGTCGAAACGCTGGTATTTAAACGTATTGTTCCAGCCCATCAACAATTGCGGCTGCGCATTTCCGGTCAGACGAAAGTCAGCGGTCGTCGGACTGCTGGTCGTGTCGCCCTGGGCGGACTGAAATATCGATACGCCGTTCGCGTTCTTACCCATATAATGCCAGATGTCGAAAGTGCCGATCGGATGGCCGGCTTCGAGGATCTGTGACCAGTTGTCGCTCTGTCCCTGGCCGCCCAGGAAAGCTGTATTAATATAAGGGGTGTTGTAGACGGGGTTCGAGATAGAGACTACGTTATTGATATTATGGGCGATATTGAAGGAGCTTCTCCAGGAAAAGTTCCTCGTTTTGACGGGGGTAGCATTCAACTGCAGTTCAATCCCTTTGTTGCTGATCTTGCCGACGTTCGCGGTCAGGTTGTTGACGGGGAACTGCGTGGCCGATACCGGGTAGTCATATATCAGGTTGGAAGTGACCTTGTCATAGAGGTCCAACGCTCCGTTGAGTAATCCTTTCAGGATCGAGAAGTCCACCCCGATATTGGTTGTAGCCGTGCTTTCCCATTTGAGGTTGGGATTTGCATTCTGGATGGGGCCGATACCGTCAAGGATCTGCCCATTTGTATAGGCCCGACCGGTAAGACCCCATTGTGCCTGGGCAATCAGCGGATCGAATCCCAGGGAATTACCGGTGACGCCATAGCCGACCCGCAGTTTGAGGTCATCGAGCCAGTTGACATTCTCCATAAACTTTTCTTTGCTGATCCGCCAGCCGCCGGAGACTGCAGGGAAGTAACCCCACCGGTTGTTTACGCCGAAGGCAGAAGATCCGTCATCCCGGATAGAGGCCTGGAACAGATATTTATCACCATACTGGTAATTGACGCGGGCGTAATAGGAAATCAGTCGCAGGGTACCGATGTTACTATTGACAAAGGTGACAGTGCCTGCCGGCGGGCTGCTGACTGCCAAATTGTTCGAACCCAGGTTGTCATTGGGAAAATCTTCCGTCGTCACGCCGAAGCCGACGCCCTGGCGATCCTGTTCCCAGGAGTAACCGCCCAATAGCCTGATCGTGTGCAGACCGAAGCTCCGGTCATAGTTAAAAAAGGATTCCGCCAACTGCTTGGTACTTTCCGTCGTGCTGCTGCTGGCTACGCCATTCAGGCCAATGGCCAGTTCAGAATTGGAATTATCATAGGTGTTTATGGTAGTGTCCGTGGTCTGTTGGGTCGCACTCAGCGTATATTTCAAGCCCGGCAGGATCTTCACTTCTGCTATGGCGTTGACGAGGAATGTCTTTACGTTAGTGAGATCGGAATTATTGTTCAACAGGCCGATAGGGTTAAAGGTGCTGCCATAGGGAAGTTCGGAAGTGTAAACCCCACCAGGCTCTATGGCCCGGATAGTGGGCATATAGGTAAGCATTGAACCGTATATATCGGTGGGTGGCTGGCTGGATTGGGAAGAGGCATCCAGGACATTCACAGCCAGTTTCAGCCGGTCGTTGAAGGCATGATGTTCGATGTTAGCCCTGATCGTTGTTCTTACCAGGTCGCTTTTCCTGATGAGGCCCTCATTATTCAGGTAGTTGATGCTGGCGCCGAAAACAGTATTGTTATAATTGCCGCCGAAATAAATATTATGATTATTCGAAAGCCCCGTCCGTTCGACCTGATTCTGCCAATTATTATTGACCGTATCGTCATAATCACCGTTGGCATGACCGGGTTCGAGGGTGACTCCATTCGATTTAAGGAACTGCCGCAGAGCGGGCGCCGACAGCATGTCGATTTTTTTAGACGCTTCTTCGGCCGCAACATATGCATTATAAGCCACTCGTGTCTGTCCCGCTTTGGGCCGGCGGGTAGTGATCATGATCACGCCGTTGGCTGCGCGGGCGCCATAGATGGCGGTGGCGCTGGCGTCTTTGAGGACGTCGATGGTGGCGATATCCGAAGGGGCTACGAGGTCGATAGAGGCAGCAGGTACGCCATCGATGACATATAAGGGTTGCTGAGAGGCCCCGGCGCGCAGTGTCGAAGCGCCACGGAGGATGACGACCGGCTGTTCATTCGGGTCACCGCTCTTGGTGACATTGATACCGGCGATCTTGCCTTGCAAGAGTTCAGCCGGAGAGCTGATCACGCCAACATTGAAATCTTCTGCAGAAATCGAGGCGACGGAGCCCGTAATATTCTTCCGGGAAGACTGGCCGTAGCCGGTGACGACGACATCATTCATCTGGCCGCCTTTGGAGGCCAGCGCGATCGTCAATGGCTTGCCGTCGCCTGTCGGTACTTCTTTCGCTGCATAGCCTACGTACGAGAATTCGAGAATGGCATCGGGATTACCCGTGGTGATGCTGAAATGGCCGTCAGCGTCGGTCAGGACAGATTTGTGGGTGCCATTAACCGTTACACTGACCCCGGACAAGGGGGACCCGGTTGCGTCGGTCACGAGACCCTTAATGGTACGGGACTGTGCAAAGACAGCTGCCGGGATGAAGAATAGTGCTAATAACAGGAGCCTTAGGATTGCCTTCATGGTGAATGCTGGGTTTTGGTTTTGTTGATGAAGATTGAGAGAAGATTATATAAATGACGGCAAAGAGAAAGAAGACATGTTATGAGAGTGTGAATGGAATATTAAATTTCCTTCGCAACAGCAGTGGCGAGGCCTTGGCACTGCTAATAATTTGCGTAGTAGGTTCAATTGTTATTTAACAATAAAGTAATCGCATAACCGATATATTCACGTGCAGTTAGGAAATATTTGCAGTCCAAATCAAACACAAGTATGAAATTAATTGCATC
>JAMFSL010000066.1 GCA_026225275.1 Puia dinghuensis
CAGGTGGGCCGATAAGGGAATAGAGCTGATAATGATGGTGGATTGGGGCGAAATACGCTTGGCGATTTCTATGGCCATGATACCGCCCAGGGAAAGGCCGATGAGGACGAAGGGTTCGGAAATGTCAATCTGGGCGATCAACCGGGAGGCGTATGCGCCGAGGGTTTCGTTCGTCTGCGGCGGGATCCAATGAATGTAGGCGGCCCGATAGCCTTCAGGGAGCCGGATGTGGGTGAACATGCGGTAATCTGCGCCGATGCCGGAGATGAAGTAGGCTGTCATTAGTTGATGGATGGACACAAGAATCACGCCATCGACGGGGCAACACCAAAGTTCTTTTTGAAGGCGAAGGAGAAATGTGAATAGTCCTTAAAGCCGACCTCGAGATAGACGTCGGTTGATTTCCAGCCTTTTTCGGTGATCAGGTAGCGTGCTTCGTTGAGACGTTTCTGCTGAAGCCAGCGATTAGGGGCGGTATGGAAAATCTTTTCGAAGTCTCTTTTAAAAGTAGCCAGACTTCTGCCGGTCATGAAGGCAAAGCGACTGAGGTCTATATTGTATTTATAATGTTCATTCATGTAGCCTTCCAGGTCGACTTTACCTGGTTCACTGAAATCGAAGAGTATATTTTTCAACTGCGGTCGGATGTCGAGCAGGATCATGACGATCTCCCGGACTTTCAGGCTGGTGAGTATTTTATTGTTTTCGGCGGTCGCGATGCCTTCGATATACGGGGTCAGGGATTGCAGGTAATTGGTGAGCAGTGGATGGGCAGGCAGGTGTAGCATGTTGTCACTGGTGTAGGGACCGGTTGCCTGCAGGTCATGCTCTTTAGCCAGGTCACGCAGTGTGGCTTCGTCTATTACGATGGACAGATTTTTGAATTGTCCGTCGGCACCGGGGCGCTTGACAAATTTTGCCAGCTGATTTTTTCGGAAAAAACGGAAATCCCCCTCTCTGAAGGAGTAGGATTTTCCGTCGATGGATACGTCTTGCTCACCGGAGAAGATATAGCCGAAAGAATGATTACCAATAAAGTTTTCCCCTTCTCTGCTGACATATGAATAGCAGGAATAGACGATTTGGGGGAGTGCTCCGGTTCTTTTGAGCTCGGTCATTGCTGGCTCGATTTATTCGATAATGGTTTTTGGTTCAAGGTATGCTTCCAATCCAAAGGTACCGTATTCTCTGCCGATGCCGGACTGGCGGAAACCGCCGAAGGGGGCCATGGGGTCGTGACTGAGGGTATTGATCAGCACTCTGCCTGCCACGAGGCGGGATGCGACCCGGTTGGCCCGTTCGGTGCTGGCGGAGCTTACATAAGCCTGTAAACCGTATACGGTATCATTGGCCATTGCGATGGCTTGTTCTTCTGTTGTATAGGTCATGATGGAGAGAACGGGGCCGAATATTTCTTCGCGGGCAATTTTCATGTCACCTTTGACGCCGGCAAAAGCGGTTGGTCTGACGAAATTGCCTGCTTCCAGACCAGCTGGATGCCCTTCGCCGCCGATCAGCAGTTCCGCGCCTTCTTCGATGCCTGCTTTTATATATTGCTGTACGCGGTCATATTGTTTTGGGCTGACGAGGGGGCCGATGGTGGTGGTGGGGTCTTTGGGATCGCCGACGCTGACTTTTTCAATGGTGGTTTTTACCAGCGCTTTTACTTCTTCCAGCCGGTCTTGCGGTACGAGCAGGCGGGTGCCGGCGATACAGGCCTGGCCGCTATTCATGAAGCAGGCTGAAACGGCCATGGGGATAGCTTTTGCCAGGTCGGCATCGTCGAGGATGATGTTGGGGGATTTGCCGCCGAGTTCGAGCGTAATACGCTTGAGGGTGTCGGCTGCACCCCGGGCAATAGCCTTTCCCACGGCGGTAGAGCCGGTGAAGGAGATCTTGGCGATGTCGGGATGCCGGGTCAGTTCAGCACCAACCACATCGCCGCGACCATTGACAATATTATAGACGCCGGCGGGCAGTCCCGCCTCATGCAGGGCTTCGGCGAGGATCTGCGTTTGGGTGGCGCTCATTTCGCTGGGCTTGATAACTGCCGTGCAGCCTGCTGCGATAGCGGTGGCCAGTTTGTTACAGATGAAGCCGGCGTTGGCATTCCAGGGAGTGATGATGCCGACGACACCGAGCGGTTCCATGCTGACTTTCGAATGACCGGCAGTCCGGATAAAGTCGAAGTCCTGCAGGACGGTCTTATAATGGAGGAAGCTGTCAGCGGCCATTTCGCTGGATGCTCTGGCCCGCTGGACAGGTGCGCCATATTCTTCGATAGATGCGGCTATGAGGTCGTCGAGCCGTGTGGTCACCGCGTCGTGCAGACGTTGTAAATATTCCATCCGTTGTTCACTGGTGGTGGTTGCAAAAGTTTCAAATGCGGATTTTGCTGCTGCAATGGCTGCGCGGGTATCTTCTTCATCGCCGAGGACCACCTGGCCGATGGTCTGGTTGGTGGTGGGATTGAAAAGGTCAAATCGTTCGGTTCCGTGAGGGCGGACGAACTGACCATTGATGTAGATGGTGGTTATTTGTTTCATAGGATAAAGTTACGGCGAGAACAGGCCACGGGAGATTGTTGTAAAGCTCAATTTGGATTGTTGAGCGGGTCATTTTTGGGATGCGGGCCGTGGGCAGGAGCACGTTACACGAGGCGTCTGTCTTCTTCCTTTATAGCGAGGTCGTTAATGCTGGCGTATCTTTTTTTCATCAGGCCGTTGTCATTGAATTCCCAATTTTCATTGCCATAGGCGCGGTACCATTGGCCGGATGCATCGTGAAATTCATATTCGAAGCGGACGGCAATGCGGTGGCCGGTGAAAGCCCAGAGTTCCTTTTTGAGTTTATAATCCAGCTCGCGCTGCCATTTGCGGGTGAGGAACTGAATGACTTGTTCTCTGCCGTTGAGGAATTCTGTGCGGTTGCGCCATTCGGTATCTGGGGTGTAGGCAAGGGATACCTTTTCGGGATCGCGGGTATTCCAGGCGTCTTCGGCCATTTGCACTTTTTGTGCGGCGGTTTCGGG
>JAMFSL010000361.1 GCA_026225275.1 Puia dinghuensis
GCAGGGCGTAGAGGTCTATAAATATTCCAACAAAACGTCTACCGGCACCACTCCTTATTCACCCGACGGCGTCCTGTGCAGTACCGATTTCCCGTTGTTCCGGCTCGCAGAGCAATACCTGATCTATATCGAGGCGGTTGCCCGTGGCGGAGGCGGAGGTGATGCAGCGACTGCGCTGAGTTATTTCAACCTGCTGCGGACAAGGGCTTATGGCGGCAGTTCGAGTGGCAATGTCACCAGCTATAGCCTGTCCGATATCCTCAATGAACGGCAGAAGGAACTGTACTGGGAATGTTTCCGGCGCACAGACCTGATCCGTTATGGCATGTTCACCGGCTCGACTTACATCTGGCCCTGGAAAGGGGGTGTGCAGGGTGGTACGGGTGTAGATGCTCATCTCAACCTGCTGCCACTGCCCGCGACAGAATTGAATTCCAACCCGAGTCTTGTACAAAACCCGGGGTATTGAGTTCGCAGCGCTTACAATGGGGAAAGTAATTTTTAACTGTTCAACTTATTTATATGCGAAAAATATTAATTGGTGTTGTTTTTCTGCTGGCAGCCATCTCCTGTAAGAAAGAGGGCGCCATGATCGTCGCGAATGAGAACGCGTCATTTTCTGCCTCGCTGAAGGCATCGGTAGACAGCGTCACGCTGACGCCGGCCAATGACAGCGATTCCGTGGTGACCTTCACCTGGCCGGCCGTCAATTACGGATCGGGGATCGCCGTCACTTATACGCTGGAACTCGACCAGGCCAGCGATACCAGCGGCACTGCCGCCTGGGGCAAGGCTACGCAATATGTGGCCGGCAACGATGTGCTGCATTATTCTTTTGCGGGACAGGATCTGAATAACCTGATGCAAACATTAGGACTATTCGGCTCTACTCCACTGGTCTTCCGCGTGCTGTCCAATGTTAACCAATACAACGGGTCCGCATCGACGATACCGGGTAGTTCCTCTTCCGCCATCGCCGTGGTCATCACTCCGTATACAACCAATCTATGGATACCTGGCGCCTACCAGGGCTGGGCGCCGGCTACTGCGCCGACCCTCAATCCATTTCCGGGCTATGCGGGACTATTCGAAGGCTATGTGAATATCACCGGCACCGGAACACAGGACTTTAAATTTACCAATGCGCCGGACTGGAACCATACCAATTATGGTGACGGTGGTGGCGGTACGCTGACCACCAATGGCCTGGCAGGTGACCTTACCGTCCCTAATGGCGGCTATTACGAATTATCGGCCAACCTCAATACGAACAGTTGGACAGCAACGGCGACGACCTGGAGCATCATCGGCGATGCTACACCGGGCGGCTGGAATACCGACACCCAGATGAGCTATGATCCGACGACGCAAGTGTGGACCGTGACGGCGGCGATGATCACGGCCGGCTCTTATAAGTTCCGCGCCAATGATGCCTGGGTGATCGACTTCGGTATCGACAATTCCGGAAACCTGCAGTATGCCGATAATCCTCTGTTCCCCTACAACGGAACGCTGAACAACCTGAGCGTTCCTTCCAATGGAACGTACCTGATCACACTGGACCTTCATATTTCCGGCAAGTATACGTATAGCGCCGTACTACAATAAAGCATCATGAAAATGACTTTTCTATCTCTTGCCCTTTTTGCGCTGCTGGCTTGCAGCAAGACCCATACCGGACCCGTTACACCGCCGCCGGTGACACCGCCGCCGACTGTGGCCACAGATACGCTTCCCGCTCAGTATGGAACGCCCTTTGCGGGCGTTCCCGATCCCCGGGACGTGACCATTTATCAGGTAAACATGCGGGCCTTCAGCAGCACGCATAACCTGCAGGGCGTGATCAACCGGCTCGACAGCATCAAAGCGCTTGGAGTGAACGTGATCTACCTGCTGCCCGTCTATCCCGTCGGGATCTATAAGTCCATCAACTCCCCCTATTGCATCCGCAGCCTGGATTCCGTAGGGACCGAGTTCGGAACACTGACCGATCTGCGTAACCTGGTGGATGGAGCGCATAGCCGAAATATGGCGGTGATCCTGGATTGGGTGGTCAATCAAACGTCCTGGGATCATCCCTGGATCACACAGCATCCCAGCTGGTACGTGCAAAACAGCAGCGGAGTTATCCAGGCCCTGTCGGGGTATACGGATGTAGCCGCGCTGAATTTTTCCAGTGACTCGATGCGGAGCGCCATGATATTTGCGATGAAATCGTGGGTGTACCGGGCCAATGTCGACGGCTTCCGCTGCGACTATGCCGACAATCCGCCGATCGATTTCTGGCAACAGACGATCGACACGCTGCGGAATATTGCGAGCCATAAGCTGTTGCTGCTGGCTGAAGGCACGCGGTCGGCTAATTATGGAGCAGGCTTTGATTATAATTTCGGCTTTACCTTTTATGGCAACCTCCAGCCGATCATTCAAGGCAGTGCCGTCACGCTGATCGACAATGCCAATACCTCGGAATTCGTCGGCACGACCGGATCCCAGGCCATCGTCCGTTACCTGACCAACCATGATGTGGATGGTTCAGATGGCGCACCGGTGACCCGCCTGGGCGGGATTCCGGCTGCCAACGCGGCTTTCGTGGTAGTGGCGTACATGAAGGGCGTACCCTTTGTCTACAACGGAACGGAAGAAGCCTTTCCGACAGCTATTGTATTTCCATTTACCACTGTCACCATTGGCTGGGGCATCAACCCGGGTGTAACGGCTTTCTACAAACAGGTTATTGCTTTCCGGGACAGCAGTGTGGCCATCCGGCGGGGGACACTGATGTCTTATGATAATAATGATGTCTGTGCATTCACCAAGACAGCCGGAGACTCCTCTGTGCTCGTCCTGGTGAATTGGCGTAATTCGACCATCACCTATCCGGTGCCGGCAGCATTGCAGAATACGTCGTGGACCGATGCGTTTGCCGGTACGGCAGTGACAGTGGGAACCCAGGTGAGCCTGGCGCCCTATCAGTATATGGTCTTAAGAAATTAGATCATCATCGGATTCAGACCACCATCGGATTCAGACGACCATCGTGCGGAAAGTGAGATTGATCCGGGGGTCGGCCACTTTTTTCGTCTTGGGCAGCGAATGCAGCCAGTGATCCTGTGTGACACCGTGCATGATCAGCAGACTGCCGGGTTCCAACTGCAGGGACAAGGTCTGGTGCGTTTTTCTGTGCCTGAAGGAAAATTTTCGTTCGGCGCC
>JAMFSL010000362.1 GCA_026225275.1 Puia dinghuensis
CCGGACCCGTTTATTGTCAGGATGCTATCTGTTGTTGCCCCGCTTTGGAGGCCAACGAGGGTCAATGGATTGGTTCCTACGACATGCAGGGCCGTTGCCGGGGCCGTAGTCCCGATCCCTACTTTGCCGGACCCGTCGATCCGCATTCTTTCATTGGTAGATTGAGTAGTGCCGCCTGTCATGAATACCAATGCTTTGGCGGCAGTGCCCGTGCCGATCAAAAAATTATTACCCGTAGTATAGAGATAGGCGTCGTTGGGGGCGCCCATTACGTTTTGCGTGTTAGTGCTGCTATTGATACCCAGGTCCACATAGTTGACGGTCTCATTGCCGTTGTCCGCCGTGGCGACCACATCGGAAGAGGCGCTCGTGCCACTCGATAGATTCTGAATATTCAATTGCAGGTAGTTGTTGATGCTGCCGCGGCCTACAATCGCATTGTAAGAGCCTGTCGTGCCTGCATCGACCAGGAATTTTTCCTGGTAGGTTCCGGGGGTAAAGCCGGGAGATACTCCTACACCAAGATTGCCAAGGCTATCCAGCAACATTCCCTGCGTCGAGTTCGTCCTGAATCGCAGGCTTTTCAAATCTGTTGTTCCCAGAAAATTGGTCGGATAACTGGTGCCGGAATTGCCAGTGAGCGACCAGGAAGCACCGCTGGCTGCCAGGGAAGTCCACGCCGAATTCGTATAATAATAAAAACCCTTCGTACCATCGATTTGGTAGACCAACAACCCTTCCGCCGGGGCTGAGATGGCAACACGTTGTGCGGTCGTCATCCGCGGCGCGAGAAATCCTTTTGATACAGAATAGACGTCCAATACGGATGACGCCTGTCCGGTAACATACGTGCTGTTATCGGTGACCACGACAGTCTGGGTGAAACTTTTCGTGGTAAGGAAAACAAAGACAAACAAAACGACGGCCGTTTTCATTCTCATAAGGTTGATATTTGAATCAGCGTAATAGCAAATCCGCTCCGGCGATCCTCACGGGGTGACTGTCTTCTCCTGTGGCATATTCGACACTAAGCCTCCCTGAGTGATAATTGATCCCCCTGTTTTTATCAAGGGTGAGCCGGAACCTGCGGGCCAGGTTAGGCGTGTAGACAGCAATTCCTTTTGCAGTTCCTGCAGCAATGGTCTTTCCGTCCGCAGAAGTGTAATAAACCGAAATATCACCGTAAATGGACATATTCCCTGTCCGCTGGAATGTCATATTCAGTATGGGAATCGTGTCTTCCTCCATCTGTACTGACAGATCGGATATTCGCACTTGGGTGTTTGATGTTCCGACCCTTATGATGACCGGGATGGAAATCCCGAAAATAGGAACCAGCCGGATGGAAATCCCGGAGTCCGTCGCAGGCCTTTCTTCACCCAGGAGCGGCTTATCAGGAATGGCCCTGAAATACAAATGAGACCGGTATTCTCCCGGCGCCAGTTCATTTATTTTAGTCAATTGTATCTTTACTACCTGGGATTCATCCGGTCCCAATACAACACTGTGCGGGAAAAAGCGAATGAACCTGTCCGCAAAGTTTTCTCCGGAATCCGGCTGGCTGATCTCTTCAAATCCACCATCTTCCTTCATCCTTACATGCATGAGGGAGATGACATAGCGCGCGGTATCCTTGCCGCTATTGGCCAAATTCAACTCTTCATACCGCTTCGATCCTTCAAAGATCACCCTTCGGGGTAATAACAATAGGTTGCCCTGAGCCATCGCCATTCCGGAACAAAGTATCTCCAGGCACAGCAATAAAAAGATCAGGTATCTTGGCGTAGTCATAGGGGTAAATTTTTAAAGAAAACGTTGCATGAAACAACGCCTTCTTTAATGGGACAGAATTAGTTGTAGTTCACGGTTACGCTGAACGGCGTTCCTGAAACATAGACCCCCGCTGCCTGAGCTGCGGCTACGTTCAGATTGGCGCCTACATTGAGGGTCTGCGTACCTGCCGTCAGCGCACCTGTTGCAGAAGGAGTGCTGGTAAAGGTATCAGCCGTCATGGTGTTCGAACCGTTTGTCAGCGTCAGAGCGGCAGCCGGCAGCGTGATGGCGTAGGTATAGGTACCCTGGCCATTGACAGTAAAGGAGGCGGCAGTTACCGTCCCGGTCACGGCAGGAAGGGTTACGCCACCCGTCGCCGAACGAACGCCTGCAGGAGTCATGACGACTGTCCCGCCTGTTCCGGTCTGTACAGCCACATTGCCGAAGTTCATGTCGACGGTTTTTGTGATGCTGATCGGTGTTACAATAGTGGCCGTCGCAGTGGCCGTTGCTGTAGCCTGCGCAAAAGCGCTGGACGAAAAGGCGATCAGCGCAAATGCAGCGATCGCCAATTTGGTTCTGTGTTTCATTTTCGGATTATTTTAGATAATTAAATAAATGCATCGCCCGGATTTATCCGGCGCAAATAGCAGGATGACGAACGGCAGTAAAACTCTTATTATTCAATAAAATGGAGATATATTTTGTTTTTAAGTGAATACCATGTGGGCCTTTCAATTCTACTACAACGATGCGGAGATTCTGACTACAAATCAGGTGACATGATACCTGGTAGCCAGTTCATAGAGTTCTGTCATATTGTTGGTCAGGCTTTTCTCAAGGATATGGGCCTTGGCCGTAGATACCGTATTGTATTTGATATTCAGGATATTTCCGATTTCGTTACTCCCCATACCTTTTAAAATATAATGCAGGATTTCCAGTTCCCTGGCCGTCAGGCGAGAAAAAGGGTTATCCGGGATTTGAGCATCCACCCCCTCCTGGGCCGGACGTTCATTATTAAGAAATTGGCGGAGCAGGCAAATAATATTTTTTTCGGGTAAGCTCTTTGACAAGTAATGATAGATGTCGTATTGGTTCAGTACCCGTTGATAAACGGATGCCGGCTGCATAGAACAAATCAAAATGTTAGCGCGGGGATAAAGACTGACGATATTCGGCAATATCTCAAGCACAGTACCGTCGGTCAATGTCATATCCAAGATGAGGTAGGAATATTCTGTCTGCAGCAATTTTCGCATTATTTCATTGCAGGAGGCAGCCTCGGTAAGGTCGGTTTCTTTGAAATAATATTCAAAGATGGCCTTTAGTCCTTTTCGGGCCATCGGGTGGTCGTCTGCTATCAGTATTCTTTTTTGCATCCGCTCTGTTTAATATCAACAACCGCTCCATTGACCGACCTTCTTCTACAAAAAGGCAGAATTATTATAACTAGTTTCGTTTGCTAGGATAAGGTCTAAGGGGTATCGGTCTTGATTAGTATCATGCCAGATTGCCAGGCATCCATGAGGGCAACTTGTAACATTTTATGCAAGCAACCGCCCCCATTTAAAGGGGGTGGTTTTTATTTATATACGTGCCGGCGTAGGGCAAAAAGTCATTTCGTTCAATAATTCAAAGGGCATAATAGGTAGTTCCACCGTAAAGCAACAGCCGGCGTTTTCTTCGCTTTTGACGCTGATCTCTCCCTGTAAGGCAGTCACAAGCTGCCTTACAATGTATAATCCCACCCCCATACCTTCCGGATTGCCGCCTCTGTCTTTTGCGGTGGCAAACAGCTCGAAAATATAGGGCAGTTTAGAAGAAGTAATTCCCTTACCCTGGTCTTTGATGCTGATACGCCATTTGCCCGTTTCTTTAGATAGACCAACGGCGATGATGCTGTCCGGTCTTGAAAATTTAATCGCATTATTGATCAGGTTCGTCATCACCTGGTTCATCTTTATGCGGTCGTAGGCTATATAATCGGGTATGTCTTCCGAGATATAAGTTTCTATTTTGATATTTCTCTCGCTGGCTGCATATTGCGCGATATCGATCAGTTCTGCCATGTTTCCTCTTATATTGATGGCTTCATACTTAGGGCCTTCCGGTATGCCGGACTCATATTTAGCATATTCGAGGATATTGGTCAGCAGCAATTGCAGGTTATGGCAGCCGTTGGAAAGATCTTCCAGCCCTTTATGCAAAAAACTTGCATACCCCTTCTGCCAACCTTTTCTGAGGAGCTTGCTAATGACAAATACCCCCCAAAACTGGCCCCGTACTTCATGATAGGCATTTCTAATGAATTGAGATTTAATTTGACCCGAATCCAGCTCTCTTTTCAGATCCGCTTCCACTTGCCGGCAATATTCTTTTAACTGTGTTTCCAGCAGGTCTGTCTTTCTCGTGTATATATATAGATGCCCTGCAAAAGACAAAAAGGAAAAAATGATAAAAAGGGCCA
>JAMFSL010000363.1 GCA_026225275.1 Puia dinghuensis
AGAGGACGCTTTGCCAGCGCGGCTGTCCCTTCGGCGGTTATTACAACAGCAATTCAACGACGATACCCTGGGCGGAAAAGACTGGCAACCTGACCCTCCGCACCTTCTCCGTCGTGCATTCGATCATCTACGACGATAAAAAGGGAAAGGCCATCGGCGTCAGGATCGTCGACGCCAACACGAAAGCCACGTATGACTATTTTGCGCCGGTCATATTCGTCAATGCCGGTGCCCTTAATACCAACCTTGTTTTACTGAACTCGATTTCTTCCCGCTTTCCCCATGGTCTCGGCAATGACAACGGCCTGCTGGGCAAATACGTGGCTTTTCACAATTACCGGGGACACATCTCCGGCGAATATGACGGATTCCCGGACACCACCACCGATGGCCGGCGCCCCACCAGCGCTTATATCCCCCGCTTTCGTAACCTGCATCAACAGGACAAAGATGCCGGCTTTCTGCGTGGTTATGCCGCCGGCTTTTCCGCTTTTCGTTCCTTCGACCATCCTACCGCCGGCTTCGGTCTTACGTTAAAGGAAAACCTCTCCACTGGCCGTATCGGGCCTTGGCATGTAGGCTCACACATGATGGGGGAAACGATCCCCAAGGAAACTAACCAGGTCAGCCTGGATCCTGCACTCAAAGACGAATGGGGCATTCCTCAGTTGAAGATCAACATCAGCTATGACGATAATGATGAAAAAATGCTGAAGGACTTCTTTGCGCAAATGACGGAGATGTATACCGCCGCCGGCTTCACCAATATCAAAACCAACGACTCCGGACAGGCTCCCGGTCTCGATATCCACGAAATGGGCGGAGTCCGGATGGGACACGACCCGCGGACTTCCCTGCTGAATGAATGGCAGCAGTTGCATGCCTGTAAGAACGTATTCGTGACGGACGGAGCCTGTATGACCTCCACATCGACACAAAACCCATCGCTGACCTATATGGCCATGACCGCCCGCGCCGTCGATTATGCCGTATCCCGCCTGAAAAAGAACGACCTAACATGATGCACCTGTTAATAATCACTTAGACAGTAAAAGCCGGCCAGGATTTCTTTTGTTTTGGCAGGTTTTTCCTTAGTTTTAAGCCCAACATTCGTTGTATAATACAATTACTATGAAGGGCTTTTTATTGACAATCATTTCAGCTCTGTTGGTCATACTCGTCCTTAATGTGGGGTACTACAAAGAATGGTTCCAGGCTAAACCTTTGCAATATTGGACGGATTTTTTAAAAGAAAAAGACGATACGCTATCGATAGAAGGCGTCATGGCCAGCCGTTACGGGGTAGCTTACACGATGTCCATGAGGATTAAGCAGGTACTCGAGCAGAAACATGTCACTAACCCGGTCATCCTTTTCGAACCCAATAGCTATTTGCGCGACTCTTTGCATCTTTACCCAAAGATCCGCGTGCCGGAGCCGGCCGTTTTCTATTATTATACCGGCCTCGAAGGCGTCTGGATCAATTCCCCGGATACCGGTAAAGCTAGTTTCCTGGTGCGGATCAGCAGTAAAGGGGTCGGCCTGGACGTAATTAAGACGCCGGAACAACGCCATCAGCTGCTCGCTTTCTACAAAAAATACCCCCCTATATTATAATAATCCTATGCCTTTCCTCCTATTCATATTCCTTTTTATCTGTTACCTGGTGGCGGGCTACGGCCTGCTGACGATTTTTAAAATGCAGCTGAAGACGGCCTATATGATCACGCTGTCCCTGCTTCTGGGAATTGCCGTCGCCTCCTTTGTCCCTTTTTTACTACAGTTATTTTATATCGATCTCAATCCGGCCTCTATCTTTGGCAGTCTGGTGCTGGTGGCCCTGGTGTTGAATATCCCGACCTGGCGTCGGATCATAAAGGAAGGCTTTCCCGCTGTCCGCCGGTCTTTTGCCTTGAAACCTTTCCGTATTCTTTCTTACGAAGTTCCCTATTTGCTGATCTTCGGTTTCTTCACTTTTGTCAGCATCTGGAGATGTTATTATCTGCCCCCCACCTCCCGTGACGCGCTTTCCGGGCCGGAGGCGATTGCAGAGTTCGCGGTGCGTGAACACACCATGATCAACTCTTTTTTCAATATCGACCTCTGGACAACCAATAACCAGTTCAAATCCCCCTACCTGATCAGCCTTCAGATGATCTGCAAAATAGCTGGCTTCCCTTTCGGGCAGGTATGGCTCAGCGTGGTCTTTGTCAGCTTTACCGTCTTTCTTTACCATGCCCTGAAGGAACGACTTCATCCCATCATCGCCGGATTACTGCTGCTGTTGTTCCTGATGACCCCGGAGATGTATGCCTATACATTCATGATCCTGTATGACTACAGTAATATGATTTTCTTTTTTCTTAGCCTTTACTTCCTGTTCGGTTATTTCAAATCCGGCATCCGGTCGCATTTTTACTTCGCCGGCCTGCTCATGGGTATCGCAACTTATATCCGTTCGGAAACGCTGGCGCTGGCCGTCCTTTTTCTTCCGGCCATCCTGCTGTCGCAACGTCGCAACAAGGACTCCCTTGCAAAGATCGTGAAGGCCAATGCCTTCTTTTTCCTCCCCTCTTTCCTGGGATATTATCTTACCGCTCAGCTCTGGATCAAATACTATTTACCGATACACTACGACATCGGCGGCCTGGTCAACGGCCACCTGTCCGATTGGCAGCCCCTGTTCCAACGGTACAGCGATATCGTGACCCACTTGATGGCCAGTGAGTTCGGTATTCATCTTTGGGGATATATTCTGTATTTCACCGCTTTCCTGTTTGTCGCAGAAGGTATCTTCGTTCGCCGCTACAGCCGGGATGCCCGCAACTGGCTTTACGCCATCTTCGTTCTCTATCTGGGAGTGGGCGCACTCGGTTTTCTGCTGCCCATGATGAACCTGAATGAGACCACTAAGCGGGCCCTGTTCAAACTACTGCCCCTGGCAGTGCTCTACCTGGCCAATAATGAACTGCTCATCCGGCTTTCTCAACGGATTTCCCGTTGGGAAGGTACGCCCTCTTACTTATTTGCCAGGGAACCGAGACCCGCACCTACCCCGATTGCCCCCACCCCCGCTCCGGCAAAGGGCAAAACGGCGCCTACTGTCGCCAAGGCTGCTCCGGCTTCTGCCAGCCGGCCCTCCCCGAAAAAAAGAAAAAAGTAAATAATGCCATTTAAGCCCTTATTAGCACAACATTGCACGCCCTGCTGCCGGGTATCTTTGTGCTATGCAACACATCACCCACGATCATCGTCCCGGCCTTCTCCACAGCATCCTGAACAATAAATGTTCCCGCTGTCGCCAGGGCGACCTATACGTCCATCATAATCCTTATGATCTCAAACATATGATGCAGATGAATGAACATTGCCCGGTCTGCGGCCAACCCTTTGAGATTGAGGTAGGGTTCTGGTATGGGACCGGCTTCGTCAGTTATGCCCTCTCCGTCGTGGTTTGTGTCGCCAGCTTCATCGGCTGGAAAGTACTGATCGGCATGTCCCTGCACGACAACCGCCTGTTCTGGTGGATGGGTGTCAACGCTTTCCTGCTGATTGCCCTACAGCCTATCCTGATGCGGATGTCCCGGACTATTTGGCTGAACTTTTTCGTTTGGTATAATCCGCAGTGGCGCGACAAAGATGTCCTGGCCCCCGAACGCACCAACCCGGCATTGAAGAATGATTGGTGATCGACGTAGGTGCGGAGTCCCGCACTTCACCCCGCCCACCCCTCTCTGTCAAGGCTCCGGTACTGTATCGCCTCCGCCAGATGCTCCACCCTGATATGCTCACTACCTCCCAGATCCGCTATCGTCCGCCCTACCTTCAAAAGATGATCATGCGCCCGCACGGACAATTTCAATTTGTCCATCGCCGCCTCCAGCAACCGTTCACCAGCCGTATCGATCCGGCAAAATTCCCGCAGCATCCGGTTACCAATTTGCGCATTGCTATAAATCCCCCAGCTTTCATACCGGCGCCGCTGTATCTCCCGCGCAGCCATCACCCTTTCCCTGATCTGATGAGACGTTTCACCGATGCCAGCGGCGGACAGTTGCGCATAAGGCACCGGCACGACTTCCACATGGAGGTCGATTCTGTCCAGCAATGGCCCGGAGATCTTATTGAGATACCGCGCCACCGTCCCCGGCGAACAATTGCATTCTTTTTCAGGATGATTGTAATAGCCGCAGGGACAAGGATTCATGGCAGCCACCAGAATAAAGGCAGACGGAAATTCCACCGACAATTTTGTCCGGCTGATCATCACTTTCCGATCCTCCATCGGCTGCCGCATCACTTCCAGCACATTTCTGCCGAATTCCGGCAGTTCGTCGAGGAAGAGGATGCCATTGTGCGCCAGCGAGATCTCGCCAGGCTGAGGAATGGCGCCGCCACCGACTAGCGCTGTAGCCGAAATGCTATGATGGGGATGACGGAAAGGCCGCTGCGACAATAAGGTCGTATGCTCTGGTAATTTGCCGGCTACACTGTGGATCTTGGTAGTCTCTAACGCTTCATGCAGATTGAGCGGCGGAAGGATGGTCGGCAGCCGCTTGGCCAACATGGTCTTGCCTGCACCGGGCGGCCCTACCAGGATGGCGTTGTGACCACCTGCTGCAGTGATCTCCATCGCCCGCTTAATGCTATCTTGTCCCCTGACATCACTGAAATCAAGATCGGACGGTGGAGCTGCAGCATGAAAAGCAGCCCTGGTATCAACCACCACCGGTTGCGCAGCTGCGCTGTTCCTAAAATAGTCTATCACCTCCTTTAAATGCCCAAAGGAAAATACCTGCAGCTGATTGACGATGGCGGCTTCCAATGCATTCTGGCGGGGAACGATCAACCCTTTGAATTCCTCCTTGCGGGCCTGGATAGCGATCGGCAAAGCACCTTTGATAGGATGTATACTGCCATCCAATCCCAGTTCACCCATGATAACATGATCCTGCAATGGGGTCGCGTCAGGAATCTGGCCGCTGGCAGCCAGCACCCCGATGGCAATCGGCAGATCGAAAGCAGATCCTGACTTTCGGATCCCCGCTGGCGCCAGGTTGACGACCAGCTTGGTACGGGGCATATAATAGCCATTGCTTTTAATGGCGCTCTCTATCCGCTGAATACTTTCCCTGACAGCACTGTCGGCCAGCCCTACTACAAAAGTATGGAGCCCCTCCGTCACGTTAACTTCGATGGTAATGGTGATCGCCTCAACGCCATACACTGCACTACCAAATGTCTTCACCAACATACGGCTACGTTTAGCCGATGAAGCTAGAAAATATTTGAAAACGGATGGAAAAAACTTGCCCTGTTTTTCACGAAACGTTCCACGGCAGAAATACTGCAGTTAGCCCCTACAATCTGTCCAGCATCTCCACCACCTTCTCTCTTTTGAGGATCAAATAACCGATCCGGTCATTACTGATCCCCTCTTTCAACTGATAGCTGAATTCCAGTTGATCGTCCTTGACAGAGGTTTCAAAATACCGGAAGAGAATATTAGGATATACTTTGAGCTCTTCTCCGATCTCATACAGGTGCGTAGAGAGAATGAATAATGATCGGTGGATCTTGATCAATCCCTTGATCACCGTCGTCGAACATTTCATCGCATCCTCTACATTCGTGCCTTTGAAAAGCTCATCGATCAGCACCAGCCATTTCCGCTTGTTGCCAATCTTCTCCAGCGTATTTCGTATACGCTGTACCTCATTGAAGAAAAAGCTTTCTCCTTTGCTGATATTGTCCACCACATTGATATTGCTTAGAATGCCATCGAACAAACTTAACCGCATCGATTGGGCGGGTACACCCATCCCCAGGTGCGCCAGGAACACCACCGCGCCCACCGAACGGATGAAGGTACTCTTACCAGCCATATTGGCCCCCGTCAGGAAAAGAAAATTGGTTTCCGGGTCAAGCCGCACATCGTACGCAACCGGCTGCGGCAATAGCAGGTGATACAGCGATTTGACATCCAGGTAAGAATCTTCCTGGTCCACAAATACCGGGAAGCTCAATCGGTATCGCCGGGTAGCCATCGCCATCGAATACCAGGCATCCAGACGGCTGTGGATCTCGATCAACGATTGCATGCTGGTCTTGAATCTCTCGCGGATATAATGCCCATAGTGGATGACCTGGATGGGATTCAGCTTGATTCCCGATTCGGTCTTTGCCAGCGAATGAAGGACATCCTGGTCCAGCAACCGTCTCGCTCTTTGTAACAGATCACCCAGCAGCGGTGGACAGTCGGAAACGTCCAACATGGATAACAGTTGGTTCATCCCCCTGACAAAGTCGGCAAAATGCCCCACGGAATAGCGTACCATGGAATAATCGGACGAATGGAATATTTTATAGCTCAGCGCTGCCGGCAGGTTCTCCGCCTGGGGGATTGTATCGATCGCCGTCTCATAAAACCTTTCTATGACCATGATCGTTCCGTTGCTGATTGCCTTCGGCCATTTGTCGAGCCTATCCAGCATCAGCGCCAATATGCGCTGAGTAGCATAAATGGGCTCCAATTTGCTGAAGGGACGGCTGAAATAATCCAGCAACAGGTCTTTTCCCCCTGTCGTTCGGGTAAAATCTACCTTGTGGAAAATGGAGAATTCCTCCTCATGACTGAAAAGAGATAGGTCTTCGTATGTTATATTGTCGATTTCCATAATGTTCTTACCGGTCAAACCGCATCCGCTGCCCCCATTGAGATTCATCAAAGACCCCATTTCCATAAACAAGGTGCCCATTGACGAAAGTATGGGTCACGGTAGCAGGAAATTCAAACCCTTCCAGAGGGCTCCAGCCACATTTGTACAGGATATTGTCTGCACTCACCCGCGAAGGACGATTCAGGTCGACCAGCACCAGGTCTGCAAAGTATCCTTCTCTGATATATCCCCTGTCAGCTATCTGAAAACAGGTCGCCACCGCATGACTCATCTTTTCTACCACCTTTTCCAGGCTGATCCGTCCTTCTTTGACATAATGCAACATCATCAGCAGCGAATGCTGTACCAGCGGAAGTCCGGCATGCGCCCGCTCGTAAGCGCTCCCTCCCCCATGGCCACCATCGACCGCCCCGACCGGCAAAGGCTCCATCCCCCGGGGCCCGCGCATCAACCCCTTCTCTGCCAGGGTATGGGGAGCGTGATCTGTAGCGATCAAATCCAGCCTGTCATCCAGCAACGCCTTCCAAAGTGCCTCCCGGTTATGGGGAGCCTTGATGGCAGGATTGCACTTGATCCGATTGCCCAGCCGGTCATAGTCATCGGAAGTGAAATGCAGGTGATGTACACAGACTTCCGCCGTGATCCGCTTGTCCTTTAATGGCAGCAAGTTACTGAACAGTTGCATCTCCTTTTCTGTGGTCAGATGAAAGACATGCAGCCGGCTATTATGCTTTTGGGCAAACTGAATGGCTGTCAGGGATGATTCAAAACAGGCCTCCGCGTCGCGGATCAGCGGATGGTCGGCGGCTACCAGCTCACGCCCCTCCTGTTTCAGCCTTGCCAGGTTTTGCCGGATGATCTTCTCATCTTCGCAGTGCGTGGCGATCAATACCTCGCATTCCCTGAACAACCGGTCCAGGGTCAGATAGTTGTCGACCAGTAAATTGCCTGTCGACGAACCCATGAAGATCTTGATACCGCAGACATCCCGCCGCTTGTCATTGGTCCGCAATGCTTCCTCCGCATTATCATTCGACGTACCCATATAGAAAGAATAGTTCGCCAGCGAATGACGGGCGCCGATGTCATACTTCTGCTCCAGCAGATCCTGCGTAAAGGCCGGCGGCAGGGTATTCGGCATTTCCATAAAAGAGGTAACGCCCCCGGCTACCGCCGCTTTGGCCTCCGTGTAGATGGTGGCCTTATGCGTGAGTCCGGGCTCCCGGAAATGGACCTGGTCGTCAATCGCTCCAGGCAATAAATGCAATCCTTCCCCGTTGATCTCCGTAACAGCGAAGGAAGGTTGAAGACCCACTCCGATTTTTTCGATCCGGCCGTCTTTGAGTATCAAATCTGCCGGACTAATCCTACCTTCGTTGACTAACGAAACGTTCTTGATCAGGTAATTACGCATAGAGAAAATTGATCGTTTCAGACGACATAAAACAGTTTTGAGGCAAAAAATTATTTTTCTGACAATTTTTTGCCTCAATTCAAAATTACATGCTTTATGATGCAATTTATTAAAACCCTTCTAAGACGAAACATAATTTTAGGGATCCTGGCGCCCCGCCTGTCATTGATCCTGCCGGTCCTGCTCCCGGTCTTCCTCTTGCCGGCCATCGTTTCTGCTCAATCCAGCTTTTTGCCTCAGGGCAGCCAATACGATCATTTCCTGGACAGACTGCAGATCATGCAGCAAACCAACCCCAGCCTGAACTTCAGCTCGGACAAACCCATCAGCCGGAAAATTGCCATCCGGATCGCGGAGTTCACAGACTCCATGCACAAGACCCACCCGGACGACCCCCGCTACCAGCTTTCTGCTACCGACCTGGCTATGCTATATTCGCTCCGGATGAACAATATCGAATGGACGACCGGTAGCCAGGATACTTTTGCCAGTAAAACGCCCTGGCTGAAGACCTTCTATACTGAAAAAGCTAATTTCTACAAGGTTGCCGATAGCGACTTCTTCCTGGCCGTCGATCCGGTCATTCAGGAGAATCAATCCAAAGAGAGCAGCAATAGTGAACGGGTTTACCTGAACTCAAAAGGCCTCACACTGCGCGGAATGATCGCCGGTAAATTAGGCTTTTCAGCCTATATCACAGATAACCAGGAAAGAGGCCCCACCTGGTTCCAACAACGGGCGGTCCAGTACAAGGCTGTCCCCGGAGCCGGTTATTACCAATCTTTCGGGACGGACGGCTACGATTATTACGACAACAGGGCTTCTATCTATTTCAACGTCTGGAAATATTTCGATATCCAGGCCGGTTATGACAAGAATTTTATCGGCGACGGCTACCGTAGCCTCTTCCTCAGCGATTATGCAGCGCCCTACCTTTTCGGTAAGATCAATACCCGCATCTGGAAATTGAACTACCAGGTCATGTATGCACAGCTGGTCGACCAACACCTGGTTAACGATTCGAATTACCTGTATCCGCAGAAATTCGCCGTTTTTCATCATCTCAGCATCAACGCTTTTCGTTGGCTGAATGTCGGTGTATTTGAAAATGTCATGTTTACCCGCTCTACCGGTTTTGATCTGTCGTATCTCAACCCTGTTGCCTTCCTCGTCTCCGCACAACAACAGAATGGTAGCCCGGACAAGACCACAGCCGGACTGGACTTCAAAGCCAATATCGCCCATAGCGTACAGTTATACGGACAATTGCTGATCGACGAATTCATTTTGCACCAGATCCTGCATTATTCCAATGGCTACTGGGCCAACAAGCAGGGGCTGCAGCTGGGTGTCAAGTATATCAATGCCTTTACCGTTAAGAACCTTGATCTGCAGCTGGAAACCAATATTGTGCGTCCCTATACGTACCAGCATGACGATAGCATCGACAACTACAGTCATTACAACCAGCCGCTGGCACATCCCCTGGGCGCGAACTTTGAAGAATTCATCGCCATTGCCCGCTATCAACCCGCCTACAGATGGCTGCTGGAAGGAAAGATCATTTATTATAAACAAGGGCTGGACTCCGCCGGCATCAACTTCGGCGGTAATATTTTCGAAGATTACAATACCCGTCCCCGTGACTACGGGTTCCATATCGGATCGGGTATCCCCGCCAAATGCGCGAATATCTCCGGTCTCTTGTCTTATCAGGCGAGGGAAAATCTCTTCATCGATTTGTCGGCCATGTACCGGAAGTATTCCGTCAATGATCCTACTAATACCTACCATAGCTCCAGTTCAACCGTGCTGACAGCCGGTATCCGGATCAATATGTTCAGACGGCAGTATGATTATTGATATCTATCCCTCGAAAATAAGTGAAAAGGTAACCATCCGTGTCTTGATCTGATCGATCACGTTGGAATACTGCAGATTCGGATCTCTGCTGTGGACATTCTTGATCCCTTCGCTGAACTTCAACTCCGGTGACAAAATGAACACCGGGAAAAAAAACTGAAAACCCAACCCGAGCTCATAGCTCAAATCCGTGGGCGTCAGCTTGACCAGGTTTTCCGCCTTCCTGGCTGAAGAATTGGAGGCAAGATCATATTGATAATTGAAGCCGCCCAGCATATACACCTTGAAATTATTGATCCGGTCGGAAAGGAATTTCACCTGTGCGGGAAACCCAAGGTAAAGCGATTGGATCTGCTTGGTAGCCAGGGTAGTCTCGCCGGCCGGCGGATAAGTAACGTGGTAGGACAGGCTGTTGCTGGCAAAAATGAATTCCGGGATAGCAAGTCTGAACTCGAGATGCTTCACCACTTTGAAGGTGAACATCCCTGACACGCCGAAGCCGCCCGAATTATTCGGATTGACATATAAAACACTGTCGCTTTGCAGAAACTTCGGATGCGCACTGACCTGTAAATGAGTGTTGGTATAGAGAAAGCCAATCCCGATATAATAGGGCTTGCTGTCATGTTCCGGCTGGTTCAACTCGTCTCTTAAAAACTGTGCCGAAACAACCTGTACAGCCATCAATGATGTACATAAAAGAAAAACCCCGCGCATACCCCTTATCTTGTATCCAAATAATTTCATAACTAATTTAAAATCAGTAATTTAAGCTTTAATCTTCGGCCGGCTCTGTTGTGGGGTAAAATGCTCTCTATAGGCTTGATTGTTGGGGTTGCCAGACATAACGGTAAAACGGAGGATTAATTGCCCTGGTCCGGCGCTTTTTCGCCTATATACAGGCTGCAGATTCCCA